>CABSFC010000063.1 GCA_902476875.1 uncultured Oscillibacter sp. | reverse complement strand
GCGATAACACGGGAGGCGATCTCACCATCCGAAACTGCCGCATCCTGTCAACATATGTGACAGCAGGCCCTTGGCTTTCAGGGACAGAGCTTTATTCCGCAGATGGTGGTTGGACATCACCGTATAGCCTTTGTTCTTCTCCACGCGGAATACTGCCATATCGTCGTCAGCTCCTTTCAGTGTAAATTTGACCGGCAACAAGGGCGGTCAGTTTGCCCGGCTGATAGGGACACTCTGCATACACACAGTATTGATATTTCCAATCCGGGCGATAGAAGCGGCAACTGCCGCAATCCTCCGGCGCGTTCGCCCCGCCGCCGTCGTAGTGATCGAAACCGGGCTTTTCCTGCATCAGCCGTTCAAAGGCCCGGTCAGGGCCGGAAGTAAAATTCATAGTGTCGCCTCCTTTCCGCATTTGGGCATAAAAAAGCGGCGTACCGTAAGAGCGATACGCCGGACACCTAAAAACGCCCTGTGACTGGCCGTAAAGCCGTCAAAAGGCGTTTTCAGTGTGGTTATAGGGTTATTCTATTTTTTTGTGATGGTTAAAAAGTTCAGTGTTTATGCGGCTTTCCGGGGTTTGTGTATATGAACATGAGGCCACGGCCTTTATGGACCCAGAGAACGAGGAGAAGATGAACGAGGCCATCGCCGAGGTCATCCGGGGAAAGACGGTGGTGGTCATCGCCCACCGGCTCCACTCCATCGTGAATGCAGACCAAATTTGTGTGCTGGACAAGGGAAATCTGGTGGGCGTTGGAAAACATGGGGCCCTGCTGGAGCAGTGCCCGGCCTATCAAAAGCTTTGGCAGGCGGCTGAAGGCAGCGCCCAATGGAAAGTCAGCACGGAACAGGAGGAGATGAACAGATGATCACTTTGATGAAACGGATCCTGGCGGTCTCCGGTCCCCATAAGTGCCGCATCCAATGGGCCTTTCTGTTTGCCTTCCTCCACGCCCTGCTGGCGAAGGCGCCCATCGGCATGGCTTTCCTGGCTCTGACCGCTTTCTCCCAGGGGGCTATGACCGGACAGATTTGCCTGTATCTGGGGTTGGGACTGGTACTTTGCGTTCTGCTGCAGTGCCTTTTCCAGAACATCGCCGACCGGCTCCAGGCCGCGGCGGGGTATCTGGTGTTCGCGGATATGCGGATGGATCTTGGCAAGCACCTGCGGAAGATGCCCATGGGCTATTTCACCGAGGGCAACATCGGCAAGATCAGCTCCGTCCTCTCCACCGACATGGTGTTTATCGAGGAGCACTGCATGCAGGATATCGCCAACATGATGAGCGATGTGTTCGCCCAGGCTATTCTGGTGGCCTTTCTGCTGGCGGTCAGTCCCTGGCTGGGACTGGCGGCAGCCCTCATTGTGCTGGTGATCTGGCTGCTGGGGCAGCGAGCGCTGAAAAGCACGCTGGCCCACTCCGCCCTCCGCCAGACCCAGAGCCAGTCCATGACCGAGGCGGTGCTGGACTTTACCGAGGGCATCGGCATCATCAAGACCTACAATCTGCTGGGAGAAAAATCAAAGGAGCTGTCTGAGAGCTTCGCCAAGACCTGCCGGGTCAATCTGGACTTTGAGGAGAGCGAGGTGCCCTGGCATCGGACCTTGCAGCTGTGCTGCGGCCTGGGGGCCTCCCTGATCCTGGCGCTGGCCCTGTGGCTGTATGGCCAGGGGATGCTGGCGGGTACCATGGCCGTGGGCGTGCTGCTGTTTGTGTTCGAGCTGTTCGGCCCCATCAAGGCGCTGTTCAGCCAGTCCGCCCGGCTGACGGTGATGAACGCCTGCCTGGACCGGATCGAGGAGATCTTCGCGGAGCCGGAGCTGCCCGACAGCGGTGGGACTGCTATCCCGGCGGAGAGCGATGCACCGGAGGTGGAGTTCCGCAATGTCCGCTTTGCGTATGGAGAAAAGGACGTCCTGCGGGATGTCTCGTTCCGACTGAACCGCAATGAGATGACCGCCCTGGTGGGCCCCTCCGGCGGCGGAAAGTCCACCATCGCCAGCCTGCTCACCCGGTTCTGGGACGTAAAAGCCGGGCAGGTGCTGGTGCGGGGCCGGGACATCCGGGAGGTGCCCCTGGCGGACCTGATGGACCGGATCAGCGTGGTGTTCCAACGGGTCTATTTGTTCCAGGACACCATCTACAACAACATATCCATGGGCCGCCCCGACGCCAGCCGGGAGGAGGTCATGGAGGCCGCCAAAAAGGCCCGGTGCCATGACTTCATTATGGCGCTGCCTGACGGCTATGACACCGTGGTGGGGGAGGGCGGCGAGACCCTGTCCGGCGGCGAAAAGCAGCGCATCTCCATCGCCCGGTGCATTCTGAAGAACGCGCCCATCGTCATTCTGGACGAAGCAACCGCCAGCGTGGACGCGGACAATGAGAGCTACATCCAGCAGGCCATCACCGAACTGTGCCGGGGCAAGACCCTGCTGGTCATCGCCCACCGGCTGAACACCATCCGCCACGCGGATCAGATTTTGGTGGTCGCAGGCGGAGAGATCGTCCAGCGTGGCACCCATGACCAGCTCATGGAGCAGGACGGCGTCTATCAAAACTTTGTCACCGTCCGGGAATCCAGCCGTGGCTGGAGCCAGCGGGCCGGGGCGTAAGTCTAACTTTATAAACGGAAAGGGGATCTGTCTCAACGGTAGACAGATCCCCTTCTTCTGTAAAATTTTCTGATAGCCCTTGACAGCGGAGCATCACCAGAATATAATAACGCTGTTATTAAATAACAAAGTTATTTTATGGAGGTGACTAATGAGACCGGAAAATAAAAAACTGGCTGCTGATCTGCTGGCGGCCGGAAAGCAGGAGTTCCTTGCAAAAGGCTTTCAGGGGGCGTCGATGAGAAGCATTGCCGCATCGCTGGGCGTCACAACAGGCGCCATTTATGGCTATTACACGGATAAAGAGGCCATGTTCGACGCACTTGTGGCGGAGCCGGCACAGGAACTGGTGGATCGGTATCGGGAGATCCAGCGGAGATTTGCCGACCGCCCTTTGGAAGAGCAGATCAGCGACTTGCCGGAGGTCCCGGATGTGGAGGCTGCTTGGATGCTGGACCATATCTACGATCACTTCGACGCCTTCAAGCTCATTACCTGCGCTGCAGCGGGCACCCGGTATGAGCACTACTTGGACACGCTGGCGGAGATCGAGGACAATTCCGGCCGGGCATTGGTTGACAAGATGCACGCGGCGGGCTATCCCGTTCCCGAGATCGACGACGAACTGATCCATATCATGTCCACGGCCCTGTTCAACGGGATGTTTGAAACAGTCCGCCACGATATGCCCCGGGAAAAGGCCAGAAAGTACATGGACAGCCTTCGGGACTTCTATTCTGCCGGCTGGTTTAAGCTTTTGGGGATCTCCGGTTTGTGAGTCCCCATTTCTTTTCCACATAAGTTAGCATTAACTAACTAAATAGAAGGAGATGCTTGCATGAACACAAAGAAAGAACCCTCGCCCTTTGCCCGGCTCTGGGGCTGGGCTGGGGAATACCACGGCGGGTTTTACGGCGCGGTGGTTTTGGCGGTGCTGGGTGTGGCCTGTAATATGCTGGCCTATTTCTGCATTGCCATCATGCTCCGCCTGCTGCTGTCAGGCGGCGGCCTGGGGGACTGTCTGCCCTGGTGCGGATTGCTGTTGGCGGCCTACGGAGGAAAATCTCTGTTTTCCACCTGGTCCACCTCCATGTCCCACACCGCCACCTACCACACCCTGCGGGATTTGCGGAAAAGCCTGCTGTCCAAGCTCAGCCGGGTCCCCATGGGGACCATTCTGGACACGCCCTCCGGTCAGTATAAAACCACCATCGTGGACCGGGTGGAGGGCATGGAACCCACGCTGGCCCACCTGATCCCGGAGATGACAGCCAATGTACTGGTTCCTATCGCTATCGCGGTGTGTATCTTTGTTCTGGACTGGCGGATGGGGCTTGCCTCCCTGGTCACCACGGTCACCGGATTCTTTGTCGCCGGCCAGTCCGGCAAGACCTATGCCGTCCGCTGGCAGGGGGCGGTAGAGATCGGACGGCGAATGGCCAACGCCATCGTGGAGTATGTGGGTGGTATCCAGGTGGTCAAGGCTTTCAGCCAGAGCGCCGGTTCCTACAAGAAGTACTCCGGTGCGGTGACGGATAACGCCCAATACTATGTGGACTGGATGCGGGACAACCAGAAGTACATGGCCACCATGCAGTCCGTCACGCCCTCGGTGTTGGTGACGGTGCTGCCGGTGGGCCTGCTGCTGTGGCGGGGCGGAAGCCTGACCGCGGCGGATTTCCTCACCATCATCGTCTTGTCCCTGGGGCTCACCGCCCCGCTGATCGCTGCCATGAGTTTTGTGGACGAACTGGCCGTAGTGGGCACCAATGTGGGGGAGATTGCCGGGATCCTGGACGCCCCGGAGCTGGAGCATCCGGAGCAGCCCGCCGTACTCCACGGCAGCGGGATCAAGCTGGAGCATGTATCCTTCGCCTATAACCAGGAGTCGGGGCAGGTGCTGCGTAATGTGAGCCTGGATATTCAACCCGGCACGGTGACCGCCCTGGTAGGCCCCTCCGGCTCGGGCAAATCTACCATTGCCAAGCTGATCGCGGGCTTTTGGGATGTGACGGATGGGGCCATTACTCTGGGCGGCGTGGACCTGCGCCAGATGCCTTTGGAGCAGCTCAACCGGCAGATCGCCTATGTGTCCCAGGACAACTACCTCTTTGACCGCTCGGTGCGGGACAACATCCGCATGGGCCGGCCGGACGCCACCGACGCCCAGGTGGAGGAAGTGGCAAAGGCAGCGGGCTGTGACCAATTTATCCGTGCGCTGGCCCACGGCTACGACACCGTGTGCGGCGGAGGGGGCGGGCATCTGTCAGGCGGCGAGAAGCAGCGCATCTCCATTGCCCGTGCCATGCTGAAGGACGCGCCCATCGTCATCCTCGACGAAGCGACTGCCAGCATCGACCCGGAGAACGAAGCCATGATCCAACGGGCCATTTCCGCATTGACCCGCGGCAAGACCTTGATCGTCATCGCCCACCGCCTGGGGACCATCACCGACGCGGACAATATCGTGGTGGTGGAAAACGGCTCCATTGCCGCCCAGGGGCGGCAGGAGGAGTTGCTGGAGCACTGTTCTCTGTACGCCCAGATGTGGAAAGCTTATCTGGGCGCCCAGGATACGGTTTGAAAGGAGGAATCTATATGTTTGGTGTATTGAAAAAGATATTTGTCTTTGCCGGTAGTAAGCGCAGCCTGCTGAAACGGGCCATGGTCATCTCTTTTCTGGGCGCTGTCTTTGCCGCCCTGCAGTTTCTGGCCCTGATGCTGGCGCTGGATCAGATGATTGAGAGAACGGCCGGCCCCATCTGGCCCATTGCGGCTGTGATGCTGGTGTCCATTGTCGGGCGCACCTTATGCTCGTACCACTCCACCAACCAGGAGACCGAGGTAGGCTACCACATGGTGGCGGAAAAGCGTGTCCAGATCGGAGACCGCCTGCGTTATATCCCCATGGGCTATTTCAACGGTAACAGCCTGGGCAACATCACCGCTGTGGTCACTACGACCCTGGGGGATGTGGAGAACAGCGCCGCCCGGTGTCTGGTCATGGTAATCGGCGGATTCTTGAAAACACTGGCCCTGTGCCTGATGCTCACCTGTACTGACTGGCGTCTGGGGCTGATCGCCATCGCCGGTATTGCCTGCTACCTGGTGGTGACGGAGTGCAGCCAGCGGGCCATGGTGCGGACCGCGCCCGCCCGCCAGCAGGCGCAGGAGACCCTGGTGGAGGCGGTGCTGGAGTACATCCAGGGCATGAGCGTGGTCAAGGCCTATGGCCTGGAGCGGGACAACAGCCAGTCAGTGGGCAAGGCGGTGGACGACAGCTGCAAAAAGGCCCTGGCGCTGGAACACTCCGTGGTGCCCTGGTCCGGCATCCGGCAGATCGTTGTGCGGTGCTTCAGCGCCGCGCTGGTGGTGGGGGCGCTGGCCTTTTACACCGGCGGCACCCTGCCTCTGTCCCGTTGCCTGCTGATGCTGATCGCCTCCTTTATGATCTATGGGGAGCTGGAGAGCGCGGGCAATATGTCGGATAACCTGCAGATGCTGGGGGCCTCTATGGATAAGGCCAACTCCATTGACGACACCCCCACTATGGATATTGAAGGACAGGACATCACACCCGGCAGGGCGGACATCACCTTCCAGGACGTCTCCTTCTCCTATGGCGACCGGACTGTTTTGGACGGCGTCAGCTTCACCATCCCGGAAAAGACCACTACCGCCGTGGTGGGTCCCTCCGGCGGCGGAAAGACGACCCTGTGCAGCCTGATCGCCCGGTTCTGGGATGTGGACAAGGGGAGCATCCGCGTAGGCGGCCGGGATGTGCGGGAGTACAAGCTGGACAGTTTGATGCGCAACATCTCCATGGTGTTCCAAAGTGTCTATCTCTTCAACGACACCGTTGAGAACAACATCAAGTTCGGCCGCCCGGACGCCACTCATGAGCAGGTGGTGGAGGCAGCCAAGCAGGCCTGCTGTCACGACTTCATCATGGCGCTGCCGGATGGCTACAACACGATGCTGGGAGAGGGCGGCGGAACGCTGTCCGGCGGCGAGAAGCAGCGCATTTCCATCGCCCGGGCCATTTTGAAAGACGCACCCATCATTATCCTGGACGAGGCTACTGCCAGCGTTGACCCGGAGAATGAGGCGGAGCTGCAGGCCGCCATCAACGCCCTGACCCATGACAAGACCATCGTGATGATTGCGCACCGGTTGAAGACGGTCCGGAACGCCGACCAGATCCTGGTCCTCAGCGGCGGGCATATCGTCCAAAGCGGGACCCATGAACAGCTCGTGGGCCAAAAGGGCATCTATGCCGACTTTATCGGGATGCGCCAGGAAGCTGCCAGCTGGAAACTGGCGTGATTTCTGCGGGCCGCCGCATTTCTTTGCGGCGGCCCAAATTTCGTGATCAGATGGAGCAAAAATAATCAAATGGAGAAGAAAAGGGCTTCGCTTTCTGTTATGCTGTTGTCTAAGGTTAGTTAATACTAACCTTCTTGAATAAGAGGTGCGGGTGGATGGAAAACACGACAAATCCAAAATTCATCATGCAGTATGTGGTAGAAGAGGAAACGCTGTCCTTTTTTCTCCGCAAAATGCGCTTTCAATCAGGCAGCGGTCAGGGGGAAATGCGCCTGCTGGAATTATATCCGGGTGTTCAGATCTGGACCATCGACTTTCATATGGAGCAGCTGGATATCCAGCCCATAGGCGCCTACCACTATTTGAAGATGAACTACTGCCTTCGCGGCAGCTGTGAGGTCCCCCTTCCAGACGAGCGGTATGTCTATATCGGCCAAGGGACCCTCAGCGTGGATTCCAACCCGCCGGTGGGCATCATGCAGCTTCCCACCGGAGCGTATGTCGGGCTGGAAATCGTGATGGATCTGGACATGCTCCGGGGCGGTGAGCCGCCTGCCTGGACGGAGTGTGGTGTACAAATATTGTCTATGACGCAGTCCCTTCTCGACAGACAGGGCAGTTATCTGGCGTCAGCGTCCCGCGAATGGGCAGAGCTTGCCCAAGAGATCTATCAACACATCCAGGCGAATGATCTGCCCTTGGAGGACTACCGGTTCCATATGCTGCACCTGTTGTGGATGCTGAAAGGTAAATCCCAGGGGCAGCTGGCGCAATTCCGCACCTATCTGACACTGGGCCAGCGGGAAGCGGTGCTGCAGGCAAAGAAATTGATAACCTGCGATCTTCGGCAGCGGTACACCATTACGGATGTTGCGGCAAGGGTGGGGATCAGCGCGGCCTCCCTGAAGAAATATTTCGGTGTCATGTTTGGAATGCCCATCTCCACATACCTGCGGCGACTGCGGATCAACACGGCGAAGGAGTTGCTGGCCGGAGGAACCCGCAGTATTGCGGATATTGCAAGCGATGTGGGCTATGAAAACCAAGGGAAATTCGGCGCTGTGTTCCGCCAGGAGACCGGGGTAACGCCCCTGGAATACCGGCGGCGGTGCCGGAACCATATCAATGAGAGAGGAGAGAGTTTATGAAAACACTGTTGGAAGCGAAAAGCGGGGAGCAGGGAGTCATCTGCGGTATCCAGGGAGATACCCGGTTCTTGAGTCGGGTCACCTCCATCGGCCTGACGCTGGGCTGTCCGGTGACAGTCCTGCAAAATGAAAAGAAGCGCCCCATCCTGCTGTATAGCAGGGACACCATGGTGGCCCTCAACCGGGAGGAGTGCGGAAAAATTCAGATCGGAGGTGCCTCCAAATGACACAGACGGCTATCAAAAACCCGGTCATTGCCCTGCTGGGACAGCCCAACTCCGGCAAGTCCACCCTGTTCAACGGCCTGACCGGCCTGCGGCAGCATGTGGGAAACTGGCCCGGCAAAACGGTGGAGCAGAAAGAGGGCTACTTCATCCGGAACGGTGTGAAGTACACCGTGGCGGATCTGCCCGGTACATACAGCCTGTCCGCCAACTCTGAGGAGGAGATCATCACCCGGGACTATATCGCCGGCGGAAAAGCGGATGCGGTGTGTATCCTGGCTGATGCCTCCCAGCTGGAGCGGAGCCTTTTTATGCTGGCGGACTTCGCCGGCATCCAGACCCCAGCGTTGCTGCTTTTGAACATGATGGATGTGGTCAAAGAGCAGGGCAAGACGGTGGATGCCGCAAAGCTCCAGGAGAAGCTGGGCATCCCGGTGGTGCCCTTCTCCGCCACGGATGTGAAGCACTACGACGGTTTCTTCGCCGCCCTGGACCGGGTGCTGCGGGAGCGACCCACACTGCGGGTAGAGGGCCTGCGGGAGCAGTATATGGCGTTGGAGGGCTTCTCCAACCTCTATGCCCAGATGCCGGTTGAGGGCATGGGCGATTACACGCCGCTCTGGCTGGCGGCCAAGGTCATGGAGGGCGATGCCCCGGTGAAGGCCAGGGTCCAGGAGCTGGTCGCCCCGGAGGCCGCTGTGGAAGTGGAACGCATCTGCGCGGGACTGCATGACGGGGCCCTGCACACCGGCGAGTGCAAATTCGCCTGGATCGACGGTCTTCTCAAAGACGCAGTGACAGGCAGGAAAGATGCGGCGGTCCTTGGCAAATTCGACCGTCTGGCCACCAGCAAGCGCTGGGGCAAACCCCTGGCCGTGGTCATTATCCTGCTGGGGCTCGTCGCCTCTTTTATTCCCGCGGCTCCCTTTATGATCATAGGCGGTATGCTCCCGTCGCTTTTGGTTCCGCCCATCACCGCCGGGCTTTCCGCCATCGGCGCACCGGCCTTTGTGACCAGTTTGATCTGTGATGTAGGCGTCAACGCACTGTACTTCGCCATCTCCATGATCGGCTTCGTCTTCGGCATTACCCTGGTGTTCGGCTTTATCGAGGAGATCGGCTATATGGCCCGTATCTCCTACGTCTTTGACAACACCATGTCCAAGCTGGGCTTGCAGGGCAAGGCCATCATGCCCTTCCTGGTCAGCTTCGGCTGCACCATCGGCGGCGCCGCCGGCACCCGGGTCATCGACAACTGGGGCCAGCGCATCCTGACCATCGCCCTGGCCTGGGCGGTGCCCTGCGCCGCCACCTGGGCCATCGTCCCCATGATCTCCAGCGTGTTCTTCGGCATGTGGGCTCCGGTGGTTATCCTGGCGATCTTTGCGGTGGCCCTGCTGCATATGTGGATCACGTCCAAGGTCTTTGGCCGCCATCTGGTGAAAGAGGAGGAGCGGACCGGCCTGATCATGGAACTGCCTCCCTACCATAGACCGAAGTGGGGGAGTCTGCTGCGCTATGTGTTCGGCCGCACCAAGGACGTGCTGATCCGGGCGCTGAAGGTGATCCTGCTGATTTCCTTCCTCTTCTGGCTGCTCAGCTACACCGCCGACGGCAATGTGGAGAGCAGCGTCATCTACAAGATCGGCGCCTTCATCGAGCCGGTGACCCGCGTCTTCGGCCTGAGCTGGCAGACCTTCCTGGCCTTTATCTCCTCCGCCGTCAGCAAGGAGGCAGCTCTGGGTGTGCTCAGCTCCCTGTACGCCGGGACAGGCACCATCTTCGCCTCTACCGTGGGTACCGCCGCCCAGGCCACCAACCTGGGTGAGATCCTTGCGGCAAATATTGTCCCCGCCGAGGCGCTGGCCTTTATCTTTGCCGTGACCTTCAACATTCCCTGTGTGGTGGCGGTGGCATCCACCTACCAGGAGACCCACTCCGCCAAGTGGACCGGGCGGATCGCCGCGTACTATATCTGTATGGCATTGGTCATGTCCTTCGTGGTCTACCATGTGGGACTGCTGATCTTCTAAAGGAGCCGCTATGACAGAACTGTTAGAGCTCATGCGCGATGGCCGGGCGTGGTCGCTGGAGGACCTGGCCCAACGCCTGAACACGACGCCGGACCAGGTCAAGCGGCAGATGGAATTTCTGGAGCAGATGGGCTATCTGCGCCGTGTGGGAGGCTGCGGTCACGACTGTAAGGGTTGTTCCGCTCACTGCGGCGCTGGAGCGGAGTTGGCTGGTATGCCTGTGTTCTGGGAGCTGACCCGCCCATGAGATATCAATGAGTAAAGCGGAACCGGCAGCAGTTCAAAAACTGCTGCCGGTTTTGCTTCAAAGGGGCACCGAACATTTTCGTTCGGTGCCCCGTATAACGAGTGTGAACTATACTATGTACCTTGAAAGAAGCAAGGAATCATAGAAAACGAAAGAGCATCCGCTGTTCTTATTGAAAAGCGGGGGCGCGGATACTGCTTTTCATGAGAGTAAAAATCGCCCAAAGAAAATATAGAGGGTCATTCTATTAGTATGCTTGAAATGTAAAAGCGCAGGTACTATAATGGAAGCATGATGTTAGTTGCACCTAACCGCCGCGGATTACTTCCGTTATCCAGAAGAGACCGCCGTCGCTGCCTGAGCTGAGGTACGGGCAAAATCCCCAGGTTTCCCCATGCCCAGCTGGGAGGCACTGCTCTAAATAAATCTATGGAATGGGGGATCAGAGCCATGTTGGAACGAAATGAGAAAATGTATCAAAAGCTGGTGCGCCAGGTCCGTCCGGCGCTGATTCGTCAATATGGTGAGGAACGGACGGCGGAGATCATCCACAGCACGGACCCGATTTACGACCGTTTCCTGCAGGAGACGCCCTGCATCGGCGGCAGGGAAAATGTCATGAGCAAAAACCTGGATATGTGTCTGCCGTTTTTTGCGATTTATGAGGCGTCCGGCCGCACCTTAACAGAGGCCACGGTGGATGAGATGCTGGATATCATTATGATCAGCCGCTACCGGAAAATCGGAAAGATCTTCAATATGAACCGTCTGGATAAGGCTTGGTTCCGAAGGCTGGCATACTGCTTCGTGCAAAAGGCCGCCGATAAAATCAACGCCCACAAGGGGAAGGACTGGAACAACACCTGGGGCGTCCAGATCAATCCTGAGGGGCACGACCATGGCCTCGCCGTGACCCTGGTGGGCTGCCCTCTGGCGGATTTTGCCCAGACCCACGACTACATGGAGATCATGCCATGGCTGTGCCGGGCGGATGTGAGAGCTGCCGAGACGCTCCACGCCCGGCTCATCCGCCATTATACGGTCGCCCAAGGCTATAAGACCTGCGACTACTGGATCGTTGGAGACCAGGACGTTGAGGCCCGGTAAGACTGCGTGACAGGAGAAATTGCGTATGTATGAATCAAAGATCAGCGACGCGAGCTGGATCGCTTATGATCTGCCCGGAAATGTGGGATGGGTCTCCTTCCTTATGGGGCTTGGGCTGTGTTTTATGAAAAAGCCGGAGATTTTGGAAAGCAAATTCATTGTTGCACTGCTTTTACTGGACCTTCTCTGCGCTGCCGCCATGATCACTGCCATTGCGGAACTGATCAGTGAGCGGATCCAAAAGCTGGACCGCGTACTGCCGAAAAAGCGCCTGTACCGCGGCTTTGGCGCGCTAACCTTTGGAGGTCTGGCAGGCTCAGTCCTTTCACTGCTTGCCCTGGCCGCCACTCTGATGAAGGGCTTGGGCGGAGCGGCTTATCTCGGCCTGCTGTGCGGCGGAGGGCTGTTGTGCTTTATATTCGGGGGCTTGCTTCTCCGGGAATACAAGAAGCGATAGAGGGAGAACTATGCGTGATGGAGGAGGCAGCTATATGAGTATCCGTTATCAAATCGCAAAGGGCCTGATCAAGCTGACCGGTATCAAAAAACTATTCCAGCTCCCGCAGGAGGAACTGCTGAAAAAGGCGGAGCAGATGAACCGGAAACGGCAGTTCCGGATGCCGGCGGATGACAAGGCCCGCTATGCGGACCGCATGATTCAGGGATGCCACTGTTTGACTATGGAGACGCAGCCGCAGAAGTCGAATCGAGCTCTGCTGTTTCTATTCGGCGGCGGTATGGTCATCGGCTCCGACGCCGGAGATCTGAAGGTGGCGCGGAACATGGGAAAGCGCAGCGGGCGGGATGTGTGGTTTCCCTATTATCCGCTCTGTACTGACCACAGTATGCTGGAGGCGACCCAGATGGTATACGAGACCTACCGGCAGATGCTCTCGGACTACCGGGCAGAGGACATCGCGGTGCTGGGCTTTTCCTCCGGCGCGGGTCTGGCATTGAACCTCATCACTTACATCAACCTGCGGGGGAACGAACTGCCTATGCCGGGCCGGATGGTGCTTTTATCCCCCGGCACCTGTCCGGCGGACGAGGCGGAGTTTGCGGATATGAAAGCGCTGAATGACCGGGATGTCCTGGTGGACGCCGCCTATATGAAGACTGCCGGAAGTATCATGGCCCACGGGGACCCCAATGTCCCCCGGCAGCTGATCTGTATCACACAGGGAAATTTCACCGGCGCTCCCCTGACCCACTTCTATTATGGCGGGGACGAGGTGCTGTCTGCCTGCGCGAAGCCCTTTGCCGCCGCCTATGACAAAGTGGGGGCAAAGTATACCATGCACATCGAGCCAGGTATGTGCCATTGCTACCCCATGCTGCCCTATTTTCCTGAGAGTAAAAAAGCTTATGAGGAGATCATAGGGCTTCTGTTCCAGGACAGGACTGCTTGATAAACGGAAACTTTTAAAGGAGATGAGGGCGTGAACATCCATGAATTTGGGCAGGAAAACCGGGAATGCCTTTTATTCCTCCACGCCTCCTGCACTGGCTGGGACTTCTATGAGGAGAGCCTCCGCCTGCTGGCCCAGCGGTATCATGTCATTGTTCCGGCTATGCCGGGCCATGATCTGACCACGGACGAGGACTATACCAGTGTCGAGGAGATCGCGGAAACGCTGGAGGATTGGCTGCTGGACCGGGGATATGGCAGGGTCCATGGGCTGTACGGCCTGTCCATGGGCGGCAGCATGGTCATCCGCCTTCTGGCAAACGGCAAAATCCGGTTTGACAAAGCAGTCATCGACGCCGGCATTACGCCGTATCAGCTGCCCTGGCTGGCGACAAGATTCATCGCCCTCCGGGACTTCCTGATGGTGGAGCTGGGCAAGCACAGCCGGAAGCTGTTGGAGCTGGCCTATCCGCCGGAGAAATATGGCGAGGAGGAGCTGGACTGGATGGAGCGGATGCTGAAACATATGTCGGCCAGGACCATTTGGCGGGTGTTCGACTCCTGCAACAATTACTCCATGCCGAAGATCGTGCCTGTCCCAGCCACGGAGATCCAATACTGGTATGGCAGTCTGGAGAAAAAAGCCAGAGCATGGGATATTGACTATGTCAAAAAGAACTTCCCAGAAACAAGATTTGTAGAGATCAGCGGCCTTGATCATGCCGAATACGCGCTGCTCCATCCGGCTGAATTTGCCCAGCGGCTGATTGCTTTTTTGGAGGACAGGGAGCCATCATGAAATACAACGGATTCTATTTTGCACTGTTCCGCGGCACGATGAAAAAGGTATTGTCGGAGCACTACGGCAAGGCGTTTGCCCGCGATACCATGAAAAAGGCGCATCCGGTTTATAAAGAGCTGGTGACTGAGACTGACGATATCGGGGACGGCAATCCCATGGCCTATAACGAGCTGTTTGCCCTGGCCTTTGTGGCCCCTTACATCGCCAGCGAAAAGTATATTTCCCCGGAGGTGGTCCAGGAGATGATGTGCCGGAGCCTGTACCACGTGAAGTTCTATTTCTCCATGGTGGATCTGAACACGCCAAAGGGCAAGCTGGCAAACCAAAAGAGTATCCTGAAGTATGTGAAATGGTACATCCCTGAGCGAGAGCGGCAGTATCCCGGATCCTTTCAAGTGGATTTTGTGGGCAAGCCCTATGAGGGCGCCTGCTACTACCGTATCACCCGCTGCCCCATCTGCAGCTATTGTGAAAGGCTTGGCGTCAGCAAGCTGATGCCGCTGCTGTGCGAGCTGGACTCTGTCATGATTGGCCTTCAGCACGGCGTACTGCATCGCCAGCAGACCATCGCCTCCGGCGGGGCCTACTGCGACTATTTCATCACGGGAGACAAAGAGGATACACATGGAACGAGCACATAAAACTTTGCCTCTGATGGGCTCGGCTGAGAGAATTGCTGCATTGGGAGAGAAGAAATTCAAATGCTGGAGATTACAACGACGTAAAAGGCAAGAAGAATTCTGTTGATTGGTCTGTTTGGCGCTCTTCTACCCCTAGTTGGAGATCTTCGGAGGCGGTGTTTTATAAGCCGTCTATGTAGGTATATTTGGCGGTAGCAGGCGGAGCCGATCATCTGCGCTGGAATTAGGACACTCCTTCGATAATGGACTTTACGGAGAGACAACAAAGCGTAAGGGAGATTGAGAAATGATTCAAGAAAAGCAAACACATAATTTGCGTCTGGGTGTACTGGGCATGGGTTTGTGTATGGTGGCAGATTGGCTGCTGGATGTGAAGCCCGCGGGCAGTGTCAGCGATATGGTGGTGGAGTCTGGCTGGCTGGATATGTCCATGTGGCGGTTCGAGGCATCCATCCTCATTGTCGCGGCAATTATTCCCTTGTTCTGGCTGGGCATTCGGGAGATGAAGGCGCTTTTAAAGTCCAGGTGTCAAACAGGTGGCGACCGTAAAATGTCCCGCTTGTTCGATATCGGTGCCATGGCGGGAACCATGGGCTTTTTGTTCATCCATATCATGTGCTGCTTTGTGGCTATCATTTTTAAATGTGCCTATGCTGCCGGGATGGACTTTGCCGCCGCGTCGGCTCTGACAAATACGACGGCGATGTATATATACATTCCTTTCTTCGTGTATTACTTTGTGGCTGATCTCAGCGTATCCATTGCCTGGATATATTTTGTACTGAAGGGACGGTTGGGGCTGTCCAAATGGGCGGCGCTGTGCTGTCCCATTGTGACGTTACTTCTGGCGGAACTGTTCCATTATGTTCCATGGCCGGTTGGCCAGATCGGTGTGGCCTTTGAGACGATGGGATATGTACTGCTGATGGCTATGGGGCTTCGGATACGCAGAAAGACCTGCTAACAAAAGTCAAGTAGAAATTTCAGCTTTTGGGAGCAGTGAAA
>CABSFC010000062.1 GCA_902476875.1 uncultured Oscillibacter sp. | reverse complement strand
CCCCGCCGCCATCCGGGAGATTTACGAGACGGGCCGGGGCAGCGTCCGGGTGCGGGCCAAGTACCGCTATGTGAAAGCGGAAAACCTGATCGAGATCTACGAGATCCCATACTCCACCACCGTGGAGGCGATTCTGGACAAGGTGGCCGAGCTCATCAAGGCGGGCAAGGCCAAGGAGATCGCCGACATGCGGGATGAGACAGACCTCAGCGGCTTGAAGCTGGCCATTGACCTGAAGCGGGGCGTGGACCCGGACAGGCTGATGGCGAAGCTGTATAAGCAGACGCCCCTGGAGGACTCCTTCTCCTGCAACTTCAATGTGCTGATCGCCGGGATGCCCCGGGTGCTGGGCGTGCGGCAGATTCTGGAGGAGTGGACCGCCTGGCGCACCGAGTCCGTGCGGCGGCGGGTGTACTTTGTTCTGAAAAAGAAAAAGGACAAGCTGCACCTCTTAAAGGGCCTGAAGCGCATCCTGCTGGACATTGACAAGGCCATCAGGATCATCCGGGAGACGGAGGAGGAATCCGAGGTCATCCCCAACCTGATGATCGGTTTCGGCATCGACCAGATACAGGCGGAATTTGTCGCGGAGATCAAGCTCCGCAATATCAACAAGGAATACATCCTGAAACGGGTCAACGAGACCGCCGCCCTCCAGGACGAGATCGCGGACATGGAGGACATTCTCGCGGACCCCAGGCGGGTGAAGAAGATCATCGTGGATGAACTGAACGACGCGGCTAAAAAGTACGGCGAGCCACGCCGCACCAGCATCGTCTACGGCCATGAGATTGAGACGTACGTGGAGGAGGAATCCACGGAGGAATACCCGGTGCACATCTTCCTCTCCCGGGAGGGCTATTTCAAAAAGATCACCCCCCAGAGCCTGCGCATGAGCGGCGATCAGAAATTCAAGGAGGGCGACGGCCTGCGCCAGAGCTTCGAGACCACCTCCAACGCGGAGATCATGTTCTTCACCGACAAGTGTCAGGTCTACAAGACCCGCCTGGGCGAGTTCGACGACACCAAGGCCAGCGTCCTGGGCGACTATCTGCCGGCAAAGCTGGGCATGGACGCCGGAGAGAACGTGGTCTACGCCGTGCTGCCGGGGGCGGACTACGCCGGCGCGCTGCTGTTCTTCTTCGAAAACGGCAAGGCGGCCCGGGTGGACCTGAGCGCCTACAGGACCACGTCCAACCGCCGGAAGCTCACCGGGGCCTACTCCGACAAGTCCCCGCTCCGCTGCATCCGCCGCATCGACGGTGAGGGCGAGCTGGCGGTGTACTCCACGGAGCCCCGGTGCCTGATCTTCCACACCGCCCTGCTCGCCCCCAAGACCACCCGCACCACCCAGGGCGTGGCGGTGATGAATCTGAAGCCCAAGTACCGTCTGGACACGGTGAAGGCGCTGGAGGAGACCTCCATCGTCAACCAGAGCCGCTACCGGGTCCGGGCCGTGCCCGCCGCCGGCGCGCCGCTGCGGCAGGAGGATTCCGAGGAAAAACAGCTGGAGCTGCTGTAAAGGTCCGGCGCGGAGCGCCGGGCGGGATATGAGGAGGTAACAGAGATGCCCTTTGAAGCTGTGAAAAAGAACCTGGAGGCCAGGGGCTTCCAGGTCCGGGTCTTCGCCACCGGGGCGGAGGCCGCCGCCTATCTGGACGGCGCCATCGACGGCGTCAGCGTCGGCATCGGCGGGTCCGTGACGGTGCGGGAGCTGGGGCTGTACGACAAACTGGCGGCCCACAATGAGATGCACTGGCACTGGGCCGGCGGGCCGGAGGAGCGGACGGCCGCCATGCAGACCCAGGTGTACATCACCTCCGCCAACGGCCTGACGGAGACCGGCGAGATCATCAACATCGACGGCTCCGGCAACCGGGTGGCCGCCACCCTGTACGGCCACCAGAAGGTCTATTTCATCATCGGCCGCAACAAGCTGGCCCCCACCTATGACGAGGCCCTGTGGCGGGCGCGGAACATCGCCGCGCCGAAGAACGCCCAGCGCCTGGGCCGCAAGACCCCCTGCGCCGTCAGGGGCGACCGCTGCTATGACTGCAAGAGCCCGGACCGCATCTGCCGGGGACTGGTGGTGCTGTGGGGGCCCATGCGGGAGATGGAGACGGAGATCGTCCTGGTGGACGAGGACCTGGGATACTGATGACCGCGTTTTGAAAGGAGGCGCCCCATGCGGATACGACTGGCCGCGCTGGCCCTGGCCCTGTGTCTTCTGACAGGCTGCGCCTCTTTGCTGGAGCGGGAGTACAGCACCGCCGAGCCCCACAGCAGCAAGTTCTGGGAGAGCGAGGCCGCGGACACCCTGCGGGCGGAGAACTACCAGGACATTGTCAACGACCTGCTGCTGCTCATCGGCCAGCACACGGAGGCCGCCGCGCTGCGGCTGTACAACTTTGAGGACGACCTGACCGTGGCGGACACGCTGGAGCGGGCCGCCGTGGAGATTCAGCAGGAGACCCCCATGGGGGCCTACGCGGTGGAGTACATCACCTCCTCCAGTCAGGCCCAGCGGGGCTATTACGAGGTGGTGCTGCAGATCGGCTACCGCCGGACGGCGGAGCAGATTCAGGCGGTTGTGAACGCCACCAGCACGGCGGGGCTGTACAGCCTGCTGGAGGCCGCCCTGGCGGACGGCAAGACGGAGCTGGCGGTACGCATCGGCTACTGGGGCCAGGACGGGCCGGACCAGGTGGCCGCCGCCATGGCCCAGCTCCGGACGGACCTGGGGCTGCCGGAGTCGCCGGGCTGGGTGGTGAACTACTACCCGGCGGACGGCCCGGTGGGACTCATCGAGTTTTTGCTGGATGAGGAGGCCGTCGAGCAGACGGACGGCCCGGCGGACATCCCGGCACAGCCGGACGCGGAGCCCTCTGACGCGGAGGCGGCGGAGGCGGATACAGCGCCGGCCGGCGGAGAGTCCGCGGGCTGAAGGACCTTTTCCCGCCGTTCAAGATCACAAGCGGCCGCCCCCCGGGTGGGGACGGCCGCTTCCGTCATGTCACCTGTCCGGCGCGCCGCCGGCGGTCCTCCCGAATCACCCCGGCGATGACCTCCGCCGCGATCCGGGAGCCGCGCTCCGTCGGATGGCTTCCGTCGGGCATATACAGCTCCACGGTGTCCGCCAGCATGTCCGGCATACCGTGGTAAAAGGTATAGCTGTCGCCCAGCATCAGCACGCTCATTCGTCCGCGCCTCCCGTTGTTTTCAGTCTCACGGCCCCATCTTGCCACACGCAAACCGCCTGTTGCAAGGCGGCCCGCGGACACGGCCTTGCAAACGGCGGCGAAACGCGGTACACTATGAAATACCCTGTTCTGGAGGAGACCGCCGCTATGAAAACCGCCCGCAGGCCCCTGGGGCTTTACATCCATATCCCCTTCTGCAAGCAGAAGTGCGCCTACTGCGACTTCTACTCCCTGTCCGGCAACGAGAGCCGCATGGACGACTACGTGGACGCCCTGTGCGCCCACCTGCTGGAGACCGCCCCCTTTGCCGCCGGGCACGAGGTGGACACCGTGTACTTCGGCGGCGGCACCCCCAGCTATCTGGGGGAAAAGCGGCTGGTCAGGCTCCTGAAGGTCATCTCCAAAAAGTACCGCGTCTCCAGGGACGCGGAGATCACCCTGGAGGCCAACCCGGACTCCGCCGGAGACTGGAAGACGTTGAAGGCCCTGCGCAAGGCGGGAATCAACCGCCTGTCCCTGGGGATGCAGTCCGCCGACGACGGGGAGCTGCGGGAGATCGGCCGGGTCCACACCATGGACCAGGTCCGCGCCGCCGTGGAGGCCGCCCGGAGGGCCGGAATCGACAATCTGTCCCTGGACCTGATCTACGGCCTGCCCCATCAGACTCTGGCGCAATGGCAAAAAAACCTCGCCGCCGCGGTGGACCTGGCCCCGGAGCACCTGAGCTGCTACGGCCTGAAGGTCGAGGAGGGCACGCCCCTCTTCGCCCGCCGGGAGACCGCCGAGCTGCCGGGGGACGAGGAACAGGCGGACATGTACCTGTACACCGTGGACTACCTGGCCCGCCACGGCTACCGCCAATATGAGATTTCCAACTTCGCCCGGACCGGCCGGGAGTCCCGCCACAACCTGAAATACTGGCTGCTGGAGGAGTACGCGGGCTTTGGCCCCGGCGCCCACTCGGACTTCGGCGGTGTCCGCTACGCCTATGAAAAGGACCTGGAGGGCTATATCCGGGGCGTGAAGGACCACACCTCCATGCTGTCCGAGAGCGAGCGCATCCCGCCGCTCAACCGGGACACGGAGTGGGTCATGCTGGGGCTGCGGACTGTCCGGGGCCTGGACCCCCGGGAGTTCGAGAACCGCTTCCGCCGCCGCTTCGCCTGCTTCCTGCCCTTCCTGACGGAGTGCGGGAAAGCGGGCTACGCCGTGCTGGAGGAGGGCCGCTGGCATCTGACGCCCAGGGGCTTCCTGGTGTCCAACCAGATCATCGGCGGCATGCTGGACGCCCTGGCGGAGGACAAGCGTCGCCGGGCCGAGGCCGCCGCGAGGGGCGACTTTCGCATCATTTCTGATTGACCGGAGGTTTTTATGCACGTCTATTCCGCGGGCCAATGGGTCCTGCTGTTCTTTTTCTACTGCTTCTGCGGCTGGGTGTGGGAGTCCTGCTACGTCTCCGTCCGCCAACGCCGCTGGGTGAACCGGGGCTTTTTGCAGGGCCCTCTGCTGCCCATCTACGGCTCCGGCGCCATCATCATCCTGTTCGCCACGCTGCCGGTGGCGGGGAGCCTGCCGCTGATCTGGCTGTTCGGCATGCTGGCCGCCACGGCGCTGGAGTATGTGGTGGGCGCCGCCATGGAGAAAATCTTCAAGGTCCGCTACTGGGACTACTCCAACCAGAAATACAACCTGAACGGGCACATCTGCCTGACCAGCTCCATCGCCTGGGGCTTCTTCTCCATTTTGCTGGTGCGGTGCATCCACCCGCCCATCGGGCGGCTGCTGGCGGACGTGCCGTCCTGGCTGGTGGACCCGCTGGCGCTCATCCTGACCGCCGCCTTTACCGTGGACGTGGTCCGCTCCGTCCAGGCCGCCCTGGACCTGCGGGAGACGCTCACCAGGCTCACCGAGGAGAACGAGGACCTGCGCCGCCTTGCCAAACGGGCTGAGGTGGCCGCCGCTTTTGCCGAGGAGGACCTGCGCCGCTTCCGGGAACAGACGGAGGTGGAGAAGCTGGTCTGGCAGCTGCGGCTGGAGGAGGGCATGGACCAGCTGCGGGACGCCCAGACCGCCCGGAAGCAGCGCCGTCAGGAGGCGCTGGAGGCGTCCCTGCGCCGCCGCACCAACGCCAAGCTGGAGGCGCTGCGCACCATCTCCGACGCGCTGGAGACCTGCCGGGCGCACCTGGAGGACATCCCCGACCTGACCGGCGAGGCCCTGGAGGCGCGCCGCGCCGAGCTGTCCGAGGCCATCCAGCGTGTCCGGGACCGGGAGGCCGCCCTCCGCGCCCGCACCGCCAGGACCTACCAGAAGTCCCTGCGCATCCTGCGGGGCAACCCCTCCGCCATGGCCAAGGGCTTCGAGGAGGCCATGGACACCCTGCGGAAGCTGGGGGAGCGGAAATAAACGCGGAAACGAGACGCCTTGCGGCGTCTCGTTTTTCACGCGCTCACACTCCCGTCAGATCAAAATCCGGAGTGTACTCCTCCTTTGCCGAGGTCCGCTCCTGGGTGTAGCCGTCCACGATGCCGCAGTTCTCCATGTACTGAACAGCCGCCCGGTATTCCGCCCTGGTCACGTGGCGGGCCAGATTCCCCTGGGCCCCCGGCTGGGGGGTGTACTGGCTCATGAGGGAGAACAGCACGTCGCCGGGGCGGAAGGTCTCCGACACCCAGTCGATCACCCGCCGGGTGTTCTCCAGCTCCCCCGGCAACAGCAGGTGCCGGATGAGAACGCCGCTTTTCAGCAGGCCGCTTTCCATCCGGTAGGGCCCGGTCTGGCGGAACATCTCCAAAATGGCGGCGCTGGCCCATTTAAAATAGTCCTCCGCCGCCGAGTATTTTTTCGCCGGACCCGGCAGGGCGTATTTCAAGTCCGGCAGGTACACCTGTACCTTCCCCTCCAGCAGCCGCAGGGTCTCTGGCTTCTCATACCCGCCGCAGTTCCACACCACCGGCACCGGCCAGGGTTTGTCCCCCAGGGCCTCCAGGATCACGGGCGTAAAGTGGGTGGGCGTCACCAGGTCCAGGCACGCCGCGCCCCGGGCGATCAGCTCCTGAAAGATCTCCCGCAGGCGGGCGGCGGTGACGGGCTTTCCGAAGCCCTCCTGGGAGATGACGCCGTTCTGACAGAAGCGGCACCGCAGATTGCAGCCGGAGAAAAACACCGTCCCGGCCCCGTGTTCTCCCACCAGACAGGGCTCCTCCCACTGGTGGAGCATCGCTTTTGCCACCACCGGGGCGGAGGGCTCCCGGCACACGCCGCCCGCCCGCTCCGCCGTTCGCTCCGCCCCGCAGTCGCGGGGACACAGATGACAGATCATAGCTTCTCCACATCAAAGTCCGGGCCCAGGTCGCCCGCCATCCAGTGGCGGCGGCACAGGCCGATGTACTGGTCGTTGGCCCCCAGGACCACCTGCTCGCCCTCCTTCAGCACCTTGCCATTGCGGTCGAACCGGGCGTTGAACATGGCCTTTTTGCCACACCAGCAGATGGTCTTGACCTCCTCCAGCTTGTCCGCCATGACCAGCAGCGCCTCGCTGCCGGGGAACAGGTCCCCCTTGAAGTCCGCCCGCAGGCCGTAGCAGATCACCGGGATCTCCAGCACGTCCACCAGATAGACCAGGTACATCACCTCGTCCCTCGTCAGGAACTGGGCCTCGTCCACGATGATGCAGGCGTTTTGCTGCAGCTCCATGATGGTCAGCTTCCGCAGCTCGTCAAAGTAGACACAGGGGTGGGACAGCCCGATGCGGGAGGCCACCATGTGGTCCCCGTCCCGGGTGTCCAGCCGGGGCTTCACCAGCAGGGTCTGCTGGCCCCGCTCCTCGTAATTGAACCGGACCATCAGGGCGTTGGCCGTCTTGCTGGAGCCCATGGCTCCGTATTTGAAATAGAGTTGTGCCATTATGTGTCGTTCTCCTTGCTTTTCTCTTGCCGCGCCTCGTATTGCTCCAGCTTTTCCTCAAACGCCCCGCCGGGGAGCTGTTCTGGAATCTCCACCGCCAGCCTGCGGCAGTCGGCGCAGTACCAGGCGGTCTGATAGGGGAAGAGCGTCCCCTCCGTGTCCACCCGACAGGCGCCCTCCTCCATATCGGGGCTGATCCATTTGGCCCAGCCGCCGGGGCGGCCCGGCGCCCACCAGACGCCCCGCCCGCTGGAGAGGTAGCCCGTCTCCATCTCTTTTCCGCACCAGGGGCAGGGGATAGGCGGCGGAACAGCCTCCAGCTTCCTCCGTTTCCGGGTCTCGTTCCAAGCCTTTACCTGCTCCAGAAGGCCTGGGGCCGCCTCTCCGGCCCCCCCGTCCTCCGCCGCCGGAGGACGCCGCCGCTTTTCGGGGTCGATGTCCCACGGGTCTTCGTTCTTTTTCCAAAAGGGCATCCCTCATTCCTCCTCATCGGCGTCTCCGCCCCGGATGTGGCCCAGAAAGGTGTCCCCCGTCCGCCGGGGCAGAAAGGAGATGGGCGCCGGGGTCTCCTTGCCGTGGTAGTAGCACCACAGCCATTTCAGGCACCAGAGCAGCTTCCGCAAAAGCAGCAGAAGCAGCACGGTCAGAAATATATTGATGAGCTTCATATCAATCTCGTCCACTTCCGCGCAGTCCACCGTGTACACCGGACCCCGCTGTCTGATTCCTCATTCCCAGCTGTTCCGCGGCCTCCCCATAGTACCGCGCGAACGCCGAGGGCACGGCGCGCTCCGCCAGCTCCTCCGCGTCCACCCACACCCATTCCGCCGGGCCGTCCCCGGCTACCTCCAGGGTGTAGCCCGTCATGTGCCACTCCACGTGGGTGAAGATGTGCTTGGCCGTCAGCTTTTTTTGCCACGCCTTTGGCTCCAGCCTCCAGGCCGCCACCTGGGCCGGGGCGCTGTCCTCGGTCAGGGCACCCTCCACGTTGGGGAACTCCCACAGCCCCGCCAGCAGGCCCGTGGCGGGGCGCTTCCGCAGGGCGACCCTTCCGTCCCGACGGAACAGAAACACCGTCTTCTCCTCCACCCTTCTGGCCTTTTTCGCCGCCTTCACCGGCAGCGTTTCCGCCGTGCCCCGGAGACGGCCCAGGCAGAAGTCCCTCGCGGGGCACAGCCCGCACTTCGGCGGGCCGTTGGGCACGCAGACCGTGGCCCCCAGCTCCATGGTGGCCTGGTTGAAGACGCGGATGTCCGCCGCCTCCTCCGGCATGACGGTCTGCACCCGCTCCCGCACGGTTTTCTTCGTTTTGGGGTCCAGGATGTCGTCGTGGCAGTCGGTCAGGCGGGTCACCACCCGCAGCACGTTGCCGTCCACCGCCGCCTCCCGCCGCCCGAAAGCCGCCGAGGCGATGGCGCTGGCGGTGTAGTCCCCGATGCCGGGCAGGGCCAGCAGGCCCTCGTAGGTGTCCGGGAAGGCCCCCCGCTCCGCCACGAGCTGCGCCGCCTTTTGCAGATTTCGGGCCCGGCTGTAGTACCCCAGGCCCTCCCACAGCTTCATCAGCCGTTCCGTGGGGGCGGCGGCCAGGGTCTCCACCGTGGGGAAGGCCTCCAGAAACCGGGCATAATAGTCCAGGACCGCCGCCACCCGGGTCTGCTGGAGCATGATCTCCGACACCCAGACGCGGTACGGGTCCGCCGTCCGCCGCCAGGGCAGGTCCCTGGCGTTCTCCCGGTACCAGGCCAGCAGCGGCTCCGGCAGGCGGGAGAGCACATGTTCAGTTGTCAATTCCTGTCGTTCCATGTTATTATCATACCACACAGCGGGAGCGCTTCCCAGCCCTTCCGAAATTTTTTTGAAAAATCCCTTGACCTTCCCCCCGCTGGAAGGTATACGATAACCTCAGAAACGGAGGGAACCGCTTGAAGATCAACGAGATGGAGGCCCTGGTGGGCATCACGAAAAAGAACATCCGCTTCTACGAGGCCGAGGGCCTGCTGACGCCCCGGCGGAACAGTGAGAACGGCTACCGGGACTACGGCGAGGCGGAGGTGGAGACCCTGCGGCGCATCAAGCTGCTGCGGAAGCTGGGCGTGCCGCTGGAGGAGATCCGGAACATGCAGCGCGGGACCCACACCGTGGGGGACGGTATGCGCCGCCACCTCATCACCCTGGAGCGGGACCGGGAGAACCTGGAGCAGTCCATCCGCCTGTGCGGCGAGCTGACCGGCTGCCAGGAGCGGCTGAGCGACCTGGACGCCGGGGCCATCCTTGCGAAGATGGAGACCCTGGAGCAGTCCGGCGCCGCCTTTCCGGACAAGCAGCGCCAGGACATCCGGGTGCGGTACGTGGCCCCGGTGGCGGTGGCGGCGCTGACGGTGCTGCTGATGGGCGGCGTGGCGGGGCTGATTCTCTGGGGCTTCACCACCGACGCCGCCGACGCGCCGCCTCTGGGCGTGGTGCTGGCGCTTCTGGCCCTGCCGCTCCTTGTCATCGGCGGCGTGCTGCTGGCGCTGTTCCAGCGGATCCGGGAGATCGGGAAAGGAGAGATCGACGATGCGAGACAATTCTGAAAGACGGAAAAAGCGGACCGCCCCGCTGGTCTGCGCCGCGGCGGCGGTGGCGTTTCTGGGGCTGTTCCTGGCGGCGCTGCTGTTTCTGCTGCCGGACGCCGGCGGGGACACGTCCGCCGTCATCATCCTGACGCTGTACGCCGTGGTGGTCCTGGCCATGATCGCGGGCGTGCTGCTGGCCCTGCGCCAGCGCTTGCGGGAGATCGAGAGAGGAGAGGAAGAGGATGCCCGAAAGTATTGAAAGCCGCCGTGCCCGGCGCAAGCGGGAGGCGGTGCGGGGCGTGGCGCTGTTTGGCTTGCTGCAGCTGGCCTGCGTCGCGTGCTTTGCCGCGCTGTGTTTCATCCCGGACCTGCCTGGGTGGGCCGTGGCGCTGTTCGCGGCGCTGGCGGCGTTCTGCCTGATCCCGCTGATATTCGCCCTTGTGGCGCTGAAACAGAGATTTCGTGAAATTGAAGGAGGAGAATCAGATGCTGCTGCTCAATATTGACTACATTCCCGGCAAGGAGCTGGAACCCCTGGGCCTGGTGAAGGGCACCGTGGTGCAGTCCAAAAACTTCGGCAAAGACTTTATGGCGGGCATGAAGACCCTGGTGGGCGGAGAGATCACCGGCTACACGGAGATGCTCAATGAAGCCCGTCAGATCGCCACCAAGCGCATGGTGGACGAGGCCGAGGCCCTGGGAGCCGACGCCGTCGTCAACATCCGCTACGGCTCGTCCTCCCTGATGCAGGGCGCCGCCGAGGTCATCGTCTACGGCACGGCGGTGAGGGTGCGGTGATGCGCGTCACATTCCTGGGCCACAGCGGCTTCCTGGTGGAGCTGCCGTCTGTGACGCTGCTGTTCGACTGGTGGAAGGGGGAACTCCCGGCCCCGCGACCAGGGGTCCCCCTACTGGTGTTTGCCAGCCACCGCCACGAGGACCACTTCAAGCCGGAGATCTTTGCCCTGGACGGCGGCGGGCGGGAGGTGCGCTTCCTGCTGGGCAAAGACATCAGGCTGTCCCCCAGGAACCGGGAGCGCTGGGGCGTCTCGGATACCACCGCCGAAAAATGCGTGACCCTGGGCGGCGGCAGGCGGCTGGAGCCTCTGCCGGGCGTGACGGTGGAGACGCTGACCTCCACCGACGAGGGCGTGGCCTTTCTGGTGACGGCGGACGGGCGGACCGTCTTCCACGCCGGGGACCTGAACTGGTGGCACTGGGCGGGGGAGGACGTCTCCTGGAACATGCAGATGGCCCTGCATTTTAAGGAGTACACAAAGCCGCTCCAGGGCCGTCACATCGACCTTGCCATGCTGCCCCTGGACCCCCGGCTGGGAGAGGACGGCTTCCGGGGCCCCCGGTACTTTCTGGAGCTGGCGGACATCGCCCGGTTTCTCCCCATGCACCAGTGGGAGGACTTTGACTTTACGGAAAAGTTCCTGACACAATACCCGGCCTTTACCGCCAAAATTGCCCTCGTGAGGGCAAATGGCCAGATTTTTGATCTTGACAGCCTCTGACCGCCCCCTTACAATAGCCTGAAAGGGGGGAATTTTTCATGCGGATCGACGGTAACGAGCTGGCCATCCTCCAGAATGATCTGGACCGGGCGGGCCGCCGCGAGGAGGCCATGGCC
Organism: uncultured Oscillibacter sp.; assembly: GCA_902476875.1. GTDB lineage: Bacteria > Bacillota > Clostridia > Oscillospirales > Oscillospiraceae > Oscillibacter. The sequence goes on along the minus strand of CABSFC010000062.1, from coordinate 4,589 downwards.
ATCAAGCGGGAGTTTTTGAGGCAGGTGCGGGAGAGCGGCGACCACTGCCCCTGCAAGGAAGCCTGTCCCCACCACGGCAACTGCTTCGAGTGCGTGACGCTGCACCGGGGCCACCGGGACCACCTGCCCATGTGCATGTGGGACATGGTGAACGAGCGGCTCCACAAGCTGTCCCTGATGACCGAGGGCACGCTGCGCGCCTACGAAGAGGAGCATCCCTGACGGAAACCCCGCGGACGCGTACGCGTCCGCGGGGTTTTTTATCCCATCACCACGCCGATGACGAGGAACGCCATGGTCAGCAGCAGGAAATACAGCATCAGCTTCCACACGAATTTGAGCCAGCGGTCATAGGGCACATGGCCCAGGGCCAGGGCGCCCATGGCCACCGCCGCCGTGGGGGTGATGATGTTCACCAGGCCGGAGGCGGACTGAAACGCCGTCACCACCAGGTCGCCGCCCACCCCCGCGAACTTGCCCAGGGGCGCCATGATGGGCACCGACAGCGTCGCGAGGCCCGAGGAGGACGGGATCAGGATCGTCAGGGGCAGGTAGATGAAATACACCAGCAGCACAAAGCTGACCGGCCCCGCCCCCGCCAGAGCCCTTTCGCCCCAGTGGAGCACCGTGTCGGTGATGCTGCCGTCGTTCATCAGCACCGTGATGCCCCGGCTGACGCCGATGATGAACGCCACCCCCAGCAGGTCCGCGCAGCCCGCCACGAAGGTCTCGGCGATCTCCGCCTCCCCCATGCCGCCGATGAGTCCGATGACCACGCCCGCCGCCAGAAACAGGGCGGAGAGCTCCGGGAACCACCAGCCCAGCACCGGCAGGGGCAGGCCCATCTCGTCAAAGGGGATGACGCCGTAGACCATGATCAAAAACGTCAGGGTGAACAGGGCCATGATGGCCTTGCGCCGGGGCGTGAAGGGCACGGTCTCGTCCATATCCACGCGGAGCTTGCCCGCGCCGACGCCCACCACGGATCGGGTGGGGTCCTTTTTCACTTTCGCGGCGTAGGCGGAGACGTACCAGATGGCCGCGCCCTCGAACACGATCCACTGGATGACCCGGAGCACGATGCCCTCTCCCAAAGACACCCCGGCGAAGCCCGCCGCGATGCCCGTCGCGAAGGGGTTCACCGTGGAGCTGATGACTCCCGCGCCGGCCCCCAGCAAAATGACGGCGATGCCCACCACCGCGTCATACCCCGCCGCCAGAAAGACGGGGATCAGCAGCGGATAGAAGGCCATGGTCTCCTCCCACATGCCGTACGTGGTGCCGCCCAGGCCGAAGAGGAGCATCAGAATGGGGATGAGCCACTTCTCCCGGCCGCCCAGCAGGCGGATGACATGGCCCACGCCGGCGTCCACGGCGCCGGTCTTCATCACCACGCCCAGAAAGCCGCCCACCATCAGGATGAACACGCAGACGTCCACCGCGTCGAAGAAGCCGGAGAAAGCCGCCTTCAGCACGGCCCCCGCCCCCTGGGGCGTGGGCGTCACGGCGTGGTACGTCCCCGCCGCCGGCACGCCGTCGATATATTCATAGGCCCCCGCCGGAATCAGCCAGGTGGCCACCGCCACCAGGACGATCAGCAGAAACAGAATGGTGTATGCCGTGGGCATGCGGAATCTCGATCTTTCCAAAGGGGTTCCCCCTCCCTTTACTTGCCGATGGTCGCCACCATCACGGCCTTGATGGAGTGCATCCGGTTCTCCGCCTCGTCGAACACCACGGAGTGCTTGCCCCGGAACACCTCGTCGGTGACCTCCCGGATGTCCACGCCCTTGCCCTTCCACTCCTTCGCCAGCTTCGTCTCAAAGTCATGGAAGGAGGGCAGGCAGTGCATATACAGCACGTTGGGGTTGCCGGTGGCCTCCAGCACCTCCTCCGTCACCCGGTAGGGGGCCAGCAGCTCCGCCCGCTCGGGAATCAGGGCCTCCTCGCCCATGGAGGCCCAGATGTCGCCGTAGATGACGTCGGCGCCTCTGATGTCGTTCATGCTGTCGCTGATCTCGATGAGGCCACCGGTCTCCCGGGCGGTGGCAAAGGTGGATTTGACGATCTCCGGGTCCATCTCCCTGGCCAGCTTCTCCGGGCCGATGCCCACGAAGTGCATACCCATCTTGGCCGCGCCGATCATCCAGGCGTAGCACATGTTGTTCCGCACGTCGCCGGGGAACACCACCTTCACCTGGTTCAGGGGCTTGTGGCAGTGCTCCTCGATGGTCATCATGTCCGCCAGGATCTGAGTGGGGTGGTCGGCGTCGGTCAGGCCGTTCCACACGGGGACGCCAGAGTACTTTGCCAGGTCCTCCACCGCTTTCTGCTCGTAGCCCCGGTACTCGATGCCGTCGAAGAAGCGGCCCAGGACCTTGGCGGAGTCCTCCAGAGACTCCTTCTTGCCCATCTGGCTGCTGTTCGCGTCCAGATAGGTGACGCTGGCGCCCTCCTGGGTGGCCGCCACCTCAAAGGAGCAGCGGGTGCGGGTGGAGGTCTTCTCAAACAGCAGCACGATGTGCTTGCCCTGCATGGCGGGGTCGCAGACGCCCGCCCGGCGCTTGGCCTTCAGATCGTGGCCCAGGTCCAGCAGGTAACGAATTTCAGCGGGAGTAAAATCCGCCAGAGTCAAAAAGCTCCGGCCCTTCAGATTGACTGCCATAGTTCAGGTCTCCTTTTTAACTTTTTCATATGAGGATGGGTTGGGTTGTCCCCTGTCAGGGGACGGGAGATGCACCCCCCATTTTCTTTTCGGTTGCGCCGAAAAGAAAACGGGCCGTGCACGGTCCAAAAGAAAAGGCGCTTTGCGGCCAGAAATTTCCCCTGTGCGGGGAAATTTGGCCGAAATGCGGGGGCCGTCTGAATCGGGATGGTGCGGACTTGCCGAGCTTTATCCGGGTGCGCTGAACGTTGGCAATTGTCTGGCGTTTAAGCCGCAATTGAAACATTGGGTGCGGATTTGCGGGATATTGACGCAAGGGTTTCCGCAACCGCCCCGCTGCCGCTACGCCGGCTGTTGTTTCGCGTTGGGCACGAACGGCGGACCGGGGCGGTACTTGTGCCCCGGATGGGGTGCGCCCTACGGGGCACTTACAATAGGAATGATTTCGGTGATGGCAAACATGTTCCGTAGGGCGGGGCGCCCTCGCCCCGCCGCATAAATGCGAAAACATATCAAAATCCCATTGTAGGGGCGGATGTTATCCGCCCGTCACGGGTCCTCCCGCCAAAGAGGCATGGACATGCACCTCGGGCCGCCCCGGCCCCGGCTCAGCTCCGCGCTGGGGATGGTGTGGATGCGGATGCCCGCCTCCTCCAGGGAGCGGTTGGTGACGTAGTTCCGGGAGTACACCACCACCTCCCCCGGGCCGATGGCCAGGGTGTTGCTGCCGTCGCTCCACTGCTCCCGGGCGGCGTCGATCTCGCTGCCCTGTCCGCAGGGAATCAGCGTCACATGGTCCAGACCCAGGTGCTCCTTCAAAATGTCCTCCAGCCGCCCGTCCTCCTGGCGGATTTTCATCTTCCGGTTCTCGTCCAGCTCCATGACGAAAACCGTCATCTGTCCCAGAATATTGGGGTGGACGGTGAACTTGTCCCGGTCCACCATGGTGAACACGGTGTCCAGGTGCATGAAGGACCGGGTCTTGGGGATGTTGAAGGCCAGGACCTTTTGGAAGGTCGCGCTCTGGGAGAGCACCGCCTCCGCCAGGGTGTCGATGGAGTCCTCCCGGGTGCGCTGGGAGATGCCCACCGCCAGCACCTGGGGGCTGAGGACCAGAATGTCGCCGCCCTCCAGGGACGAGGTCTCGCCCCGGTCGTACCAGCGGGGGGCGTGCATATATTCGGGGTTGTGCTCAAAGATGAATTTGCCGAACAGGGTCTCCCGGTTGCGGGTGGCGGTGTGCATTTTGTGGATGGACACGCCGGTGCCGATGGTGGCGAAGGGGTCCCGGGTGAAATACAGGTTGGGCATGGGGTCCACGGCGAAGGGGTAGTCGTCCCCGGCGGCGGAGAGATAGTCCCCCAGCTTTCCGCTCTCGGCCCGGAGCTGGCTCTTGCGGACGCCCGCCATCATGGCGGCCACCATCTCCTTGTCCGGCATTTTGCCCAGGAAGTCCTCCAGAACGCCCCGGGTCCGGTCGTCCTTCACGCCGGACTCGTCCAGGTATTGGCGGATGAAGTCCCTGCGCACCTCGCTGCTGGTCAGGGAGGCAGTCACCAGGTCCGTCAGGTAGACCACCTCCACCCCCTGGCCGCGCAGGCAGTCCGCGAAGGCGTCGTGCTCCCGCTGGGCCTCCCGCAGGTAGGGGATGTCGTCGAACAGCAGCCGCTCCAGATACTCCGGCATCAGGTTCTCCAGCTCCGCGCCGGGGCGGTGCAGCAGCACCTTTTTCAGCCGCCCGATCTCGGAGGTATTATGGATTCCAGTTTCCAAAACAGGCTCACTCCTTTTTCAGGGTCAGAATGGGTTGCGCTCGTTCTGGAATAGGGTTTCTGGATTTCGCGTTTTCATGCGTTGAAATGCAAATTTTTGCACCCCCCATTTTCTTTTCGGTTGCGCCGAAAAGAAAACGGGCCGTGCACGG
>CABSFC010000061.1 GCA_902476875.1 uncultured Oscillibacter sp. | reverse complement strand
GAATTGAAGCCCCAGTAAACGGCGGCCGTAACTATAACGGTCCTAAGGTAGCGAAATTCCTTGTCAGGTAAGTTCTGACCCGCACGAAAGGCGTAATGATTTGGGCACTGTCTCAACAGCCCGCCCGGCGAAATTGTAGTACCGGTGAAGATGCCGGTTACCCGCAACTAGACGGAAAGACCCCATGGAGCTTTACTGCAGCTTAATACTGAGATTCGGTAAATCATGTACAGGATAGGTGGGAGACAGAGAAACATGGCCGTCAGGTCATGCGGAGTCGCCCTTGGGATACCACCCTTGATTTGCTGGGTTTCTAACCTGCGGCCCTGAATCGGGTCGGGGGACACTGTTAGGCGGGCAGTTTGACTGGGGCGGTCGCCTCCTAAAGAGTAGCGGAGGCGCTCAAAGGTTGGCTCAGCATGGATGGAAACCATGCAATGAGTGTAAACGTATAAGCCAGCCTAACTGCGAGACCGACGGGTCGAGCAGTAACGAAAGTTGGAGTTAGTGATCCGGTGGTATGTGAGTGGAAATGCCATCGCTCAACGGATAAAAGCTACCCTGGGGATAACAGGCTGATCTCCCCCAAGCGTCCACAGCGACGGGGAGGTTTGGCACCTCGATGTCGGCTCGTCACATCCTGGGGCTGAATTCGGTCCCAAGGGTTCGGCTGTTCGCCGATTAAAGTGGCACGCGAGCTGGGTTCAGAACGTCGTGAGACAGTTCGGTCCCTATCTGTTGCGGGCGTAAGAGATTTGAAGGGAGCTGTCCTTAGTACGAGAGGACCGGGATGGACGTACCTCTGGTGCACCAGTTGTCCTGCCAAGGGCACAGCTGGGTAGCTAAGTACGGACGAGATAAACGCTGAAAGCATCTAAGCGTGAAACTCCCCCTGAGATGAGATCTCTCACTCTTCATGAGGTAAGGGCCCAGGAAGACTACCTGGTAGATAGGCCGGAGGTGGAAGTGCGGTAACGCATGTAGCTGACCGGTACTAATAGCCCGAGGGCTTGACCTACGAAATGCAGGCGGCCTGAAACGTGAGCGGAAGTCACATTGTTCGGTTTTGAGGGTGCAGAAAGCGCACACTCAAGGAGTCCGTTTTCAAACCAGCGGAGCGTTTGAAAATGGAAGAGGAGACGCAGCGAAATGAGCGAGCTTTGCCTGAAGGGCGAAGCGAGGGATATGGAGCATGTGTCGACGATGTGCACCTTTAGCTCAGTTGGTAGAGCAACTGACTCTTAATCAGTGGGTCCCCGGTTCGAGTCCGTGAAGGTGCACCATGGCCCGTTGGTCAAGTGGTTAAGACAGCGGCCTCTCACGCCGTTAACATCGGTTCGAATCCGGTACGGGTCACCAGCTCAAAATTGCTCCTGAGGCACCCATCCCGCCTGACGGCGTGATGGGATGCCGGACGGGTCAGTTTTTCGCCGTTAATTCGCGAACATTGCATTGGTTTGTGAATTGGAAAGCGGAATAGATGAAGGTGCTTGACAAAGCGCGGGGAAAAGTTTATAATGCAGTTGTTTTCCGGCAATACCGGATAACATAGACGTCGATCCAAATCCGAAGCAAACCAGCGAAGTGTTTGCTGAGGAAAAGGAGGAGCAAGGGAGCGAATGAAGTTTTCGCCGAAAGCGGAAACGGAGTTGAGCGGACTTTGCGACGACGCAGTTGGTGTTGATTAGAGTGAGGGTCCACCCGTTCCCATTCCGAACACGGTAGTTAAGCTCATTTCTGCCCACAATACTTGGCTGGCGACGGCCCGGGAAGATAGGTAACGCCAACACAGGTCTTGGTTCAATAGAGCTGGGGCCTGCATATTCCTCCATAGCTCAGTCGGTAGAGCACGCGGCTGTTAACCGCGGTGTCGTTGGTTCGAGTCCAACTGGGGGAGCCAGAGTATTGCCGCCACTTGGCGTGGCGGCAATACTTCTCTCAAAGCAACGTTGACACGGGCCTTTAGCTCAGTTGGTTAGAGCAGCCGGCTCATAACCGGTCGGTCCCGGGTTCGAGTCCCCGAAGGCCCACCAGTATGGTTTCGCCTGAAGGGTCCGCCTCACGCGAGATAGGGGTATAGCTCAGCTGGTAGAGCAGCGGTCTCCAAAACCGCGTGCCGAGGGTTCGAATCCTTCTGCCCCTGCCATAAAAATCTCCAAAACCCCGATATTTCGGGGTTTTTGTTATCTTTTGAGCGACTTCCTTTGTTGAGACCGCGGGTGACGCGCAAATGATGCTCTGAATGTGCTATCCGGTGTCATCCGTTTTTACTGTTTCCGTCTGCTACAGCATTATTTCAGCATCAAAAATTCTCCCCTGATTGGCGTTTGCCAGTCAGGGGAGTGTTCTTTTTGTGGGGTTCAGAGCTCGAATCCGGTGGTGATCCCGGCCAGTCGGGCGGTGTCCTTTTTGACATAGTAGAGTTCCGTGATCTCCGAAGTGGAGTGGCCGAGGAGGTCGGCGACCTGTCTGGGGGACAGGGATTTGATGCTGCCATCCGGCTGCTTGACTCCGTTGACCAGGTTGGTGGCAAAGGTGTGGCGGAGGGTATGGAGTCCCCGTTGTTCCAGCCCCGCCGCATCCAGAATGCGGTAGTATCGCTTTCGGAAATTCACCGGGCGGGTGAAATTGCCCTGCTCGTCTGGAATTAAAGGTGTGTTCTCTCCGAAGTAACGCTCGGCTCTTAGCTCCAAGATGGCATTCACGGCGGCTTGGTTGAGGGGGATGTCTCGCTTGCTGGACGCAGTCTTCAGCTTGCCGACCTTGACTTCTCTGCCGCTGGTTGCTTCCAGCCCATCCCTCTTGGCAACCTCTTTCACGCCGCGCTGGAGGTGGATCACCCGGCCCTCCAGGTCGATGTCGTTGTTAAGTAGCCCCAGAGCCTCACCTGTGCGAAGGCCTGTGTTCAGCATCAGGGTGTAGGCTGCCGCCTGTTGGTAGATGCGCTCTCCATTTCCCCAGGTGCGGACGGCCTCGTCTTTGAATATCTCTATTTCTTCTGCGGTGAAAATGGAGACTGTTTCGGAAGCTGGCCGATCCTCCTTGCCCTGGCTGGCCATGAAGTTGGACTTTTTGATCATGGGGATCGTCGCCATCGGATTCTTAGGGATATACTCCTGCTAGATCAGGTGGCGGAAATAGTCTGTGAGGATATGATAGGCTTTCTTGACCGTGGTGTAGGCGTAACCCTCGTTCATCCAATGATTCAGCAGTGCTTTAATATCCGCTGAGGTAATATCTCCGACTACCTTGCTGCCAATCAGCGGATAGATCTGATGCTTAGCAGTACACTCCAGCCGGTCATAGGTGCCTCTCTCCACAGATGGGAATTTGAATACCCGGAGCCACCTGCCCATACTATTCTCCAGCTTTGCCTTGGACTCATCTGAGGCTGTGAGCTGACGGTCGAAGTCTGTAATGTAGGCGGTGATTTTTTCTTTGACTTCCTGTTTGGCAGTTCCGCAGAAGGATTTACGTTTCTCTGCGCCCTGTTCGTCCGAGTACCACACCACGCCATTCCAACGGCCATCTGTCCTTTTGAAAATGTTGCCGTTTGTCAATAATTTTCGCTGCACGTTCTGTCACTCCTTTCGCAGCAACACACAATACCCTAACCGTCACCGAATAGCCACCCCGAATCAAAACTATTTATAAAAAATTATCATTTCTGCTCTCCGCTTGAGACTTGGGATTGGAAGAGGTTTTATTGTTTTCTGCGACGCAATTCTTGAGAGGGATCACATCAAGAGCTGCGGTCAGTCCATGGTCATACCGCCCACACCGAAGCCATGGTACTGCCGGTATTCTTCCTCCTGGTCGCCGTCATCCACCATGACGGCCACGCCGTGTTCAATCTTTCTGCCCATTGCCAGCATCCGTTCAATCTCGTCCTCGCTGTGATGAACAGTTTCCAGGTGGAAGCGCTCATTGTCGCCGGCGGCCAGTGCCTCAAAGATGGAGGCGAGGCCGCACACCGCGTCGTCCAGTGTCGGTTCCGGTTCTCCGTATGCACACCACTCCCGGCGGTTCTCCAGATACTCCCGTCCGCCCATGGCGAAATACAGTTCCATGTTTTCCCGCAGCAGCGTCTGGTCGAACAGCTTGCTGTCCCGGCAGCGGATGTTGTCCGGCGTGGTGTAGGTGATGTACCTCTGCCCCGGCTCCCACTTGACGCCGCTGATGAGAGAATCCGTGGTTTTCTCCCGGTTGGTGACATAGTCCAGAATATCCTTCAGGCCACGCGAGACAGCAACGAATTTAATGTTTGCCATGTCCTTTCGTACACCTCCATGAACGGCTCCATGTCCACCAGCCCAGCGCGGCCCTGCCGCGCCATGACTGTAAGCTGATTCAAATTGTTCCCCTGACGCCGCAGTTCCCAGATGAGATCATCCAGCCCCTCGACGACGGTGACGTCCTGGTCCATCGCGGCCGCGCGGACGAACTCGCTGATGGTCATATGCACTTTTTCCGCGTTCTTCGAGATATGAACCTTTTCCCAGCCTGCCACTCGGAAGCGGATAAAATGATCTTTTGGCATTTCTGCTCTCCTTTCTAAAATCAGTTCCTCTCAGTCAGGAATAGGGGCGCGGGCTTAGCCCGCTCTGCCAAAGTGGGCGGACGGGGCAAGGGCCCCGTTCCGTACCACGAAGGCGAAACTTGTCATCCTCGAAACGAGGATTTCGGGCGCGCGGCCTGGTACGTCCCGCTTCCTGTCGGCCTTTCCGCACCGCAGCAAGACGTGATTGGGTTTTCCTGCTTTTCTTTTCGCCCTCCGCAGAGCCGCAAATCCGGTCCAAACACTCTGGGTGACGCAGGATTCTGCTCCGCCCCAAAGGTCGGCACACAGAGGCTCACAGTTGGTCTGCGGGGCTTTCCTGTTCTTGCAGCAGTCCTGTTATTCGCTGGCGTTCCACGACCATCTCCAGATGCTCCAACTGCCGGTCATAGTGTCTATCTATTACCTCTTGGATAGGACGGAGGGTGTATCGCAGATTGCCGTTGCGCTTCTTTCCAGCCCTGGTGATGATCTCAGTAGGTTCTGTGGAGATGAGTCCTCGTTCCTTCAGTCACAGCGTATACTTTCGCACCGTGTTCTCGCTCATGCCTACCGCTTTTCCAATGGTCTTGTAGCTGGGCCAGCATTGATGTGTCTTCCGGTTTTCACATCGCCGCAGGTAACTGTATACCGCCAGCTCGCCAGGGCTGAGTCCCAGGAGAAATACCTCATTGGGCAGAGAGAAAAAATTCCCGGACCCGCCGTACTTCATTCATCTCCTCCTGTGTGTTCGTTCACCCACTGAATGAACTGATCCTTGGGAACCACCATGCGGCTGCCGATCCGCAGCACCGGGAAAGTAAAAGGGGCCCCCACGCAAACGCAAAGCGTTTGTGTGGGGAGAGGAGGAGCAACGAAGTGAGCGAGCCCTGCCGCTTGCGGCGGGGCGAGGGATACGGAGTTTGTGACGACGACGTGCATCAGCTCGTATCCACTGGACGGTGATACCCCCAGCACTTTCGCCACTGTTGCTGCATTCGGGAACAGTGGCAGGTCTTCATAGCTTTTGTATGCAGACTCTTTCAATCGTTCAGTACCTCCTGATTGATTTTTGTTTCTCTGTCTGATACGATGGTAGCACAGAGGAAGACTGGCTTCAATGGATTTGGGCCAGGTCAGGTAAAGCCCAAAAGTTGATCGGATACAGGAGGGCCCATTATGACAGAGCAGGTGGAGCGCACGGAGATACCTTACACCTATACCTACGACCAGTTCACGGTGTTCTTCCACGATGACCGTGTTTTCATTGGTGGGAAGGACATTCCTCTCGGGCAGTGCTGTGTGGACATCATGGAACTGGAGGGATCTGTCCTGGACAAGATCGAGCGGCGGGTCCAGGCGCTTGTTCCGACCGCTCAGGCACTACTTTCAGAAAAAACAGACAGCGCCGCAGCCTCCGCGCAGGAGAAGCTGAACGCTGTCTGGGACATTATATTCACACTGCCAGTGTACCGGGACTTGAAGATGGACGAAGAGTCCAACTACCATACCTTTGCGCGGCTTATGGAAGACAAGGAGAAGTGGGCGCAGGTGCAGGACCCGGCCTCAGAGGGATATGGGATGTATCAGGGGATGATCGCCGGTCTGGTCTGCTTTGCCGATGGCCTGCGCGGCTTTCGTCAGCAGATTGCCATCATGACCGAGAAATACTTCGATCCGCTGAAGCGGAGAAACAGCGGAGCCTACGCCGGGGTACAACACCTGCTACTGCAACAACATTGCTCCTGGTGAAACAGAGCGTACCTGCCGGAAGGTGGGAGCGCACCGCAAGGAGGCACGGGGCAAGGCCAACCGCAGCCCAGCCCAGGTGGAGTATGACCGTGCCTATAACCGGCTGAAGCAGAGGAAGAACCGGGGGAAGATCAGCGTGGACGAGTGGAACACCGCTGTCGCCCAGGCTATGGCGGCGCTGGAACAGGCAGAGCGTGGTGAGCTGACCGATGACGAGGTGCGGAGAAGATTCGCGGAATTTTGAATTTCAACACGCAAAGGCGGGCAGGAAAGGTTGATCCTTTCCTGCCCGCCTTGTTATTGTTTATGCGACGCAATTATCGTATTGATGCATGGCTCTGAAAAAGTTCATCGGCATCTGCGCCGCCTGCGCACGGGCCGCGCCGTCCCAGGGACGCAGGGGCTTATTCACATAGCGCCTACCACGCCGGTATCCATTGCCCAAGGCATGGCATCCACGGCGCAACCGGCAATGCGCTCGCAATCGGCGAAATCCCAAGGGGCCATGCCGCACAGGGTGGTGTCACATAGACCTTGAACCGGGCGCATCGCCGCAGGCATTCATCATAAGGCTTCCAGAATGCACAACAGCCTCGTGATGCCAAGTGGTAACGCTCAGGTCAGTGAGCGCCGGAAAGGAGCAGTTGCACCCGGACTCCATGGCTGTGAATTCGGCCTCTATCGTGACCTTGCCGCCAGGCATCCTGACCGCATTGCATATAAACCCGCTTCATAGAATCCCATTTCGGAATTTAGGACAGATAAAAGTCCTTTGCCAACTGGCGGAAAGTCTGTGCTGCGGCACTTTGAAAACGGTTATGGTTCCAGAGCAGGTACAGCCTGGCCTTGAATGTATCCCCGGACAGCGTCGCATGGGTGATATGGTAGGCCTTGCACATATCCCGCAGCACGCACTCCGGCAGAGCGGACATCCCCAGATTATAGCTGACATATTTGGGAATGATGGCGATATCTGTGGTTTGGATGACCACATTGGGCTGGGCGCCGTGAAGCTCGAACTGATACAGCAGGGTATCAGTAAAACCCAGCTCCCTGGGGGCGGAGATCACCGGCATGCTGGCAATGTCCTTGAAATCCAGCACACTCATATCCGCATAGCAACTGTCCTTCGAGAAGATCAAATGCATCCGGTCCGTCATCAGAGGCAGTGTGCTGATGTTCTCCAGCTCCGGCAGTTCATCAGGCCGGACAGCCATTGCGAAATCGATCTCACCATTTTGAAGCCGCTCCAACAGTTTGGGAAAAGCGTGGGTCTCCTGCCGGATCATCAGTTTTTTATAATGCTCCCTGGCGTAATGAAAAAACGTGGGCAGGAAACTGCACGCATTGGTGCCCACCCGTACAGTGTTGTCATGCGCATCCAAAAACTGCTGCACGGCCTTGCTGCCGTCTTCCAGGTTACCGAACAGGGCGTTGACGTAGTAATAGTAGGCCCTGCCCGCTTCATTCAGAACGATGCCGCGGCCAGTGCGGTCAAACAGCTGGCAGTTCAGCTCTTTCTCCAGAGACTGGATACTCCTGCTGAGGAAGGGCTGGGTGGTTTCCAGCAGCTCCGCTGCCTTTGTCATGTGGCCGGACTCCGCCACGACCTTGAAAAAATACAGTTTCTTGAGATCCACCACAGCAGCCCTCCTAAAAACCATGCGTTTTTTTGCATGGGTATTTAATAAAAGTTGATAAAATTGTCATCAATATTTTTTACTATATCACGGAAAAGAAGAATTGAAAAGGGGGGAATTTTATTTTTTTACGCAATATATAACTAAAAAAGCATTAACCTATAATTTATATTGCATTTGCAGATATGAATATTTTGTGTTAATTTGATGATGCACCAAACAAACGGGACGGTTTCCCGGAAATCAAAAAAAGAAAAGGAGATCACACTATGCCTACCTATCAGGTCTACGTCAATCAGAACAAGCTCACCTTCCAGCAGAAAAAAGCCGTTGCCACCGCTATCACGGAAGGCCACTGTGCCCAGACCGGCGCGCCCAAGTATTATGTCCAAGTCATCATCAACGAGATCCCTGACGAAAACCGCTTCGTCTGCGGGCAGCAGTTCGGCAAGCATATGTGGATCCGGGGGGATGTCCGCTGCCGCACGCCCGAGCAGAACAAAAATCTGATGCTGGAGCTGGTTGGCAGGGTCAGCGAGGTCTGCGATTATGAAAAGGACTTCATCTGGTGCGACCTGTGCAGCATTGAACCCACGAACATCGTGAAATTCGGCACGGTGTTCCCGCCTGCCGGCCAGGAGCAGGCCTGGTATGACGCGCTGCCCGATCAGGTGAAAGACGTCATTCAGGCGCTCTTGGATGGACGGGCATAACGCCCGTCCGCCTCGGTACACGGATCGTGCATTGAAGGAGGAAACACATTTGGAAACTGCAAAGAAACAAAACCGCTGGATCGTCATGCTCGGAGGCTTCATCTGCATGTTTGCCACCGGCATGATCTATACCTGGAGCGTGTATGTCAACCCCATGGTGGAGGCGCTGGGCGCACAGAAAAGCGATGTCACACTGGCGTTCTCCATTCTGACCATGGCGGTGCCCATCGTCATGATCTTCGCAAGCAAAGTGCTGCAAAAGCGCGGCCCGCGTGTGACCTGCCTGATCGGCGTGGTTCTGCTGTTCGCCGGTTACTTCGTCTGCAGCAGAAGCACCACCCCCGCCATGCTGTATCTTGGCTTTGGCGTGCTGGTGGGCAGCGGCGTCGGTTTCATCTACGGATGCCCGGTGCCTACGGTGACCAGTTGGTTTCCTGACAAAAAGGGCATGGTCTCCGGCATTCTGATGACGGCCTATGGAGTGGGCCCCATCCTGTTTTCGACCACCCTCTCGGGCTGGATATCCGCCTACGGCCCCAACCGGGTGTTCCTGATCCAGGGCTGTATGGCTGCGGTGGGGCTGTTGATCGGGATTCCGCTGATCAAGAACGCGCCCGCGGGATATCGGCCGGAGGGGTGGACACCCGCTGCCGCGGCGGCCGCCTCCGATATCCACCAGTTCCGGACAAAGGAAATGCTGGCTACACCCCAGTTCTGGATGCTGCTGGCCATGTATCTGTTTACCAACTGCGTGGGCCTGAGCATCACCGGCAACGGTTCCCCCATCAGCCAGACCATGGCTGGTCTTACAGCTCTGCAGGCGGCCTCCATCGTCAGCATCGTGTCTGTCTGCAACTCCTGCGGCCGCTTCATTGCCGGCGCCGCCTCTGACCGGATCGGTTCCCGCAATGTCATTTCCATCATCTTCTGCATCTGCGTGGTTTTCTGCTTTACCTTCAGCTTTGCCGACACCTTCCTGACCGTCACCATCTGGCTCAGTGTGCTGGGAGCCTGCTTCGGCGGCATGATGGCCTCTTATCCGCCCATGATTATGGATACCTTCGGAACAAAATATTACAGCACCAACTATGCCTTTATTTTCCTGGCCTATGGTTTCGGCGGCCTGGCCTCCAACGGTATTATCAGTACTTCTCTGAACGCCACCGAAACCTATGTTATGGCTTTTTACATCATGGGCGGCGCCTGCCTGGTGGGAGCGGTCTTCTCCAGACTGGTCAAACGCCCTGCCCCCAGAAACTGACTTCGCCGCAGTACCAGTACCGTTCAGTGATCGGCAGGGCGGCCTCCCGCGGGAGGCCGCCCTGCATGCCGAAAGGAGAACTATGATGGAACAAACAGCAATTTACGGGACGGGCACCATTGGCGCAGGCCTTGCCACCCTGTTGAGCGGCAACGGCCTGCCAACGCTGGTGGTAGGACGGTCCCGGCAAAGTCTGGACCGCTGCCGGGGGGCGGTCCTGCGGAACTGGGAGGATCTGATTTCCAATGGGCTGGCCGCGCCGGCCAACAGGGATGCCGCCATGGCGCTGCTGCGCTTTACGGCGGACAGCGCCCTCCTGGCGGACAGAAGTTTTGTCTTTGAAGCGGTTTCCGAGGAACTTTCGGTCAAACGCCATGTCTATCAGGCCATTGAGAAAGTGGTGGGGGACGATGCCGTGATCGCTTCCACCACCTCGTCCGTGGATGCGGAACTCCTGGCGGAGCTGGTATGCAGGCCTGAACGGCTGCTGATCGCCCATCCCTTTCAGCCCGCCCATCTGCTGCCGTTGGTAGAGGTGGTGCGGCACCGGGCCACGGCACGGGAGATCACGGAGCGGACTTGCTCACTGCTGGAATACATGGGCCGCCAGGTGGTGCGGCTGAACCGCAGCGTGCCTGGATTCCTCGTCAACCGGCTGGCACAGGCATTGTTCCGGGAGTCGATCCACTTGATTGAAAGCGGCGTCACCACTGCGGAGGATATTGACCGGGCGGTCAAGTATGCCGTGGGGATGCGCTATGCCTCCATCGGTTTGCTGGAATACTTTGACGATGTGGGCTTTAAACTGGAAAGCGCCATCGCGGAACAGGTCTATCCGGATCTGTGCTGCGCCGGGGAGATACAGAGAACCGTGGAGCTTGGACTGGAGACCGGAAGAACCGGCCTGACCGCGGGACAGGGCTTTTACGCATGGCAGGGCCGGGACACGGCGGACTACCGCCGCAGAAAGCAGGCGCCTTTCTTCCATACGGTCGCGGCCTGGCATATGCCGGGATGACAACCCGGTACGGTCTTACAGGTCGAAAAAGATATCTATTATACAGGACCCATGGCGCAGTGCCAAGGACAGCCAAATAAGGAATAAAAAGGGGAACGTATTATGAAAAAAATTCGAGTGGGCGTAGCAGGATATGGCACCATCGGCCAGCGTCTGGCCGACGGCGTCGCCATGCAGGAGGACATGGAGCTGGTGGGTGTGGCGGATCTGGCTCCCACCCTGGCGATCCGGGCCCTGTATGAAAAGGGCATGCCCTATGACCTGTATCTGGTGGACGGGGCCGACGGCACCGCCCTGGATGAGCTGGGCATTCCCGTGTCTGGCACCTTTCAGGATCTGCTGGGCAAGGTGGACATCATGCTGGACTCCTCTCCCGGGGGCGTCGGCGCAAAAAACAAGGCACTGTATGAGCGGGCCGGCATCAAGGCGATTTTCCAGGGCGGCGAAAAGAATTCCGTGGCGGACGTGTTTTTCCATGGTTATGCCAATTATGAAAAAGGCATAGGCCAGCAATACCTGAAGCTGACCTCTTGCAACACTACTGGCCTGATTCGTGCCGTGGACTGCCTGGACCGGGCCTATGGCGTGGAGAAAGCCGCTATCACCATCATCCGCCGGGTGGCGGATCCCGGCGACTATCACCGGGGACTGACCAATGCCCTCCAGATGGAGAAGGCTCCCTCCCATCAGGCGCTGGATATGATAACCATTATGCCCCACATCTCCGCCACCGGCATCCTGATCCACACTCCGGTGACCCACGGCCACATCATCACCGTGGTGGTCAGAGGCAGACGGAAGATCACCCGCGGCATGGCGCTGGAGGCCTTTGAGACACACCCCCGCATCCGGGTCGTCAGCATGGATGACGGATTCCTGGGCAACAGTTCCTTTTTCAAGTACGGCCGCGACCTGGGCCGCCCCCGAGGCGACCTCTACGAGATCGGCCTGTGGGCGGACAGCATTGTGGAGAGCGGCGACGACATCATGTTTGCCATCCACATCCCCCAGGAGAGCGTCACGATCCCCGAGACCATCGACGGCATTCGGGCCGCCTGCGGTATGCAGCCGACCCGCGAGGAGGGCACGACCATGACCAACCGCTATCTGAAGATCGGACAGTTCAAAAGCCTGTTCCGGCGGCAGACGGAGACGCCGCGGAAGGTGGGCTGAGGATATGCGGTACGGCATCTATACGCTGGACGATGTCGATGTGAACGGGAAAACGGTTCTCTGCCGCATCGATATCAACCAGCCGGTGAACCGCACTACCGGCACCCTGAAGTCCATCTCCCGCATCCGGGCCTGTATCCCGACGCTGCGGGAGCTTTCCGGCAAAGGGGCCAGGCTGGTGTTGCTGGCCCATCAGGGCAGCGACATCGAGTATCACAACTATTACACGACGGAACCCCATGCCGAGGTTCTGTCAGAGCTGTTGGGCTGGGAGGTGCGCTTCATTCCCGACGTCTGCGGCCCCGCAGCCCAGGAGGCCATCCGTGCCCTGCGGCCCGGGGAGATTCTGCTTCTGGACAATGTCCGTTTCATGGCGGAGGAGCAGACGCTCTTTGAGATGAACCTGCGGCTGACCCATGAGCGGCAGGCCAAGACCCAGCTGGTGCGGAAACTGGCGCCGCTGGCCGACCTGTACGTATGCGATGCCTTCGCTGCGGCCCACCGGGATCAACCCTCCCTGTGCGGCTTCCAGCAGGTGCTTCCATCCGTGATGGGCCGCCTGTTTGAGAAAGAGTACTGCGTGCTCTCCGATTTGATGGATGCCCCTGCCAAGCCCTGCACTTTCGTGCTGGGCGGCGCCAAAATCTCCGACGCATTTCTGATGCTGCGCACGGTGCTGGAAAAGGGCACAGCGGATAAGGTTCTCACCGGAGGCCTGGTGGCCAACATTATGCTGGCGGGGAAGGGGGAGGAGATTGGAACAGGCAGCATGGCTTTTATCGAAAAATCAGGCTACAGCGGTTTTATTGAAACCGCGAGAGAATTGTATGCGCGGTACAGCGGCCGCATCATGCTGCCGGTGGACGGCGCTTGGACGGAGAAAGGCCGGCGCCGGGAGGCGGCTGTGGGCGCTATCCCCGGGAATGCGGCCCTGACAGACATTGGTTCTCAAACAGCGGCCCTTTACCAGACGGTCATCCGGGCCTCGAAAACAGTCTTTGTCAACGGCCCCATAGGCGTGTTTGAGGAACCAGAGACCGAACTGGGTACGAAAGCCGTCTGGAATGCCTTGGGTGACACGATGGCCTATACCGTCGTTGGCGGCGGGGACAGCATCACCGCCACCGCCAAATACGGAAAGACGGAGCAGATCGATTACATCTGTACCGGCGGCGGTGCGCTGATCCGGTTTTTGACGGGAGAAGAGCTTCCCGCCGTAAAGACCCTGCGGGACTGCGCGGCCCGGTGGGGGACGTTCCGATGAAGCTGGAGCTTGGTATCGGCGGCGGGACACAGGCTGTGGAAATCCCAGACGCTTATATTCAGCAGGTGCTGCTGCCCAATGAGGTCACCTATGACTTGACAGGGGAGGCGGAGATCCGTCGGGCCATGGCGCATCCCATCGGTACGCCCCGCTTGCGGGAACTTGTGCATCCCGGCGAGAAGGTCACCATTGTCACCAGCGACATCACCCGCCCATGTCCCAGTTATGTGATGCTCCCGCCTGTCTTGGAGGAACTGGAGCAAGCGGGGGCGGACATGAAGGATGTCACGGTGGTCTTCGGCCTGGGCAGCCACCGCCGCCATACGGAAGAGGAGATGGTGCGTCTCGTCGGCGGGGAGGTTTTCGAAAAGGTTCTGTGCGTGGACAGCAATCCGGATGACTGCGTGCGTCTGGGTGTGACCGCCTGCGGGACGCCTGTGGACATCACCCGCATTGTGGCGGAAGCCGACCGGCGTATCTGCCTGGGCAATATTGAATACCACTACTTCGCCGGGTACTCCGGCGGCGCCAAGGCCATCATGCCCGGCGTTTCCACCCGGGCGGCCATCCAGTCCAACCACAGCATGATGGTGCGGAAGGAAGCCTATGCCGGAAACCTGGAGACTAACCCTCTGCGCAAAGACATTGAGGAGGCCGCCGCCATCTGCGGCGTGGACTTCATTCTGAATGTGGTGCTGGATGAGCACAAACAGGTCATCCGGGCCGTGGCCGGGGATGTGACCGCCGCCCACCGGGCGGGCTGTGCTTTCCTGGACACGCTCTATCAAAAGCGCATTGAAAAGCGGGCCGATATCGTCATTGTCTCCCAGGGCGGCGCCCCAAAGGACCTGAATCTCTATCAGACGCAAAAGGCTTTGGACAACGCCAAGCACGCAGTCCAGGACGGCGGCATCATCATTCTGGTGGGCTCCTGCAAGGAGGGGCTGGGCGAAAAGACCTTTGAAGAGTGGCTCACCAGCGCTCGGCATCCTCACGACTTGATTGACCGCATCCAGAGGGAATTCCGGCTGGGCGGACACAAGGCGGCGGCCATTGCCATGGTACTGGAGCATGCGGACATCTATCTGGTATCCGACCTGGAGCCGGATTTTGTAAAGACTTTGTTTATGACACCGTTCGATACCGTGCAGGCCGCCTATGGCGCGGCGGCGGCCAGCCTGGGGGCAGATGCCTCCATCTTGGTCATGCCCTATGGAGGTTCCACACTGCCCTGTGTATCAGACGAATAAAGGAGACTGAGTTATGGATTACGCAAAGGAATCCCCGCGCCTGCACTACCAGTGGAAGGGCAAGCTGGAGGTGACGCCCCGGGCGACGGTGGACAGCAGGGACGCCCTGTCCCTGGCCTATACCCCCGGCGTGGCAAGGATTTAATAAAAGCCTGAAAATAATATTCCGCCATTTTCAAACGCAGAGCGGGGAACGCCCAGCCAAAATGTCGCGGGGACCGAGAAAAATGCCGTGAGGCCGAGGTTATAGTCATAAGCGAATCCTGCCGGATGTTCCGGCAGGATTTGCATTACTGTTCGAAGATGTGCAAGCAGCAGAAGTGCGAGATATAAAAATTCATTGGTAACGGGACGGAAATCCTAAAAAAACACGAAACTATAGATTTTATTTAGAACACAGAGCATTATGGCGGTTGCCGTACGGAAAAACATTCTGCCCATGCGTTTTTATTGGAATATTGTCACAAAAAGTTTTCGCAGTATAATCATACCCCGAATCGCTTGGAAAGACAAAGCCGCTGAGGGGGGTGAGATATCTCTGCCTTGTGGAAATGCTTTTCTTGTTTTATGTGGCGCAGTTTTTGAGGTGCTGGACACCCTCACATGGGAGAAACTTTCTGACACATGTTGGAAAGCACGACTTTTCAAATGGAGAAAAAACTTTAAAAAATTCTCAAACAGGGATTGACAAAAGACATAGGACAGGGTATAATCTCTACTGTTCTGTGCGTCGGGTGTGCTGCTTCAAATGGACAACAGCATCAATCAAGCATCAGAATCCAAAAGAAGGAACGGTACAAGTCGGCAAGTGCTTGGGACTGGCGCAAAGTGTTGTGAGCCAACAGTTTACCACAGCCACTCCAAAACCGCGTGCCGAGGGTTCGAATCCTTCTGCCCCTGCCATAAAAGTCTTTACAACTCCGGTTGTATGTGATATAATATTCCAGTCTCGAGCCTTAAATGGCCCGGTAGTTCAGTTGGTTAGAACGCTAGCCTGTCACGCTAGAGGTCGACGGTTCGAGCCCGTTCCGGGTCGCCATTTATGCTGCTGTAGCTCAGTCGGTAGAGCGCATCCTTGGTAAGGATGAGGTCGGCGGTTCGAATCCGCCCAGCAGCTCCAGAAAACACCTGAAATCTTCGGATTTCGGGTGTTTTTCGTTATAAATTTGTATGATTTTGTGTGGGTCACGGTGTGGGTCAACCGGCTGACCCACACCGTGACCCACACGCGGAAATGTGCGGAAAGGTTTAGAAAGCACCGGGCAGGAAGTTATCACTTCCCGCCCGGTATTTTTGTGCGCT
>CABSFC010000060.1 GCA_902476875.1 uncultured Oscillibacter sp. | reverse complement strand
AGGCAAGGGTCTGCAAAACCCTGATTCCCCGGTTCAAATCCGGGTGTCACCTCCAACAGAGAACCCCGTAACCGCAGCGGTTACGGGGTTTTTCTTATGCCCTTGAAGGGGCATTTTCCCGTTCGTTTTCCCTTTACGGGCCCAAATTCGCGCTTTTTACTGAGCATTATGGGACAAAAGGGTACAAGCATAATGGCCTTTAACGTAACGATCACAGGTTGTCCCGCCCGTGTCGTGCCGTTTGCGCTATGGAGACCCCGGCCTTTGCGCGGACTGCCTTCGCCTGCTATCCTCCAACATTTTGCGGCTTTAGGAGGCGGTTCGATCGCAAAAATAAAAATTGACAAACCGGGCGGGCTATTATAAAATGAAAATACCGGAAATGTTTGGCCGGTCAGCCGCTGCGAAGCGGTTTTTTTGAAGCCTGAAGTTAGATATAACTAACTATAAATCCCGGCACGTGCGGGGCCGCATGGGCCGAAGACAGGGAGGACGAGGATGATCCGAAAGCTGCTGCAAAACACCAGAAAGCCCCGGGGATTGGGGGGCCGGCTGATGCTGGCGGGCATGAACCGGGGCCACAGGCCGCTGGCGAAGTGGGCCATGGAATCCCTGCCTCTGGCACCGGACGCCCGGGTGCTGGATGTGGGCTGCGGCGGCGGGGCCAACATCGCCGCCCTGCTGGCCCGGTGCCCGGAGGGCAGGGTGGACGGGCTGGACTACTCTCCGGAGAGCGTGGCCGCCAGCAGGCGGAAAAACGCCGCCGCCCTGGGCGGGCGGTGCACGGTCCTCCAGGGGGACGTGGGCCGCGTCCCCTTTGGAGACGGGAGCTACGACGCGGTGACGGCCTTTGAGACCGTCTACTTCTGGCCGGACCTGCCCCGGGCCTTCTCCGAGATCTGGCGGGTGCTGCGGCCCGACGGGCGGTTCTTGCTGGCCTGCGAGATGGGGGACCCATCCGACACCACGTGGAGCGGCCTGATCGACGGACTGACCATCTACTCCGGCGAGGAGCTGAAGGAGCGGCTGGAGGCCGCCGGATTTGCCCATGTGAAACTGAAAAAGGCGCGGCGCGTCTGGTTCTGCCTGGTAGCGGAAAAGGCGGCGCCCGTGGGAACGGGAGGTTGACAGCTTGAGCATCCACGCTTCAGGTGAGGACTATTTGGAGGCGGTGCTGGTTTTGCACCGGGAGAGGGGGGAGGTACGGTCCATCGACATCGCCCGCCATCTGGGCTTTTCCAAGCCCAGCGTCAGCCACGCGGTCAGCGTTTTGCGGAGCGGGGGCTTTCTGGAGATGGACCGGGACGGTCTGCTGCATCTGACGGAGCCGGGCCGGGAGGTGGCCGAGCAGATCTACGACCGGCACTGCTATTTTGAAAACCTGCTGCTGTCCTCCGGCGTCGAGCCGGAGCGGGCGAAGCGGGAGGCCTGCAAAATGGAGCACGCCATCAGCACGGACAGCTACCGGCGATTGCGGGAGCTGCTGGACGCCAGACTGACGCCGGAGGCGCGCGGGAGTGAGGCGGAGCATTTTTGAAAACCTGTCAAAAAAGGGTTGACAGGGGTCCGGCGGCATGGTATATTGAGCATGTGGTTAGTACGAACTAACCATTTTAAAGAGGGCGGGCGACTGGGCGGCCCGCCTCCTTTTCAAAGAATAGTTAGTTATAACTAACTATAGAGCGCGGGAAGCGCGACAGGGCGGACGGCCCGCCCGCATGAACGACAGCAGCGCATCAAAGATATCATGGAAGGAATGATCGTATGAGCAAAATCGCAATCGTCTATTGGAGCGGCACCGGCAACACGGAGACCATGGCCAACTGCATCGCCGACGGCGCCCGGGCGGCCGGCGCGGAGGTGGAGCTGATGGGCCCCGCGGAGTTCTCCGCCTCCCGTTTTTCCGAGTTCGGCGCCGTGGCCTTCGGCTGCCCCGCCATGGGCAGCGAGGTTTTGGAGGAAGAGGACTTCGAGCCCATGTTCTCCGGCCTGGAGGGGTCTCTCGGCGGCAAGAAGATCGCCCTGTTTGGCTCCTACGGCTGGGGCGACGGCCAGTGGATGCGGGACTGGTTCGCCCGCTGTGAGGACGCCAACGCCAGCCTCCTGCAGGACGAGGGCCTCATCGCCAACGAGACGCCGGACGACGACGTGCAGGAGGCCTGCCGCCAGCTGGGCCGGAAACTGGCCGCCTGCTGACACCCTCTCTTAATCGGATACTTATCTCCTTTTTTCCCCTCACAGCCCCGCACGGCTTCCGTGCGGGGCAACTCCTTTTTTGAGGGCGGAACGCTTGACAAGCGGGGCGGGGCGGCATACAATCAAACCAGATCAAACGCCGCGTTTCGGAGCCGCGCGTCCGGGGCGGTGACTTTTTCCCGAAACAGTTAGGCTAGACTAACTTTCGGGAGAGGACGGATGCCGTTCCGGCACAAGAGAAATGGGGGAACAAGATGAACCGGAAACAGGAGATCCAAAACGCCTACAAGTCCCTGGGCGGCGAGGCCACCTTCTACGACGGCATGATCACCTGCTCCACCCTGCCGGGAAGGGCGGTGTGCGGGCTGGTGTGGGCCATGGACAAGGCGAAGAACGACGCGTATCTGGAGCGGGCCCTCTCCGGCATCCCGGGGGACTTTGCCGGACGGCTGCTGGAGGTGCCGGTGGGCACCGGCGTGCTGACCATGCCGCTCTACCGGACGCTGCCCCGGGCGGCGGTCACCTGTCTGGACTACTCCCCGGACATGATGGCGAGGGCCCGGGGCAGGGCGGAGCGCATGGGGCTTTCCAACGTGGTCTTCCGACAGGGCGACGTGGGGGCGCTGCCCTTTGATGACGGCGGCTTTGACGCGGTGCTGTCCCTCAACGGCTTCCATGCTTTCCCGGACAAGGACGCGGCCTGGCGGGAGACCTTCCGGGTGCTGCGGCCCGGCGGCGTCTTCTGCGGCTGCTTCTACGTGCGGGGCGAAAACCGGCGGACGGATTGGTTTATCGAGAAGCTCTACGTCCCCAAGGGCTTCTTCACGCCGCCCTTCGAGACGGCGGAGAGCCTGCGGGCCCGCCTTGCCGGCCTGTACGCGTCGGCGGAGGTGGAGACGGTGGAGGGCATGGCCTGCTTCACCTGCCGGAAGGGCGGGTGAGGGCATGGACCGGAAGAAGCCGCTGCCCATGTACGGCGTGGGGCCGCTCTATGTGGCGGTCATCCTGACGCTGACGGCGGGCGCTCTGGCCCTGTCGGCCTGGGGCGTCACCGCGTCCGGCAGGGTGCCGGGGCTGCGGGTCCCCTTCGCGGCGCTGGGGACGGCGCTGATCGCGGCGGGGGCGTGGCTCTGGTACGGCGCGGTCTTCCGCGCCCGGGTGGACGACCACATCCGAAACAGAACCCTGTCCACCACCGGGGTCTACGCCTGGGTGCGCAACCCCATCTACGCCGCGTTTCTGCTGGCCTGCACCGGAGCGCTGCTGTGGGCGGGGGACCTGTGGCTGCTGATCTTGCCGCCGGTGTTCTGGCTGTTTTTGACGGGGCTGATGAAGCGCACTGAAGAGCGGTGGCTGCTGGAGCGCTTCGGGAAGGAATATGAGGACTACCGCCGCCGGGTCAACCGCTGCATCCCGTGGTTCCCGCAGCGCATGGAAGGAGCGGACGGGCATGGCTGAGCTGCGGGAAAACACCGTCCAGCACACCCTCTGCATCCCCCTGTGGGGCAGGATGATCGCGGCGGAGAGATACCCGAACCTCTTCCCGGACCGGGACGCGGGCCGCATCGTGGGGGAGCTGGGCGTGGATTTCTCAGACAAGAAGCTCTACAAATTGCAGTACATGTGGATGAACTGCGTCATCCGTCAGTACAACCTGGCCTGGGAGATCGGACAGTATCTGAAGGACCACCCCCGGGCCGCCGTGGTGGAGCTGGGGGCGGGCCTGAGCTGCCTGCGCCGGGAGATGGGCAACGACACGAATCCCTGGTACTGCCTGGACATGGCGGAGGTGGTCGCCCTCCGGCAGCGGCACATCCCCCTGGGGAGATACGAGCGGAACGTGGTCTGCGACCTGAACGACTTCTCCTGGTTCGACGAGATCGACTTCCGCCCGGAGGACGGGGCGGTCTTCACTGCCGGCGGGCTGTTCTACTACTTTGAAAAGGAACAGGTGCGCCGGCTGCTCCGCGCCATGGCGGAGCGGTTCCCCGGCGGCGTCGTCGCCTTTGACGCGGTGAACGCCCTGGGGCTGAAGGGCGTCAACGCCGAGGTGAAGCTGGCGGGGAACGAGACGAAGTCCTTCTTCTCTCTGGAGAGGCCCAAAGAGGAGCTGGAGAGCTGGTCGGAGCGCATCGTGAACGTGGCGGAGAAGGACTATTTCGAGGGCTATCTGCGGGGCGGCTGGCGGAAGGACGCCGTCACCCGGCTGTTCATGTGGGTCACCCGGACCTTCCACATGTGCTTTATGCTCCACGCGGAGTTCCGGGCGTGAGACCGTCAGGACGCGAAAAGGGCGCCTCCCATTTGGAAGGCGCCCTCGTTGCGCGTTCAGAGCTTCCGGGCGGCAAGACAGCACAGCGGCACCAGAAATCCCTTCAGCAGGGGCCGGTCCGTGACCTGAAAGCCGTGCCCGGCCACAAAGTCCGCGAATCCCGCGGCGTCCCAGCGGTGATAGGTCCGGAAGCCCGCCAGCCGGGAGAGCCTCATCAGCCCCGCCCGGAGGCCCCGGCCCGCGCCGTGGACAAAGGTGGGGGCGAACAGGAGCCCGTCCGGCTTCAGCACCCGGCGGATCTCCGCCAGGGCCAGCTCCGGACGGGGCATGATGTGAAGGGCGTTGGCGATGACCACCGCGTCGAAGGTGCCGTCGCCGTAGGGCAGGCAGGTGGCGTCCTGGACGGAGAAGCGGAGGCGGCAGGAGCCGGGGCGACGCTTCGCCTCCCGGATCATGTTGGGGGAGAAGTCCGTGGCCTCCCACAGCCGCACCTGGCTGGACAGGGGGAAGGACAGCTGCCCGGTGCCGCAGGCCAGCTCCAAGACGTTCATCTCCCGGCTCAATTGGGGCCGGACGCGGGCGCAGATATCGTCATACAGCCCGGCGTCGCGGCCCATCAGGGGGCCGTACAGCCTGGAAAACCGCTGCCAGAAGGCGCGGTTGCCGTCACGGTTTTTCTTCATCGCGTCCACCATCCTTTCCAAGCGATCTTTTTCAAACGTCCGCCGTCACTTGCCGAAGCGGCCAAGCAGCCCCTTTTTCTCATAGGGGGCCTGGGTGACGGCGCCCGCCTCGTAGCCGGTGGCGTTGATGACCCTGCGCAGCTGCTCCTCGTCGATGGGCTCCTCCGTCAGAATCACGGTCTCCCCCCTGGCGTGGGAGGAGGCGACCTTCTTGACGCGGAAAGCCCGGCGGACGGCGTCGTTGATGTGGGACTCGCACATGCCGCACTGCATGCCGTCCACTTGGATGGTGATCTGTGTCATGGAAATCAGTCCTCTTTAAAAAGTTAGATTTGGCTAACTACTGGGTAAAAGAGAAACGGGCCGGGGCCCGTTTCTCGGCGGTTAGGGTTTCCTAACCAGAAGTATAGCACAGCGCGGGGGAAAGTCAAGCCCTCACTCCCCGTCCAGCAGGGGGGTCATGCTCCTGACGCTGATAAAGAGGGTGGAGAGGTTGTGCAGCAGCGCCGAGGTGGCCGGGGCCAGAACGCCCATGGCGCCCAGAACGATGAGGCTGCCGTTAAAGCCCATGACGAAGCGGTAGTTCCGGTCGATCCGGTCCATTAGCGCCTGGGAGAGACGCCGCAGGGTGCCCAGCTGGAACAGGTCGTCGGCGGCGATGGTGATGTCCGCGATCTCCCGGGCGATGGCCGCGCCGTCGCTGATGGCGATGCCCGCGTCGGCGGCGGAGAGGGCGGGGGCGTCGTTGATGCCGTCGCCGATCATGACCACGGTGCGGCCGGCGGCCCGCTCGGCCTCCACGAACGCGGCCTTGTCCTCCGGCAGGACCTCGGAGTGGTACTCGTCCACCCCCAGCTGGGCGGCGATGGCGGCGGCGGTGCGCTCGCTGTCGCCGGTCATCATCACAAGCCGGGACACGCCCAGCTGCCGCAGGGTGCTCAGCACCGCCGGGGCCTCGGGCCGCAGGGGGTCCGACACGCAGATCACCGCCGCCAGCTCCCCGCCGATGGCCAGATACAGGTGGGAGTACTGGGGCGGCAGGGCGTCGAAGACCGCCTGTCCGCCCTCCGGGATGGCGCACGCCTCGTCCTCAAAGACGAAGTGGTGGCTGCCGATGACCACCCGGCGGCCGTCCACGGTGCTGGCGATGCCGTGGGCCACCAGGTACTCCACGTTGGCGTGCATCTCGTCGTGGGTCAGGCCCCTCTCCCTGGCGGAGCGGACCACGGCGTTGGCGATGGAGTGGGGGTAGTGCTCCTCCAGGCAGGCCGCCAGACGCAGCATCTCGTCCCGGTCGTTCCCGCCGAAGGGCACCACGTCCACCACGGTGGGGCAGGCCCTGGTCAGGGTGCCGGTCTTGTCAAAGACCACGGTGTCCGCGCGGGCCACGGCCTCCATAAATTTGCCGCCCTTGACGGTGATATGGTATCTGCCCGCCTCGCCCATGGCGGAGAGGAAGGACAGCGGCATGGCCAGCTTCAGCGCGCAGGAGAAGTCCACCATCAAAATGGACACGGCCCGGGTGGCGTTGCGGGTCAGGGCGTAGGTCAACGCCGTGCCAAGCAGGCTGTAGGGCACCAGCCGGTCCGCCAGACGGACGGCCCTGGCCACGGTGGCGGACTGGAGCTTCTGGGAGTCCTCGATCATGGAGACGATGCGGTCATACCGGCTGGAGCCGGTCTGCTGGATGGCCTCCAGCACGCACTCGCCCTCCTCCAGCACGGTGCCGGCGTAGACCAGGCCGCCCGCCCGTCTGGCCACGGGCACGGACTCGCCGGTGAGGGACGCCTGGTTCACCATGGCCTCGCCCTCCAGCACCCTGCCGTCCAGGGGGATCAGATTGCCGGTGCGGACCCGGACGCGGTCGCCGGGCCGGACGTCGTGGATGGGGACCAGCACGTCGCCCCCCTCCGTCACCAGCCACACCCGGTCCACGTTCAGCGACATGCTGCGGGCCAGGTCGCCCACGGATTTTTTGTGGGTCCACTCCTCCAGCAGTTCGCCCAGCCGCAGCAGAAACATGACGGACCCGGCGGTGGCGAAGTCGCCCCGGATCAGGGACACGCCGATGGACACGGCGTCCAGCACCTCCACCTGGAGCTTCCGGCGCAGCAGGCACCGCGCCCCGTGCCACAGGTAGCGCAGGGAGCGGACCGCCGTGTAGGCGGCCTGGAGCGGGGCGGGCAGGAAGAGCTTCCGCGCCGCGTAAAAGGCGGCCATCCCCACCAGCTTGTCCTGGTAGCGGCGGTTCAGCTCCCGGCCGCTGTTCTCCGGCAGGCGGGCCGCCAGGGCCTCGTCGTCATAGCGGAAGCGGGCCAGGGCGTCCAGCAGGGCGGCCCGGTCCCCGGTGTAGAGGATCACGGCGTCGCCGGTGCGTTCGTAAATCTTGGCGGAGCGCACAAAGTCCAGCCGGTTCAGATAGACGTCCAGCAGGTCCGCCTGGCGGATGGTCATGCGGGACTGGCGCAGGTGGACGCGCAGGCGCCCCCGGCTCTCGTGCAAAATCTCACAATTCATGGTATCACACTCCAAATCAGGAAAAGAGCCGCGCCGTTAGGCGCGGCTCTTTGCGGATAGGTCATATAGAGTAAGATGCCCTTTCAGGGCAAGGGGGAGTACGAGGGGGCAAAGCCCCTTCGTGTGGGATCGAATGTCCGCAAATGCCCGCCGGGCGGGCGTTTGCACCGCGAAGCGGTAGGTTTTCAGGGCGCTTGCGGCCTGGAAACCGGGACATTTGCAGGCTGAAAAGCCCGCCGGGCTTTTCGGCCTGAGCCGCGCCGTTAGGCGCGGCTCTCTCGGATGTACTCAGGCTTCGGCTTCCCCGGCGGCGTCCTCCACGGTCTCGTTGGCCCGGGCCCGGGTCTCGTTGATCTCCCTGGCGTCCGCCAGGATATCATCCGCGGCCTCCTGGACCTGGGTGACGGTGGTCATGACGCTGTCCTTGCAGCGCAGGGCGGCGGCGGTGGCGTGGGTGTAGGCCCTCCGGGCGTCCTGGCTGGCCAGCAGCTTGAAGCCCGCGGAGCCCAGCAGGGTGCCGCCGGCAAAAATCGCGACTTTCTTCCAATCGATCATAGTGGTGCTTCCTTTCTATTTCCGCTTCTTACCTGTGTACATGGCCAGCGCCATACAGACCAGCGCGGCCCAGGCCCAAAAACGGTGTTGTTTCATGTGCTATCCCCTCCGTTCGGCAGGTGGATCTCCCAATTGTTTCTCTATCATAAAACATGGAAAAATAGTTGTCAAGACTAACTTTTGTGAACATTTTTTAAAATAATCAGGACATTAAAGTTGCATATTGCTAACTATTTTCGCCGGCGGTGAAACACGGTTTGTATAAAGGGAGGGAATTTGTTATAATGATACATCTGATCAAACGCCATGAAGGAGGAGAGCGTATGAGACGGTTTCGGCATATCTGCGCGGAGGCGCTGTGCGCGCTGGCGGCGGTGTGCGTCCTGGGACTGCCGGCGGCCGCCGCCCCGGCCGGAGACACGGCGCCCCTGACCATCCTGTTCACCCACGACACCCACGATCACTTTTACCCCGACGCCGGGGACCTGGGGGGCTACACCCGGCTGGCGTCTTTGCTGGAGGAGCTGCGGGCGGCAGCGGCGGCGGAGGGCATGCCGGTGGTCACTCTGGACGCCGGGGACTTCTCCATGGGCTCGCTGTTCCAGACGGTCTACGCCACCGACGCCCCGGAGCTGCGGGCTCTGGGGGCCATGGGCTATGACGTGACCACCTTCGGCAACCACGAGTTCGACTACCGCCAGCAGGGTCTGGCGGAGATGCTCCGGGCGGCCATGGACAGCGGCGCCCCCCTGCCCGCCATCGTCCAGGCCAACTACAAAACGCCCACGGACCCCGAGGCTGGCCGGGAACTGGTCCGGGCCATGGCGGACTACCCCGTCACGGACTACGTTATGCTGGAGCGGGAGACGGGGGACGGCCCGCTGCGCGTTGCCGTGTTCGGCGTCATGGGCATGGACTCCCATGAGTGCGCGCCCATGTCCGGCATGGAATACCAGCCCATCGCCGAGGCGGCAAAGCGGGTTGTGGCAAAGATCGAGGCCGACGAGGAGGCCGACTATGTCGTCTGCCTGTCCCACAGCGGCACCGAGGACGGGAAGGGCGAGGACTATGAGCTGGCAAAGGCCGTGGACGGCATCGACGTCATCATCTCCGGCCATACCCACACCACCCTGCCGGAGCCCATCCGGGTGAACGACACCCTCATCGTCTCCTGCGGCGCGTACACGCGAAACCTGGGGACGCTGACGATCAGCCGCGTCGGCGGCGGCCTGACGGTGGAGGACTATCAACTGCTCCCCCTTGACGGCTCCGTCCCGGAGGACGGGGACATGCTGGCCCTGGCGGCGGGGTTCCAGGACAAGGTCAACGGGACGTATCTGACGGACTACGGTCTGGCGTATGACCAGGCGCTGGCCACTGTGGAGGGGCGGGACTTTACCGTGGAGGAGACCGGCAATCTCATCGGCGACGCCTATATCCGGGCCATCCAGCGGCTGGAGGGCCCGGACTATGCGCCGGTGGACTTCGCGGTGGCGCCCGACGGCGTCATCCGGGACGCGCTGCGGGCGGGGGAGGTGACCACCGCCCAGGCGTTTGACGTGCTGTCCCTGGGCTCCGGCGCCGACGGCACGCCGGCCTATCCGCTGGTGTCGGTGTACCTCACCGGCGCGGACCTGAAAAACGCCTTTGAGGTGGACGCCTCCATCTCGGCGCTGATGCCCGCCGCCACCCTCTACGGCGCGGGGATGCGGTGGACGTGGAACCCCCACAGGATGCTTCTGGACAAGGTGACGGACGCGGCCCAGCTGCTGCCGGACGGCGGCGAGGCGGCCATTGAGGACGGCAGGCTCTACCGGGTGGTGGCGGACCTTTACAGCGGCCAGATGCTGGGGGCGGTGGAGGCCCAGAGCCTGGGCCTGCTGACCGTCACGCCCCGGGATGAAAACGGGGAGCCGGTGACGGACCTGGAGAGCCGCATCGTCCGAACCGCGGACGGCGCGGAGCTGAAGGCGTGGTACGCCCTGGCCTCCTATCTGGAGGAACGGGGGAGCGTGCCCCCCGGAGCGGCCCGGAAGACGGAGGATGCCAGATGGAATCCTCTGGCGCTGCTGGCTGACCCCGGCTTGCCCACGCTGGCGGCGCTGGGCGCGCTGGTCCTGCTGGCCGTGATCGTTGTTTTGGCGGTGAGGCTCATCCGCCGCCGGAGAGGCAGACGGCGCAAAAAAACCGCGTAGATCTGTGCGCGGAAGCGGCGGGCCGGGGATTTCCCGGCCCGCCGTTTTGATCTTTTCAGCGCCCCGTGACGAATCATGACCGCAAAATTCCGCGGAATTGCCTCCGGGAGGGCAAAATGCGGGGCCGTGCAGCCTGTTATCAGGTGGAAAATCCCGCGAACTGGGTCATGTACAGGCCGTAATACTTCCCCTTCCGGGCCAGCAGGTCCTCGTGCCGCCCCTGCTCCACGATGCGGCTCATGATCTCCGGCTGGAGCAGGTCCATCGTCACCTCGCCCACCATGAAAAGGCCGGCGATGACGGCGAAGCGCAGGTATCGCTTGCTGTATTTCCACATGCTATATCCTCCCTTCGCCGCCCTCTTCCGGGTAGCACGCGGCCCAGGCGCCGTTGATTCGCTCCAGCAGCTCCAGCAGCGCGGCATTCTCCGCCGGGGAGAGGCAGGCGAACATCTGCCGGTGGCGGACATCCCGTTGGGCTTGGGCGTCTGCCGCGGCGTCCTCTCCGGCGGCGGTCAGGCGGATGCCGGCGGTCCGCCGGTCCGCCGCGCTGGGCGAACGGGCCACAAGTCCCGCCGCCTCCAGCTTGCCGATGACCTCGCTGGCGGAGCCGGGCCGCACGCCCATCCGCGCCGTCAGCTCCCGCTGGGTGGTGGGGCCGCTCTTCCGCGGGAGGATCAGCACCCGCCGCTGGCTGCCCCGGCCCTCCCGGATGCGGCGCATGGTGTGGCCGATGTCCCGCGGGTTCCGGATCAGGTTGTTGTTGACGTCCGGCGCGTCATACCTGGTTTTCATAGGCGTCAGCTCCTGTCTTATGGATGTCAGGCCGTCATACCACAAACGTCGGAAATTGTAAAGGTACCTTGATTTTTTACCACTCCGCGCGTCCGGCGGGGACCTCCGCCGGAAATGCCTTGACTTTTGCTCTGGACGCGTGAATAATATGGACAAGAACAGAAGACACGAAATCACAACGGAACGGAGGAACCCCCAATGAGACTTTGCTTCAACACCGACGGCCTGGGCTACATGCCCTTTGAGGAGATGCTGGACACCGTGGCCGCCCTGGGCTACGAGTCCGTGGAGATCGCCTGCGGCAACTGGTCCAGGGCCCCCCACATCGACCTGGACAACATGCTGGCGAGCGCCGACGCGCGGAAACAGTTTATGGACGCCATCCACGCCCGGGGATTGGCGCTGGAGGCCCTGAACTGCTCCGGCAACCAGCTGGCCCCCAACGAGGAGGGCAGGCGTCACCAGGAGGTGGTGGAGAAGACCTTCCGTCTGGCGGGCCTTCTGGGCGTGAAGCACATCGTCATGATGTCCGGCTGCCCCGGCGGTTCCCCCACGGACAGCACCGCCAACTGGATCGTCACCAGCTGGCCCCCCAGCACCACCCAGATCCTCAACTGGCAGTGGGAGGAGGTCCTGATCCCCTACTGGCGGGAGACGGTGCGGCTGGCCAGGGCCAACGGCATCGAGACCATCGCCCTGGAGAACCACGGCTGCCAGATGGTCTACAACCCCGAGACCCTGATTCGCCTGCGGGACGCGGTGGGCCCCATGGTCGGCATGAACCTGGACCCGTCCCACCTGATGTGGATGGGCGGCGACCCCATCATGGCCGTCCACAAGCTGGGGAAGGACCGCATCTACCACGTCCACGCCAAGGATGTCCGCATGGAGCGGAACTACGTGGGCCCCGACGGCGTGCTGGACACCAAGACCATTCAGGAGTTCTCCAGGCGCACCTGGAACTACGTGGCCCTGGGCCACGGCCACGACGTGCGCTGGTGGAAGGAATTCCTGTCCGTTTTGAGCATGGAGGGCTACGACGGCCCCGTCAGCCAGGAGATGGAGGATCTGACCATGCCCGCCCTTACCGGCGTGAAAAAGTCCACCGCCGTGCTGAAGGAGGCCATGCCCCGGGATTACGACTGAGCCGCGGCGCAAAGCGCCTGATCTCGCCGGAGATCAGGCGCTTTTTCCGGTCCGGAGAGCGCGTTTTGGGGGAGACGGCAGGTGGAAAAAGATGTAAGCGGTTACATGTTGGGCAAACTTGCACAAAAATAAATTGAAATATCAACCTATATTGTACAAAATTGCAAGACGCCTCTTGCATTTTCGGGGGAGAGATGGTAAGTTAACCATAGGAAAGCAGGGAGGAGCCCCGGCTTCTCCCCAAAATTATCCAGGAAAAATGTAAGCCCTTACATCTCGAGGAGGCCGCCGGCATGCCCATGAATCCCACAATTTACGACGTGTCCAGGCTCTCCGGCGTCTCCACGGCCACGGTCTCCCGGGCGTTCTCCAGCCCCGACCAGGTGCGGGAGGCCACCCGCCGCAAGGTCTACGAGGCGGCCGCGGTGCTGAACTACTCGCCCAACGCCATCGCCCGGGCCATGGCCCGGCAGCGGACCGACAAGATCGCCTATCTGATCTGCAAAAAGGGCGCCACGATCCTGGATGAGTTCTACGCCGGCATCTGCGAGGGCATCATGCGGACGGCCAACCGCGCCGACTATCAGCTGCTGATCTCCACGGCGGACGACTGGCGCCTCACCCCCAGCACCGCCCAGAGCAAGCAGATCGAGGGCGTCATCCTGGGCGGCAACGCCCAGGCGGACATGGTGTCGGAGTTCCAGAGCCACAACGTGGCCGTGGTGCTGGTGAACAACCGCATGGCGGGCTTCGACCTGCCCTGTGTGGTCTCCGACGAGCAGGGGGGCGTCCGTCAGGCGGTGGAGCACCTGATCGGCAGGGGACACCGCCGCATCGCCATGATCGCGGGCCGCTTTTCGCCCTACATCATCGGCGAGCGCTACCACGCCTTTCTGGAGGTCATGGCGGAGCACGGCCTGTCCGTGGACGCCGCGACCGCGAAAATGTGCGACCCGGACATTGAGAGCGCCACCCAGGCCGCCCTGGAGCTGCTGAGCCGCCCGGACCGGCCCACGGCCATCTTCGGCGCCAACGACGTCATCGCCGCCGGCGCCATCAAGGCGGCCCGCCGCCTGGGCCTGCGGCTGCCGGAGGATCTGGCGGTGGTGGGCTTCGACGATTCCACCATCTGTTCCCTGCTGGAGCCGGAGCTGACTTCCGTCCACATCAACTGCCGCCGGATGGGCGAGCTGTGCGTGGAGCGGCTGAAGGCCCTGCTGGCCGGGGAGGCGGAGGTCCCCCGGGTCACGGTGGTCCCCACGGAATTGAAGCTGGCCCGCTCCACCTGAGCCGCCTTTACAAACATTTCACATGATTTTTGCGCAAGCGTGCTCGTTCCGGCCCGGCAAAACCGCTATACTGGGCGGGTCGAGAGTTTGAGATGAGGAGGATGTCCATGAAAACCAAGAAGAAGGTCATGTCCGTCGTGAAAGCCGTGATCTGCGCGGTGCTGCTGCTGGTCGCGCTGTTTCCCATCTACTGGCTGGTCGCCATGGCCATCCGGCCCACCGGCGAGATGACCGGCCACATCTCCCTGCTGCCCGCGTCGCTGACCCTGGAGCATTTCCGGGCGCTGTTCACGGACGAGGGCTTCGGCCGGGCCATCATCAACAGCCTGCAGACCACCCTGATCTCCCTGGTGCTGTCGCTGTGCATCGGACTTTGCGCGGCCTACATCATCGCCAGGAGCCGGTTCCGCTTCGGCATCAAAAAGCCGCTGACCTACTGGATTTTGCTGGTGCGCGTGCTGCCGCCCGTGGCGTTCACCATCCCGCTGTACACCATGTTCTCCAAGCTGGGCATCCTGAACACCAAGATTCCCGCCACGCTGGCCTGCGTCCTCATCAACATCCCGCTGATCATCTGGTTCATGATCAGCTTCTTCCAGGACCTGCCGGAGGAGATCGAGGAGTCCGCCCAGATCGACGGCGCCACGGAGTGGCAGCTGTTCCGCAAGATCGTGCTGCCCCTGGTGGCCCCCGGCATCGCCGCCATCGCCATGCTGTCCTTCATGTACGCCTGGAACGAGTATACATACAGCATCATCTTCGTCCAGTCGCCCACCAATTACACCGTCCCCCTGGCCCTGGCCATCCTGAACACGGAGGACAATCTGACCAACTTCGGCCTGGTGGCCGCCGGCGGCGTGATCTCCGTGATCCCCATCACCCTGTTTGTGATCTTTGCGCAGAACTACTTGATCTCCGGTTTGTCAAGCGGCGCTGTCAAAGAGTAACAAAATAAACAGAAGGAAAGTACAACAAAGATTAGGAGGAAAAGAAATGAAGAAACTGTTCGCGCTGATGCTTGCCCTGGTTATGGCACTGTCCCTGGTCGCCTGCGGCGGCAAGACCGAGGAGTCCACGCCCGCTGACACCGGCGACAGCGCCGGCGCCGACTCCGACGCTCCTACCAAAATGACCCTGATCCTGCGCGCCGGCACCTATGGCGATGTGCTGAAGATGTGCCTGCCCGCCTTCGCGGAGGAGCACAACGTGGAGTTCGAGGTCCTGGAGCTGAGCTTTGACGACCTGCACAGCAAGATCGCTCTGGACGCCGTCAACAAGGAGGGCGCCTACGACCTGTGCATGGTGGACGGCTCCTGGATGGCTGAGTTCACCGCCAACAACGTCCTGATGAACCTGTCCGAAGCCGGCTACGCCTTCGACGACGACATCATCCCCGCCACCACCGACATCTGCTACTATGACGGCGACATCTATCTGGCCCCCTACTTCGGCAACGTGACGGTCCTGCTGTACAACAAGCAGCTGGTGGCCGACGCCGGCTACGCCCCCGAGGACATCGAGACCATGGAGGACATCATGGCCATCGCCAAGAGCGCCAACGCCGCCGGTAAGATGGGTTATCTGATCCGCGGCGGCTCCGGCGACAACATCGTCTCCGACTTCATCCCCCACCTGCTGGCCTACGGCGGTTGGGTCGTGGATGAGAACAACCAGCCCACCGTCAACACCGACGTGTTCAAGGCCGCTTTCCAGAACTACATCGACCTGTACAAGCTGGGCGGCACCATGGACAAGGACGATATCGTGGCCGCCATCGACAGCGGCAGCGCCGCTCTGGGCCTGGGCTGGCCCGGCTGGTACGTCCCCACCGCGGACGGCGCCGCCAACTACATGCCCATGGTCGGCAAGCTGAACGACGCCGACACCGTGAAGAAGACCTCCATGCAGGGTATCTGGACCATCGGCGTGTGCAACAACAGCACCCACAAGGACCTGGCCGTGGAGCTGCTGGAATACGTGATGCAGGCTGACGTCCTGGCCAGCACCATCGACGCCGGCGGCGTGCCCTGCCGTTACAGCTGCCTGCTGGACGAGGAAGTTCTGGCCAAGTATCCCCACCTGGAGAACGTCTGCGCCGCTCTGGAGACCGGCGTTTACCGCCCCGTCATCGACTGCTGGGCTGAGTTTACCGAGATCCTCGGCACGGAGATGGATACTGTCATCCAGGGCACCAAGGACATGGACACCGCTCTGAACGACGCCCAGTCCGCCCTGGAGGCCCTGCTGGCCTGATCCCCGGCACAAATTCCAGCGCACAGATAAGTGACAAGACCACCGGCCCG
>CABSFC010000059.1 GCA_902476875.1 uncultured Oscillibacter sp. | reverse complement strand
AAGCTGCAAATAGCGGCTTCGCCGCTATTTTTTCGGGACGCCGCTGCCCGTGGAAAGCGAGGCCGCCGCTAGGAGTCCCCGCCGTCCGAAGCACCGTCCGCCGCCAGCCGCTGCAGCAACACCTTAATGTCCGCCAGCAGCTGGTTCTGATAGGACAGGGCGCACTGGATGTAATGGAGCAGGGCATCCGTGGGCTGGCCGTACAGGGCCTGCCGGATAGGCGGCGTCCCGTCCACCGGATGGGGCCAGCGGCGGACCTCCGGCTCCGTGTACGCGGGCGTGCCGGGGGCAGCCTGCCGGGAGGGCGCTTCGTCAGGCGGCTCCTGTCCGGCGGAGGCCAGCGGGGCGGGGACGGCCTGCCACGCGGGCCCGGTCCGGTCGGGACGGTCCTGTCCGTAAGAGCGGTTTGCCATATCGTCTTCCTCCTTCCTTACGCGCCGCGGTATTTTTTGCGGGTGGCGATGCCGCCCCGGATGTGGCGCTGGGCCTTGTTCACGTCCAGCACCTCCTTGACCTGCAGATACAGCGGGCGGTTGAACTGGGGCAGCCGCTCGGAGATGTCCTTGTGAACCGTGCTCTTGCTGATGCCGAATTTCTGCGCGGCGGCGCGGACCGTGGTCCGGTTCTCTATGATGTAAAGAGCCAGGCGCTCCGCCCGCTCCTCCATGTTTCCTTTCAAAACACAACACTCCCCGCCTCTTGTTGCTCCATCCTATGCGAGAGCGGGGCGGAGTATGCTCTGGCGGGGGCGGCGGGGCGACTGATGGCCGGAAAGTAATGGAAAATAAAAAATGCACAATTTTTTTGTAGGAAATGAGTGCACAAAGTTTACAAAAATTGAATTTCCACAGGAAATTTTCCTTACAAAACGGGGCGAAAACTGATAAAATGGAGCCATCTCAAAAAGGAGGCGCAGCTATGAAGCGCATCAAGGCGGCCTGCCTGGAGCAGACCATCCATTTTATTTTGAAGGACGACATGCCCCACGAGGAGGCTGTGCAGTTTGTCCAGGCGGAATACGCCCACTACCTGGCCCAGATGGACCGAAACCGCACGCCCTACAGGATTCTGGAGAAGACGGAGCAGCCCGACGGCTCCATCATGGTGAAGATCAAGAAGCAGTACAACGGCTACGACTGCAAGCCCTACATGGATTGATCCCGCCGGCGGACCGGCGGAAAGAGAAGCAGGGCGGCCCCTTTCGGGGCCGCCCTGCTCTTTCATTTTTTCAGCAGGCCGATGCGCTCCAGCCGGTTCAGAGCGTCCAGCAGCGTATCGTCGTTCTTGGCGAAGTGGAGGCGGATCAGATGGTTTACCGGCTCCCGGAAGAAGCTGGAGCCGGGCACCGCGCCCACGCCCACCACCCGGGCCAGGTCCTCGCAGAAGCGGAGGTCGCTGTCGTAGCCGTAGGCGCTGATGTCCAGCAGGACGTAGTAGGCGCCCTCCGGGTCGTTGTGGGCGATGCGCAGGTCGTCCAGGCCCTTGAGGAACAGCTCCTTCTTGTGGGTGTATTTGGCAAGCAGGCCGTCATAGTAGTCCTGGCCGAAGCGCAGGGCGGGCAGGACCGCCTCCATCAGCGGCGCGGCGCAGCCCACGGTCAGAAAGTCGTGGACCTTTTTGGCCCGCTCGATGATGTGCTCCGGCGCGATGATGTACCCCAGCCGCCAGCCGGTGATGGAGTAGGTCTTGGACAGCGAGGAGCAGGAGATGGTCCGCTCCCACATCCCCGGCAGCGTGGCGAAGTAGGTGTGACGGTGGGGCGCGTAGACGATGTGCTCGTACACCTCGTCGGTGATGACATAGGTGTCATATTTTTTCGCGAGCCCCGCGATGACCAGCAGCTCCTCCCGGGTGAACACCCGGCCGCAGGGGTTGGAGGGGTTGCACAGCACCAGCGCCTTGGGGTGCTGGCGGAAAGCGTCCTCCAGCACCTCCGGGTCGAAGGTAAAGGACGGCGGCGTCAGGGGGACGTAGATGGGCTCGGCGCCGGAGAGAATAGTGTCCGCGCCGTAGTTCTCATAGAAGGGGGAGAAGACCACCACCTTGTCGCCGGGGTTGGCGACGGTCATCATGGCGCACATCATGGCCTCGGTGGAGCCGCAGGTGGCCACGATCTCGGCGTTGGGGTCGATGGGGCGGCCCATGTAGTGGGACTGCTTGGCGGCCAGCGCCTCCAGAAAGTTCGGGGCGCCCCAGGTAATGGCGTACTGATGGGGGCCCTCGTGGGCGACCTGGGCCAGACGGTCCAGAATGGCCTGGGGCGGGTCGAAATCGGGGAAGCCCTGGGACAGGTTCACGGCGCCGTAGCGCAGGGAGACCCGGGTCATCCGGCGGATGACGGAATCCGTGAAGCTGGCGGTGCGGGCGGAGAGGGGCTGGGGCATAGAGGTCACTCCTTTTATCGTGGTCATGATATCCCATCATAGCGGAAACGCGCGGAAAAAACCACCCAAAAATCCAAAAAATTTCCCAACATCCCCAAATATTGTTTGGAGGCTCCACCGAAATGTGGTATAATAGTCCCAAATCTTACACTTGGAAGGGAAGCGAACGCCATGAACGAGACTTTGAAAACGATCCGGGAGCGCCGGAGCATCCGCAAGTACAGGGCGGAGCAGATCAAGGACCACGAGCTGGACGCCATTCTGGAGGCAGGTACCTGGGCGCCCACCGGCCAGGGCAGACAGTCCCCGGTGATGGTGGTGGCGCAGGACGCGGAGACCATCGCCTATCTCTCCAGGACCAACGCGGCGATCCTGGGCAATCCCAACGCGGACCCCTTCTACGGGGCTCCCACCGCGGTGGTGGTTCTGGCCGACGGCGAAAATCCCAACTGGCTCAAGGACGGCTCCCTGGTCATGGGCAATCTGATGCTGGCGGCCCACTCCATCGGCGTGGGTTCCTGCTGGATCAACCGCTGCACTGAGTTTTTCGACACCGCCGAGGGCAAGGCGCTGCTGGACAAGTGGGGCCTGCCGGAGACGCTCCGGGGAATCGGCATCTGCGTCCTGGGCTATGCCGACGGTCCCGCCCCCGCCCCCAAGCCCCGGAAGGAGGGCTACATCGTCCGGGTGTGACGCGCGTGTCACAGACTGAAAAACGAAGGAGGAACCGGCCATGGCGGCACCCACCCCTCACAACGAGGCCCGGCCCGGCGACATCGCCCGGGCGGTCCTGATGCCCGGCGATCCCCTGCGGGCGAAATATGTGGCGGAACACTATCTGGAGGACCCCGTCTGCTTCAACGCGGTCCGGGGGATGCTGGGCTACACCGGCACCTACCGGGGCAGGCGGCTCTCCGTGATGGGCCACGGCATGGGC
Source organism: uncultured Oscillibacter sp. (assembly GCA_902476875.1). Lineage (GTDB taxonomy): Bacteria > Bacillota > Clostridia > Oscillospirales > Oscillospiraceae > Oscillibacter. The sequence continues at coordinate 12,705 of CABSFC010000059.1, read as the reverse complement.
GTGCCCTCCGTGGGGCTGTACACCTATGAGCTGTACCAGTTCTACGGCGTGGACAGCATCATCCGCATCGGCTCCGCCGGGGGGATCGGGGAGAACGTCCGTCTGCGGGACGTGGTAATCGCCATGGGGGCGTCCACCAACTCCCACTTCGCGGACCAGTACGGCTTCCCCGGTCAGCTGTGCGCCACGGCCTCCTGGCCGCTGCTGCGAAACGCCGCGGAGGCGGCGGAGCGGCTGGGAGTCCGGGCGGACGTGGGCCAGGTGTTCACCGCCGACCAGTTTTACAACGACAACGCCGGGGCCGGGGAGATGTACCGCAAATTCGGCATCCTGGCCCTGGAGATGGAGACGGCGGGATTGTACTGGACGGCGCAGCGGCTGGGGAAGCAGGCCCTGGCCATTCTGACCATCTCCGACCACATCTTCACCGGGGAGAGCCTGCCGCCGGAGGAGCGGCAGACCTCCTTCCGCCAGATGATGGAGATCGCCCTGGAAACGGCATGGAAGTCCCTCGAGGGGTGACCGCCCGGGACCGAACGCTGAAAAACGGAACGCCGCAAGGCGTTCCGTTTATGCTTCCTCTTTGGGGTGGCTCCGGGCGTAGATCTCCAGCAGGTGGACAAACTCCAGCCGGCGCTCGTCCCGGCTGCGGAGCTGGATGCGATCCAGCACGGGGCACAGGGCCGCCAGCTCCTGCTCGGAAAGCTCCGCCGTCAGCCACTCAAAATAGAAGGTCTCCGCGTCCACCTTGGCGTCCCGCAGAGCCAGGCCCTTCTCCGTGATGAACAGCTGCTTGCGCCGCTTGTCCTCCGGGTGGGGGCGGCGCTCCAGATAGCCCTGGCCCTCCAGCTTGGCGGCCCGGCGGGCGATGGTGCTCTTGTCCTGGGCGTACTTCCGCCGCAGGTCCTCCTGGGTGATGCCGGGGCGGTGGGCCACGGTGTGGATCATATCATAGTCCGAAAGGCTCAGGGAGTCGTTGCCCAGGGCCCGGGCAACGAACCGTTGGGCATCCCGGTCGATTTTTCGGATACGCCGCCTGGTGGGATCCATACGCTTTCCTCCCGCTTCGTTTTCCATCATCATAGCGGTTTGCGGGTCTTTCGTCAATTCCGAACGGACATTTTTGACGGTTTGCACAAATCGTTGCGGACCGCAACAATTTTGATTGACTTCCTGAAAACGTAGCGCTATGATACAGGCGTGGGGCGACCCACTGACAGGAAACACCTTGCCGACCGGGAACGGCAAGCCTGAAAAAAGAGCGCCAGGATTGATCACCCTGGCGCTTTTGATTTGCCAAAAGGGCGTTTTCACAGAGGAAAAACGCGGGATGTCGGGAAGGAAAATAGCTGCGAAAGAAACCCAGGAGGGGTGTCTTTCGCTTTCAATCAAAGTTTTTCTGAACTTTTGGAAGTTCAGAAAAACTTGCTCCGCTTGGCGAAAGGCTTTTTCGACAAGCGGAGCGTCAGGATTGATCACCCTGGCGCTTTTGATTTGCCAAACTCTGAGCACCGGGGCGGCGGGCCCCGGCGCTCTTGGCCTGTATCGATCAGTGAACGGAGATGGGGTAGACGATGCCGCCCACGGAGATGCTCTCCAGCTCCTCCAGGGGAATGATTTCGTCCAGCACGCCGCCCCTGACGCAGACGGTCCGGCCGTCGCCGGGCTTGATGCTGCCGCCGGTGGGCGCCGCCATCACGGTGCCGTCGGTCCTGGTCAGCAAAATCTCCACGTTCTCAAAGTAACGCCGCTGTGATTCGCGGTCCTGCTCGTTGAGCCGGCCGCTGGGGGCGTCGCTCCACTGGATTTCGCTGTCCACAGTGTATGCCACCCGGACGGCCACGGGAGAGACCCGGACCTCGTCGATGGTAAAGGTCATGCCGTCCTGCGCAAAGGTCTCGCCGCCGCCCAGGATGACGGAGGAGTCCTCGTAGTCCACGTCAAAGCGGAATTTCCAGTGACCCTCGATCAGAGAGAACTTCTCGCCGGTTTCGTTATCCCAGGCGCAGATGTCGCCGAACTCCGCTGTGGCGGTGTGGCCGGGGATGGAGATATCGCTGCTGATGGTCTGCACCAACTGGATCGCATTGTCACCGGGGTCTTCGTCCGTGAACCACAGACTGCCGTGGCTGCCGCCCAGGATGTTCAGGTCCGTGCCTCCGATGCCGCCCAGCAGCAGGGAGCTCATATCGGTGCCCTCCGGCAGGAGGGGTTGGCCGTCATCCCGGCGGATGGTGAAGACGATGGCGGCGTTGTACTCGTCGCCGATGATGGCGTCGGCGGAGATGGTGACGCCGTTGTCCGTGGCGGAGGCGCCGATGGGCCGGCCGATCTTGTCGATGACCTCTGTCTGGGCCGCCTCGCCGCCGAAGATGCCGGCGAAGGACTCCACGGCGGTCTTCAGCACGCCGGTGGCCCCGGCGCTGACCACCAGCACCGCCGCGACGCAGGCGGCCACGAGAATGGCCCTGGCGACGGGGCGGCGGGTCCGGCGGGGCTTTTGGGCCGCCACCGCGGCGGCGCGCTCCGCGATCCGGCGCTTCTGCTCGTCGGTAAAGCGCAGGCCGTCCATGGCGGACTTGTATTCAAACTGACTGTTCATAACCGTATCCTCCAAGAATTTCTTTCAATCTGGCCCGTCCCCGGGCCAGCCGGGTGTGGACCGTGGCGGTGGGAATCCCCAGGATCCCGCCGATCTCCGCCGCCTGGTACCCCTCGTAGTAAAAGAGGTAGATGACGGAGCGGTAGTTGGCCGGAAGCGCGTTCACCGCCGCCAGCACGGAGCCGTCCGACCCCTCCGGAGCGGGGACCTCGGCGCAGGCCTCCAGATCGCAGGTCCGCTTCCGCCAGGGGCTTTTCAGCAGGTCCTTGCAGGCGTTTGCCGCCATCCGCAGCACGTAGGCCCGTTCATGCTCCGCGCTTTCGAACGTCCTTGGCTCCGTCAGCAGCTTGACGAAGACCGTCTGGCAGACGTCCTGGGCGTCGTGGGTGTTTTTTAAATAGGTATAGCTCAGGCGGAGGATGGCGTCGGCGTAGGTCTGGGCCAGGTGCTCCGCCCGCTCGTTCAGGGTCATGGTATCAACTCCTTTGTAATGCCTGGGGAATCAGAGCGCTCTCATTTGGGATACGATCCGGGCGGGCGAAAACTTTCACCCGCCCGCAAAAAAAGAAGCGGCCCGCGCCGCTTCTTTTCAGATTCACTCCATGACGATCAGGGCGATGAGCTCCACGGGCTGGGCGCTCCGGTTCTCCAGACCGTGGTGCTGGCCGTAGCCGGTGGCGCAGATGTCCCCGGCGTGGACGACGACCTCTCTGCCGTCGTCGTTGAACACGCCTTCGCCGCTCAAGATGTAGTAGAACTCCGTCTCGTGGTCGTGGGCGTGGTAGCCGATGGAGCAGCCGGGGTCCACCGTCACGTGGGCGAACATGCGGCCGTGGCCGTAGAGGCCCTCCTTGTCGGTCAGGTGCTTGAGGTGGCAGAGGCCCTTGCCGTTCTGGACGCAGGCGTCCACCCGCTTGCAGTTTTCAGACAGTGTGAACATATGGCTTCCTCCCAAAACCGCCGCGCCCTTGCATCCGGCGCGGCAAGGTGTTACAATTGTAGATCATTGTAACAGAGCGCCGGCGGAAAGTCCAGAAGCCGCCGGAGAAAAAGGAGATGCATATGAAAAAAATATCCCTGCTGTTGGCCCTGGCCCTGCTGCTCGGCCTGACCGCCTGCGGGCGGGAGGAGCCGGAGCCCGTGGAGCCGCCGGTGGAGGAGGGGCCGCTGTATCTGGAGACGCTGGCGGTGGAGCTCTCCAGGGGCGGCCTGGGGGCCCGGGAGCTGTCCGCGGCGGTGAAGGAGCTGCCGGAGGCGCTGAGGGACTGCCTCGCGGACACCGGGACCGTGGAGATCGGCGAGGTCCGCGTCACCGTGGGCTCCTCGGCCTCCGCCACGGCCCAGGCTCTGGCGGAGGGGAACATCGACCTGGCGTTTTTGCCCGCGGAGGCGTTTTTGCGCGGCGGCGGAGCCATGGCCCTGCTGGCCGGCGCCCAACAGCCCCAGCCCGACAGCGACTTTGTGGAGGCGGGCGCCACGGCGATGCTCCGCGCGGGAGCCACGACCTACGGCGGTCAGCTGGCCGCCCGGAGCGGCGGCGCTCCGCTGACCTGGGAGGAGATGGAGAACGCCCGCTGGGGCGTCTCGGAGACGGGGGCGGCCGGTGACTGCTTTGATTTGTGGCTGGCGGCGAACTTTGACGGCGCCCGGACGGCGGACCTGCCCCAGGTGACGCTGTATACGGACGACGAAGCCCTGCTGGACGCCGCGCTGACGGGAGAGATCGACGCCCTGGCGATCTGCCGGGAGGGCTGGACCCGGACGGCGGACGCCGGCGCGGAGGAGACGCTGCCCCTGCTGGCGGAGACGGAGGCGCTGTGCACCCAGCTGGCCGCCGTGTCTCCGGCGCGGGCGGAACTGGCGGACGCGCGGTTCGCCGCCGCTCTGGAGCAGGCGCTCCGGCGGCTGGGCGAGGAGCGGCCGGATCTGATGGAGGCGCTGGGCGCCGCCCGCTTCACTGCCGTGGAGGACGGGGACCTGGACTCCGCGCGGCGGCTTTTGGCGCTGGACGAAGAGCGGTAAAAAGCGACAGGACAATAAAAGGAGCTGCCCGGGGCGGCTCCTTTCTTTTGGCGTGATACGGTCCATGCGGCTCTCCATATATAGGGCGGGGATATGAAAAAGGAGGGCTTTTATACGTCCTGACAGCCATACAGCCGGACTCTGCGGGCCGCTGCCATCCTGACCGAAGCGCGGGAGAGCGACGGGGGCCGAGCCGTCCGGACAGGCGCTTTCAGGCGTCCCGGTCCGGAAGCGGCCCGCCGGAAGCCCCTGTTCAGCGCGGCATCTCTCGGGAAGAATGACCGCAAAGCATTGCAAAAGCCGGAGACGGGGTGTAAAATCCCTGTATCCGGCTTTTGCCGGCGGTGGAGGTTTGTGCAAAAGGCAGAATTTCATTTGCTACCGAATTACCACTTTACTTTGCTAATAAAATAAAGTAAAATAGACCCCGTGAAAGAGCGCGGGCGCGCCGCGCCCCACGAGGAGGAGCATACCCATGGAATTGGATCTGAACATCTTAAAGCCCCAGGAGCGGGTTTCGCTGCAGCTGCGGCTGCTGTATGAGCAGGCGGGCTTCCGCCAGTACCACATGGGCCGGTTCGAGGAGTACGGCCTGTATCAGGAGAACCGCCGGTTTCTCTCCAGTGAGCAGGTCATCACCTTTACAGACCTGGACGGCCGCCTGCTGGCGCTGAAGCCCGACGTGACGCTGTCCATCGCCAAAAACGCCCAGGTGGAGCCGGGGGAGTGCGGGCGATTCTACTATGTGGAGAACGTCTACCGCCCCAGCCAGGAGAGCCACACCTTTCAGGAGATCAGCCAGATGGGCCTGGAGTGTATCGGCGCGGTGGACGACGAGACCACCGCCCAGGCGGTGTCCCTGGCCATTCGGAGTCTGGCTCTGACCGGGCGGGACTTTGTGCTGGAGATCAGCCACATGGGCTTTGTCACCGGGTTGTTCGACGCCGTGGGCGCGCCGGAGTCCATCCGCCCCAGGCTCCTGACCTGCATCCGGGACCGCAACGCCCATGAGCTGCAAAGTCTGGCGGCGGAAGCGGGCCTCTCCAGACAGGGCGCCGACGCCCTGTGCAGCCTCAACACCCTGGCGGGGGACTGGGAGACCGTGCTGGCCGGGGCGGAGCCCCTGGCCCTGAACGCCGCCATGGGCGCGGCCCTCGGCGAGCTGCGGACGCTGTGCGCCGCCCTGGCGGAGCAGGGGCAGACGGAGAAGCTGAAGCTGGACCTCTCCCTGGTCAACGACATGGAGTACTACAACGGCCTGGTGCTGCAGGGGTATCTGGCGGGCCTGCCCCGGGCGGTTTTGAAGGGCGGGCGGTACGACCCCCTGGCGGCGCAGTTCCGCCGGGGCGCGAAGGCCGTGGGCTTCGCCCTGTATCTGGACGAGATGGACCGCATGGCCGACACCGCCCCCAGGGAGAGCGGCGAAAAGGTCATGATCAACGTGGCCCTGCCCAAGGGCCGCCTGGGCGACAAGGTATACAACCTGCTGGCGGGCGTGGGCTACGGCTGCCCGGAGAACTATAACGACACCCGCAAGCTGGTGGTGGAGAACCGGGAGGCGGGCATCCGCTACTTCCTGGTGAAGCCCAGCGACGTGGCCATCTATGTGGAGCACGGCGCGGCGGACGTGGGCATCGTGGGCAAGGACATCCTGGAGGAGTCCGGGGCCGACGTTTACGAACTGCTGGACACGGGCCTTGGCAAGTGCCGCATGTGCGTGGCGGGCCCCAAGGACTTCGCCGACGATCCCGGCCGCACCCTGCGGGTGGCGACGAAATTCGTCAACATCGCCAAGGACTACTACGCCGCCCAGGGCCGGGATATCGACATCATCAAGCTCAACGGCTCCATCGAGCTGGCGCCCATTCTGGGCCTCAGCGACGTGATCGTGGACATCGTGGAGACCGGCACCACCCTGCGGGAGAACGATTTGAAGGTCATCACGGAGTTCATGCCCATCTCCGCCCGGTTCATCGCCAACCGGGTCAGCTACCAGTTCAAGCGCCGGGAGATCGGGACCATGCTGGAAAAACTGACAGAGGTGATCGCCCAATGATCCGAATCTGCGAATTTGACGACCTCTCCCCGGCGGAGATTCTCAACCGGGACATCCAGGCCGAGGAGAACGTCGGCGCCGCCGTGGACGCGGTGCTGGCGGATGTAAAGGCCAACGGCGACACAGCGCTGCGGGCCTATACGAAAAAATTCGACGGCGTGGAGCTCCGGGACCTGCGGGTGAGCGAGGAGGAGCTGGCGGCCGCCCGGGCCTCCCTGGACCCGAACTTCCTCACCACGCTGGAGATGGCGGCGGACAATATCCGGCGCTTCCACGAGCGGCAGGTCCACAGGGACTTTGTGCTGACCGACCGGCCCGGCATCGTCATGGGCCAGCGGTACACGCCCATTGAAAAGGTGGGCGTCTGCGTGCCCCGGGCGCCGGAGGCGTTTCCCTCCACGATCCTGATGAACGTCATCCCGGCGAAGATCGCCGGGGTGCGGGACATCGTGCTGGTGACGCCGCCGGACAAGAACGGCAAAGTCGGCGCGGAGGCCCTGGCGGCGGCGAAGGTCGCCGGCGTGACAAAGATTTTCAAGGTGGGCGGCGCCCAGGCGGTGGCCGCCCTGGCCTACGGCACGGAGAGCGTGCCGCGGGTGGACAAGGTCGTCGGCCCCGGCGGCATCTTCGTGGCGACAGCCAAGCGGAAGGTATTCGGCCAGGTGGCCATCGACATGATCGCCGGCCCCAGCGAGATTTTGGTGCTGGCGGACGGCGGCTGCGACCCGAGGTGGGTGGCGGCGGACATGCTGAGCCAGGCGGAGCACGATGTGCTGGCCTCCGCCGTGCTGGTGACGGACAGCGGGGACCTGGCGAAGGCCGTCCAGGCGGAGATCGAGATCCAGCTGGAGCGGCTGCCCCGGCGGGACGTGGCCCGGCGGTCCATCGACGACAACGGAAAGATCATCGTCACCGGCAGCCTGGACAAGGCCGTGGAGGCCGCCAACCTCATCGCTCCAGAGCACCTGGAGCTGTGCGTGGACGACCCCTTCGCCCTGCTGCCGAAGGTCCGGAACGCGGGCAGCATTTTCCTGGGCCGCAACGCCCCGGAGGCCCTGGGCGATTACTTCGCGGGCCCCAACCACACCCTGCCCACCTCCGGCACGGCCCGCTTCTCCAGCCCCCTCGGCGTGGACGACTTTGTGAAGAAGTCCAGCTTTCTGTACTACGACCAGGCGGCCCTGGCGGAGGCCGCGCCCCGCATCGCGGACTTCGCGGAGCGGGAGGGCCTCCACGCCCACGCCCGGTCCGTGACCATCCGCTGTGAAGAAAATAATAAGGAGATTTGACGCCATGAGCAGATTTCTCTCCATGGAGGCCGCCCGTCTGGCCCCGTACACCCCCGGCGAGCAGCCCCAGGACCAGCAGTATATCAAGCTGAACACCAACGAAAGCCCCTTCCCGCCCTCACCCAAGGTGGTGCAGGCCATCTCCCGGGCGGAGGTGATGAAGCTGAACCTGTACTCCGACCCCACCTGCGGCCAGCTGGTCCAGGCCCTTGCAGGGCGGTACGGGCTCCGGCCTGAAAATGTCCTCACCGGCAACGGCTCCGACGAGATTCTGGCCTTCGCTTTCCGGGCCTTCTGCGGCCAGGGGAAGGGGCTGGCCCACGCCGACATCACCTACGGCTTCTACAAATCCCAGGTGGCTCTGTTCGGCCTGGACGCCGGAATCATTCCCCTGCGGGAGGACTTTACCCTGTGTGTGGACGACTACATGGATTTCCCCGGCACCATCGTCATCGCCAACCCCAACGCCCCCACCGGCATCGCCGTGCCCCGGGCGGACATCCAGCGGCTGCTGGAGGCGGACCCGGACCGGGTGGTCATCATAGACGAGGCCTACGTGGACTTCGGCGGCGAGAGCTGCGTGCCCCTGATTCCCCGCTACGACAATCTGCTGGTGGTGCAGACCATGTCCAAGAGCCGGTCTCTGGCCGGCGGGCGCGTGGGCTACGCCCTGGGCGGCGAGGAGCTGATCTCCGCCCTGAACCGGGTGAAGTACAGCTTCAACCCCTACAACGTCAACCGCCTGTCCATCCTGGCCGGCGCCGCCGCGGTGGAGGATGAGCCGTACTTTCAGAAGTGCACCTCCGCCATCCGGGGCAACCGGGCGTGGACAGTCAGCGAGCTGGAGGGCCTGGGCTTCACGGTGCTGCCCTCGGAGGCGAATTTTATCTTTGCGAAATCCGACAGGATCTTCGGCGAATACCTGTACCGGAAGCTGAAGGAGAAGGGAATTCTGGTGCGCTGGTGGTCGGATAATGACCGCATCCGGGACTATGTCCGAATCACCATCGGCTCCCTGGAGCAGATGGTGGCCCTGGTGGACGAGCTCTCCCGGCTGCTGAGTGAAGTGTGAGGAGGCGTCTTATGCGGACCGCGACGATCAAACGGGACACGAGAGAGACTCAAATTGAACTGGCCCTGGACCTGGACGGCACCGGCAGGGCGGAAATCGCCACCGGCTGCGGCTTCCTGGACCACATGCTGGAGCTGTTCGCCCGCCATGGCGACTTTGACCTGTCCGTCACCTGCCACGGGGACACCCAGGTGGACTACCACCACTCCGTGGAGGATATCGGCATCTGCCTGGGCAGGGCTTTCACCCAGGCCCTGGGCGACAAGCGGGGCATTACCCGCTACGGCCAGTTCCTGCTGCCCATGGACGAGACGCTGGCGCTGTGCGCCGTCGACCTCTCCGGCCGGGACTACCTGGGCTGGGCGGTGGAGCTGCCCAGCATGACCGTGGGGGACTTTGACACGGAGCTTGCCAAGGAGTTCTGGCTGGCCTTTGTGCGGAACTGCCCCGCCTCCGTCCATATCCGGCAGCTTGCGGGGGAGAACACCCACCACATTCTGGAGGCCATTTTCAAGGGCATGGGCCGGACGCTGAAAATGGCGGTGGCCATGGACCCCAAACACGCGGATGAAATTCCGAGCACGAAAGGTGTGCTGTAAATGATCGCGATCGTAGACTACGGCGTGGGCAATCTGTTCTCCCTGTCCTCCAGCCTGAGGGCGCTGGGGCTGGAGACGGAGGTCACCCGGGACCCGGCGCGGCTCCGGGCGGCGGGCCGTATCATTCTCCCCGGCGTGGGCGCTTTCGGCGACGCCAGGGCCAAGCTGGACGCCACCGGCCTGGTGCCGGTCATCCGGGAGGAGGCGAAAAAAAAGCCGCTGCTGGGCATCTGCCTGGGGATGCAGCTGCTGTTCGACCGGAGCTTTGAGTACGGCGAGCACCCCGGCCTGGGGCTGGTGCCCGGGCAGGTGGTGGACCTTCACGGCGACCTGGACGACAAGACTCTGAAGGTCCCCCACATGGGCTGGAATAGCCTGGGGATCGTGAAGGACGACCCGCTGTTCCGGTATTTCAGGGACGGCGAGTACGTCTATTACGTCCACAGCTTCTATGCCAGGGACTGTGAAGCCAGCACCCTTGGCACCTCGCGGTACGGCAATGTGGCGGTCACCGGCGCGGTGCGCTGCGGGAACGTCTGGGGCACCCAGTTCCACCCGGAGAAATCCGGCGACGCGGGATTGCGGCTGCTGAAGGCCTTTGCGGAATTGTGAAGAGGAGTTTGCCATGAGAAGAAAGGACCGGGAGGTCACCGACCCGGAGCGGATTGACGAGATCATTTTCGACTGCCAATGCTGCCGCCTTGGCCTCTGCGACCAGGGAAAGGCCTACATCGTGCCCCTGAACGTTGGCTTCGTCCGGGAGGACGGTAACCGGGTGCTCTATTTCCACAGCGCGAAGGAGGGGCGTAAGATCGACCTGATCGCCCGGACCGGCTGGGCCTCCTTTGAGATGGACAGCGGCTATGAGCTGGTGGCGGGGGATGTCGCCTGCCGGTATTCCGCCCGCTACCGGTGCGTCATGGGCGGCGGTCCGGTGTCCTTTGTGGAGACGGCGGCGGAAAAGCGGGCGGGCCTGACGGCGATCATGCGCCAGACCACCGGCAGGGATCAGTGGACGTTCAGCGACGCCATGCTGGACGCCGTCCGCGTCATCCGACTGAACGTGGAGGAGCTCTCCTGCAAGGAGCGCCTGTGAAGCAGAGATTGGAGAGAGACATATGCAGATTTTTCCCGCCATTGACCTGCGGGGGGGCCAGGTGGTCCGCCTGTACCAGGGCGATTACGACAAAATGACGGTCTACGGCCAGGACCCCTGCGCCGTGGCCCGGGACTTCATCGCCGCCGGGGCCAAATACCTCCATGTGGTGGACCTGGACGGCGCCAGGGACGGCACCCTGGCGAATTTTGAGACCATCGCCGCCATCGCCAGACAGGGCGGCCTGTACATCGAAGTGGGCGGCGGCATCCGCACCGAGGAGCGCATCAGGCAGTATCTGGACCTGGGCGTGGGGCGGTGCATCCTGGGCACCGTTGCTGTCAGGGACTTCGGCTTCACCGCCCGGATGGCGGAGAAGTACGGCGACAGGATCGCCGTGGGCGTGGACGCCCGGGACGGCTATGTGGCCATCAACGGCTGGAAGGAGCTGTCCGACGAAAAGGGCGTGGACTTCTGCCGCAGGCTGGTCGGTGCGGGCGTCGGCACCGTCATCTACACCGACATCAGCCGGGACGGCGCCGAACAGGGCACCAATCTGGCGCTGTACCGGGAGCTGGCGGAGATCGACGGCCTGCACGTGACGGCCTCCGGCGGCGTCAGCTCTCTGGCGGAGCTGGAGGAGCTGCGGCGCATTGGCACTCACGCCGCCATTTTGGGCAAGGCCCTTTACACCGGGCGGCTGGATTTGAAGACGGTCATCGAGGCTGTGCAAGACTGAACATACTGAAAGCGAGGCGAGACCCATGCTGGCAAAGCGCATCATCCCCTGCCTGGACGTGAAGGACGGGCGGGTGGTCAAGGGCACCAACTTTGAGGGGCTGCGGGACATGGCGGACCCGGTGGAGATGGCCCGCTTCTACAACGAATCCGGCGCGGACGAGCTGGTGTTTTACGACATCACCGCCTCGGTGGAGGGCCGGAACCTGTTCACGGACATCCTGCGCCGGGTGGCGTCAGAGATCTTCATCCCCCTGACGGTGGGCGGCGGCATCCGCACGCTGGAGGACTTCGACCGGGTGCTGAAGTGCGGCGCGGACAAGGTCAGCGTCAACTCCGGCGCTATCGCGGACCCCGGTCTCATCGGCGCGGCGGCAAAGAAATACGGCGACCAGTGCGTGGTCCTGAGCATGGACGTGAAACGGGTGGACGGGCAGTTCCGCCTGTTCGCCAAAGGCGGCCGGGAGGACACCGGCATCGACGCCATGGAGTGGGCCGTCCGGGGCGTTGGAGACGGCGCGGGGGAGATCGTGCTGAACTCCATTGATACCGACGGCGTAAAAAACGGCTTCGATCTGGAGATGCTGGACGCCCTGGCGGCACGGGTATCCGTGCCGATCATCGCCAGCGGCGGCGCGGGGAACATGGAGCATTTCGCGGAGCTCTTTACCCATCCCGGCATTGACGCGGGGCTGGCGGCTTCGATCTTTCACACGAAGCAGGTGGATGTTCAGGATTTGAAGAGATTTCTTCGCGCACGGGGCGTGGAGATGCGGGTATGAGAGTGGCCGCCCTTGCGGGCGGGAGTGGGGTTTGCGCCGTGTCGCGGCGCTGGGAAATGCACCCCCATTTTCTTTGGTCTTGCCAAAGAAAACGGGCCGTGCACGGTCCAAAAGAAAAACGCCCTGCGGTCAGAAATTTCCCCTGACGGGAAAATTTGGCCGAAATATTGGGGCCGTGCGAATCGGGTCGGTGTAGACTTGATGAGCTTTATCCGGGTGCGCTGTACGCCGGCGTTTGGCAGAGCGTTTATGCCGCATGTGGAACGCCGGGTGCAAACCTGTGGGATATCGACGCAAGGGCTTGCGCAACTGCCCCGCTGCCGCTACGTGGGCTGTTGTTCCGCGTTGGGTGCAAACGGCGGACCGGGGCGGTCCACCCCACAGAAAATTGTCGCTTCATCCCGTAGGGCGTACCCCATCCGGGGCACAGGTGGCGCCCTCGCCCCGCC
>CABSFC010000058.1 GCA_902476875.1 uncultured Oscillibacter sp. | reverse complement strand
CCGCGTTTTTTTACTTCAACGCCATGGCGGGATTGATCTCATCCAGCCAGACCAGGAACTGCTCAAAGCTTTCGATGACGATGTCGGGCTTGTACGCGTCGGCCACCACGCCCACGTCCTTTTGGGCGGAGAGGAAGGAGTAGATCTGCACCGCCTTGCCGAAGCCCGCCCGCTTGGCGCCGATGATGTCCCGGGAGACCGTGTCGCCCATGTAGACGCAGTTCTCCGGGCGGCAGCGCATCTGGCGCATGGAGATGCGGAAGATCTCCGGATGGGGCTTGCGGTAGCCGGTGACGCTGGAGACCGTCACATCCTCCATGTAATCCCGGATGCCGTAGTCCTCCAGAACGTTGAACACATTGTACAGCGAGGCGTTGTTGGAGATGACGCCGATGTGGTAGCCCCGGGCTTTCAGGCCGTCCAGCATCTCCCGGACGCCGGGGCGCAGCTCCCGGTGGTAGTAGGTGACCTCCCACAGGTTGGCCAGCTCCTCCGTGATGGGCAGCAGCTTCTCCAGGTCGAAGTCAAAGGACTTCAGGTAGTAGTTGGGCCAGATGTCTTCCGGCTTGGCCTCCAGCATGTTGCCCTCGCTCCAGACCTTGTACGCCTTCAACCCCGCCAGGACCCGCTCCCGGAACTCCCCGGGCGCGCACCCCGGCTCCAGGCCGTTGGCCCGCAGGACCGTTTGCAGCTTTTCCATCACATCGGCGGTGGTCTCCTCGTTGTACCAGATGTCTTCCAGGGTACCGCCCATATCGAACAATACTGTATGCAGCATGACAGCGCCTCCTCAATCGTGCTCGGGCAGCGCGCAGGATGCCCAGACCGCGTTGTGGTCGGACAGCTCCTCGCCGCCAAAGGCCTCCAGGGCGGAGCCGGGCCTTGCAAAGGCGCAGTCCTCCCGCCGGGTGGAGATGGTGCGGCTCTCCATGGGCGTCAGGTCCCGCAGCAGCAGCCAGTCCAGCCGCAGGTCCAGGTGTCCACCGCCGGGCAGGGGCTTCCGCCGCGTGAGAATGGGGGCCTCCGGCACGGCGCGGTAGCCGGCGGCGTTCGCCGCGGGCAGGGCGCCCTCCCAGGCGGCCACGTCCTCCAGGCAGCGCCGCTGCAGCTCCGGGCTGCCGGCGATCTCCCGGATGGCGTCCTTGTCCCGGCCGTCGAAGGTGTTGGTGTTCAGGTCGCCGCCCAGGGCCACCGGCATACCGGGGAACATGGCCTCCGCCTCCCGGAGGATGGCCTCCAGCTGGGCCTTCCGCCCGGGGCCGTGGGTGCGGTTTTCCAGGTGGATGGTGCCGACGCCGACGCTGCGGCCGTTCACGTCCAGCTCCGCCAGGATGGCCAGCCGTCCGCCGATGCGGCGCTGGCGGTCAAAGTACCAGTTGTACTGCTCCGGCAGGCGGACGATCTTCGCCTGTTTGATGGGCCAGCGGGACAGAATGGCGTTCCCGTGGAAGCCCTTGGGGTCCTCGCCGTTGACCAGCTCGATGAACTCCAAACCGAACACGTAGTTCATTCCCAGCCGCTCCGCCAGCTCCCGGGTGGTGTCTCTGCCGCCGGAGCGGACACAGCCGTCGTCCAGCTCGTTGGCCAGGATCACGTCAAAGGGCCGCGCCGCCGGACAGGTCTCCAGAAAGTCCCCCAGCTCCGCCAGGTGGACGCCCCGCTCCATGTTGAACACCAAAACGCCCAGCTCCCCGGGCGCTTTGGCCGGGGCGGAGGCGATGTTGTGGATCTCGGCCTCGGCGAACTGGGGGATTTGGGCCATGACCTCCGCCTGGGAGGTGTGGTCCAGCAGAGCGCCCAGGCGCTGCCGTTCGTTGTTGGGTATTCCGTTCATGGCATCGCTGCCTCCTTCTTTTGAATACAGGTGGACCGGATGATCAGCTCGGGCTGGAGCAGGTCCACCGTCCGCTCCTTGCTGCCCTGGATCTGCGCCAGCAGCCGCTCCACGGCGATCTCCCCCAGCCGGAACTTGTGCTGGGACACCGTGGTGAGATGGATGCGCGGCAGCGCGGCAAAGGACACGTTGTCGTAGCCCAGCAGGGACACGTCCTGCGGGATGCGGATGCCGCGCTCCTCCGCCGCCTCCATGATCTTCAGCGCCGTCAGGTCGGAATAGGCGAAGATGGCGTCCGGCAGGGGGCGGGTCTGGAACAGCTCCAGCGCCCTCTCGTAGCTCCACTGGCGCATGAGGCCGCCCGCGGGGGGCGCCGGGAGATACCGGCCCTCCAGCCCCGCCTCGGCCAGCGCCCGGCGGAAGCCCTGTACGCGCAGGGCGCGGGTCCGGGAGGTCTCCCGCCCGCCGAAAAACAGGATGTCCCGGTGGCCCAGGTCCACCAGATACCGGGCGGCCTCATAGGCGCCGGCGTCGTTGTCCGCCATGACATAGCTGCAGTCCTCGCCGTGGTTGACGCCCATATAGACGCAGGGCAGGTCGCCCAGCATCTCCCTGTGCAGCGCCTGGGACTGGGGCGAGATGGCGGCGATCAGGATGCCGTCGATCTGCCGGGACAGGAAGCTGTCGATCGCCTGCAGCTCCTGCTCCTGGTTGCGCATGGAGTTGCTCAGCAGCACCCGGTAGCCCTTCTCCGACGCCCGCTGTTCAATGGCCGTGGCCATGCCCGCGAAGTAGGGGTTGGACACGTCCGGCACCAGGACCCCCAGGGTATGGATGGACTGGCCGGTCAGGCTCTGGGCCGCGATGTTGCGGACATAGCCCAGCTGCTCGCAGGCGGCGCGGACACGCTCCTTGGTGTCCGGGCTGATCCCGGGGTGGTCGTCCAGGACCCGGGAGACCGTGGAAAAGCTGACGCCCGCCAGGGCGGCCACATCCTTAATCGTCGCTCTCTTCTTCATCGTCCTCATAAAGCAGCATGGCCTCCTCCTGCGCGGTGCGGAACGCCGCGGGGCTCCCGCCGGCCTCGGGGCCGAACAGGGCCTCCTCCGGCGAGGGTCCCGGCTCCTCCCCAGGCGCGGGGGCCTGCTCTTTGACGGGCGGCCGCCGGGCGGGCCGCTTCTCCGCCTGCTTCGCGGCCTCCTTCGCGGCGGCCGCCCGCAGTTCCTCCTGGATGGTCTTTCTATGGTTCAGCGCGGGGTTCCCGCGCTTTATTTTCAGATAAATGGGCCAGGTGACGGCGTTGCCCAGCAGCACCGGGGCCAGGCCGTACCAGGAAATCAACGCCAGGATATTGCTCCGGGCCGCCGGCTCCAGCAGCGCCGCCGCCGCGTAGAACATGCACAAAATCACCGCCAGGCCCGCGAAGCCGTAGGGCGCCACCCGCTTGTCCCGCAGCAGGAACAGCAGACAGCACACCGCCGTGCCAACGGCGGCGATGATGACGCTGTGAAGCGCCGTGGTGGCCGCCGCGCCGCCCAGGGCGACCGCGCGGTACAGCGGCTCCGCCAGCACGGCGTACAGCAGCCCGAACACGCACAGATCCAGCAGCGCCGCGCCAAAGGCGGCCAGGGCGATGGGACTTTTTCTCCGGTTGTGTTTGTCAATGAAAAAGCTCATGGGCTCCTCCTTCCGAGCCAGGGATCAGAACGAAAAGCGGCGGGCGGATGTCCGCCCGCCGCCTGCGGTTTAGGGGGGCAGCAGATTCAGCGGGTCACGCGGAGATCAGCCCAGCATCTGCCAGAAGTCACGAACGGTGTTGTAGTTGTAGTAGATCTCGTCCACATCGAAGGGCGCGACGTTGATGCCGGAGTAGTCCACGGAGCCCTCGGCGGGCGCGATATCGTCGCGGACGGGCCAGCCGCCCAGGGTGTTGAAGGGCTCATAGCCGGAGGTGTCGCCGTCGACGCCGCCCATCATAAAGCGGACCAGCAGCTTGGCGGCGGCGGGGTGCTCGGAGCCCTCGACGATATACAGGGTGTTGACGGCGGGGATGCCGGTGTCGGGTTCCAGGTTCACGGGGGCGAAGACCCAGCCGTTTTCCTCGGCCTTGCGCAGCTTGGAGGAGGCGCAGAAGCCCACCGGGGGATCGCTCTGGCCGGGCGTGCCGACGGACTCGGCGATCTCGTCGGAGGAGGCGGTGAAGACGGGCTCGTTCTCCTTCAGGCGCTTCAGGAACTCATAGCCGGCGTTGGCGCAGCCGTCGGACAGGACCAGCTCCTCGCCGTAGAGGTCCTTGTAAGCGGCGGCCAGGCGGTCAGGCTCCTCGCCCACGCAGAAGCCGGTGATCCAGGAGCCCCAGGCCAGGTTGTCCAGGGGGTTCTGCATCATGATCTTGCCCTTCCACTGGGGTTCGGTCAGCTGCCAGAGGTTGGTGATGGGAGAACCGTCGGGATAGGCCTCGGTGTTGTAGAACAGCTGGGTCAGCTCGATGTACAGCGGGGTGGCGGTGGCGGTGTACTCGGGGTCGATGTGGGAGAAGATGTCAGCGGGCTGATAGTTGTAGAAGATCTTGTTGGCCACATACTCCAGGTACATGGAGCCGTCCTGGTCCTTGATGTGGACGACGTCGCAGGTGTGGACGCCGGCCTCATACTCGCGGGTGACCTTCTCCAGCAGCTCGTCGGTGGAGATGTCGAAGGGGACGCACTCCAGGCCGGGATACTTGGCCATGAAGGCCTCGGCCACCTTTGTGCAGCGGGAGGAGATGGAGTACAGCGTCACGGTGGCGCCCTCCTCCAGGGCACGCTCGTACAGCTCTTCGTCGGTCTCGTCGGTGGCGTAGATGTTGGAGCTCTGCTCCCACTCGGTCAGGTCGCTGGGGGCGGCGTCGCCGCCGGTCTGCTCGGTCTGGGAGCCGTTGTCGGTGGTGGCGGAGTCGTTGCCGCCGCCGCAGGCGGTCAGGCCCAGCAGCATGACGACAGCCAGCAGTCCGGCCAGCCAGTTTTTGCGCTTTAACATATGTCTTTTCCTCCTTGTTTCTTCCTTGGTTCCTGTTTTTTTAGCGGCATCCGCCGCGGAGTTACGGCTTACAGGGAATACTTGATCAGGTTTTCGCTGCTGGTCTCGAAGATGTTGATCTTCTTGGGGTTGAAGCCCAGGTAAACCTTCTCGTCGCCGGCGTAGTGGGTGGAACCCAGCTCCTTCACCGTCAGCAGCTCCTCGCCCACCCGGACGGAGACCAGGGTCTCGGAGCCGGCGGGCATACCGGAGTACACGTGACCCTCCACCCGGTGCTCGTCGTCCTGGACGCGGCTGATGGTCAGCTGCTCGGGGCGGAGGCCCAGGGTCACCTCGATCTTACCGCTCTGGGGCGCCGCGGGGGTCATGTCGGCCCGGTCAAAGGTCAGCTGGCCCACAGCGCTGTCCACGGTCATGCCGGAGGCGTCCACCGTGGCGGTGCCCTTGGCGAAGTTGATGCTGGGGTTGCCGATGAAGTCGGCGGTGTACAGGTTGCAGGGGTTGTCGTACAGCTCCAGGGGCGGGGCCACCTGGACCAGCTCGCCCTTGCGGAACAGGGCGATCTTGGTGGACATGGTCAGGGCCTCCACCTGGTCGTGGGTGACGTAGATGATGGTGGTGCCGGTCTCGTGGTGCAGGCGCTTCAGCTCGGAGCGCATGTCCACGCGGAGCTTGGCGTCCAGGTTGGAGAGGGGCTCGTCCAGGAGCAGCAGCCGGGGCTCCGACACGATGGCGCGGGCGATGGCGACGCGCTGCTGCTGGCCGCCGGAGAGCTCGGTGGGATAGCGCTTGGCGTACTCGCCGATCTGCATCCGCTCCAGGGCGCTGGCCACCTTCTTGGCGATGACGTCGCTGGACTCCTTGCGGATCTTGAGGCCGAAGGACACGTTGTCGAACACGGTCATGTGGGGCCACAGGGCGTAGGACTGGAACACCAGATTCAGGTTCCGCTTGGAGGGCGGCGCGTAGTAGGCCTCCGCCGCGTTCACGATCTCCTTGCCGTCCATGTGGATGAAGCCGTTCTGGGGCTTTTCCAGGCCGGACACCACGCGCAGCGTGGTGGTCTTGCCGCAGCCGGAGGGGCCCAGCAGGGTCATGAAGTCGCCGTCCTCGATGGTCAGGTTCAGGTCCTTCAGAACGTGGTTTTTACCATAGAATTTATCGACATGGGTCAGTTCAATTTTACTCATTTTAATCCCACTCCTTTCTCTTAGCCGGCCATGCTCTTGGCAAGGTCCGCGTCTCCGAAGATGTTGGCCAGCGCGTACACCAGGAACACGATGGAGAACATCACGATCGCCACGCAGTCGGACGCCTGGGGGCAGTTCTGGTTCTGATACTGGAACGCCAGATAGGGCAGCGTGGAGGTCGAGGGCGTCATGATCAGGATGATCAGGTCCAGTTCCTTCATGATGGAGACGAAGATCAGCATAAAGCCGGAGATAAAGCCGCCCTTGGACAGGGGGAACACGATCTTGACGAAGCGCTTGAAGAAGCCGGTGCCCTCGATGGCGGCGGCCTCCTCCAGCTCGCCGCTGATCTGCAGCATATTGGAGGTGCCGGCCCGGGAGGCGAAGGGCAGGTGCTTGACCACGGAGGTCAGCGTCAGCAGGGCGAAGGTGCCGTACAGCGCCGGGACCAGGGTCACGCCGAAGAGCTTCTGCTCCGTGGAGAACATGCTGAGGTAGATGCCGCCGAAAGCCACGGAGGGGATCAGGTAGGGGATGAACACCAGCTGTTCCACGATCTTGCCGTGGAGCTTGCCGCGGCCCTTCGCGCAGATATAGCCCAGAATCTGGCCGAAGATCGTGCCGAAGATGCCGTTGACAAAGGTCAGCTTGATAGAGTTCCACAGGGAGTGCAGGAAGTTGGGGTTCTTGAAGATGCCGGGCACGCCCTCCATGATGTTGGGGTTCCCCTCGCCGATCCAGTAGTACAGCGTGAAGTTCGCCAGGGAGTAGGTGCCCTCCTTCAGCATGCAGCTCTCAATGATCAGGATGATGACCGGCATGATGATGCCGACGATGAAGAAGATGAACAGCAGGATGGTGACGATGGGCTTCCACCCCGCCAGGCCGATGGGCGTCGAGCGCCCGCCCTTGCCGCCGATGGTGGCGTAGGACTTGCGGCTGCCGATGAGCTTCTGGTTGATGAACACGGAGATACAGGCGATGCAGATCATCAGGATGGCCATGGCGAAGGCCGTCTGGGTGTTCTGGGACTTGCTGTTGGAGTACAGCTCGCTGGACAGGGTCCGGAAGCCCACGGGAGAGCCCAGGTAGTTGATGGTGCCGAAGGTGCCGATGGCCTTGGAGAAGGTCAGGATGACCGCCGACAAAATGGAGGGCAGCACCAGGGGCAGGGTGATCTTCCGCAGGATCAGGCTCTTGCTGGCGCCCTGGATCTCGCCCATCTCCTCCAGCTCGGAGTTGACGGAGTTCAGCGCGGCGGACACCAGCAGGTATGTATAGGCGTAATAGTGCAGGGACAGCACGATGATGATGGCGATGGGGCCGTAGGCAATGGGCTCCAGGAAGTCGAAATTCGTCACGCCCATGGAACTGAGAATGGAGACCACAAAGCCCGACGCGCCGCCGACCCGGGGCGTCTTGAACATACTGAGCCAGGCCTGAGACTTGACCCAGGAGGGGATCATATAGGGGATGATCACCGCCAGGGAGAAGAAGGGCTTGAAGGGCAGGTCGGAGCGGACCATCAGCCACGCAAGGACGGAGCCCAGCACGATGGCGCACACGGAGACGCCCACGCCGATCATCAGGGAGTTCAGCAGCGGCCTGATCAGCAGGCTCATGGACAGGTCGCTGGCCAGCAGGCGCTGCCAGTAGTAGAAGGTAAATTCGCCTGCCACGCCGCCCGGAACGGCACGCAGATCCCGGGAGGACAGCTCAAAGGTGGTGGCCAGCATGTCCAGCAGCGGCAGAATGATCAGATACGTCAGCAGGATAATGGCGACCAGCACGATCACGTTATACGGATTCGTCACCACAGCTTTGATCTGATTTTGTAACCGCCGGGACTTCGAGTAGTTTTGCTCTTTTGGTTGCATGATACGTAAGCACCCTCTCTTTCCTGGTTTTTACGCGGGGCCTTCACGTATGGCACGTCGTGCAAACGTTACCGTCCCGATGTGTAAACCTTACCATTTATGAAAGAAAGTTGTCAAGCCCAACTTTGCATTTTTCACATTATACATTATTTCTGTCTTAAAAAATTGTTCAATTCGCACAATTTATTCTTGAAACCCTTTTTGCTATAATGAGAGTGCCGGAGCGTGTCCGGCGCGGCGGGCGCCGGTTTTCCCGCCTGAGCCGCCGCTTTTTTCGTCATTTATCTTTGCGTTTTTCGCTTTGTTTTCGCAAATCGTTTTCTTTTTTAGTATATTTTTTTCCTTTTCGTCATTTTGATTGCAAACGTTACCGTCAGCATTGCCGTTACAGCGGGGTATAAGGAGGAAGCCGCGTGCAGCACGTCACGATCAAGGATATCGCAAGGATGGCCGGTGTCTCCGTCACCACGGTCTCCCGGGCTCTGAACGACGCTCCGGAGATCAGCCCGGAGACCCGGAAGCGTATCCTGCGGCTGTGCCAGAAGACGGGGTACCGCGCCAATCTGCTGGCCCGCAGTCTAATCTCCAGCCGGACCAACGTCATCGGCGTCATCCCGCCGGATATCTCCAACCCCTTCCACGCGGCGTTCTCCCTGTATATGGAGATGTACGCCAAGGAGCGGGGCTATCAGGTCATGCTGTGCAGCGGCCACCCCGGCGACGGCCGGATCGGCGAGCTGTTCGACTTCCTCATCAGCCAGCGGGTGGATGGCATCCTGCTGCTCAGCTCCAACAACAGCGCCGTCGACCTGCTGCAGGCCCACGCCGCCCTGCCCTCCGTCCTGGTGGGCGACTGCGGAGCGGAAACGTCCGGCGCCCAGGTCAACGCCGTCAGCGTCGACAACTACATGGGCGGCCGGATGGCGGCGGAGTACCTCCACCGGCTGGGGCACCGCAGGGTCGCGTACCTGGGCCTCCGGCCCGGCAGCTTTTCCCACACCCTGCGGCACCGGGGCTTCTCCCGCCGGGCGGAGGAGCTGGGGATGCAGGTGGAAACGCTGGTGAATCCGGGCAGCGCCTCCACCATTGAAAGCGGCCACCGTCTTGCCCTGGAGCTGTTTCAGAAGCCCTTCCCCCAGACGGCGGTGTTCGCGGCGTCGGACTCCGCGGCCCTGGGCGTCATGGAGGCGGCGGACGAGCGCGGCATCGCCATTCCGGAGGAGTTGTCGTTGATGGGATACGACAACATTGACTACGCCGCCCTGCCCAACATCCGGCTGACGACCATCGCCCAGCCGATCCCCCGGCTGGCGCGGTCCAGCGTCAGGCTGCTGCTGGACCTGATCGACAGCGAGAGCCCCGGGGAGTACACCCGCAAATTCCTGCTGCCCGCCTTGGTGGAGCGGCGCACCTGCCGCGACATACAGGACCACGAATCCCTGTGACAGGCGCGCCCTGTCATGACAATACAATCAGGAGGAAGCTATGAAAAAACAATACGACGTGCTGGTCATCGGACCGGTATCCCTGGACCACAACATCGACTATCAGGGCAACGAGCGCAAGGAGGTGGGCGGCGCCGTGGTGGCTTCCGGCTTCGCGGCGGCCAAAAGCGGCAACCGCACGGCCCTCTTCACCAAGCTGAACCCCGCCGACGCCGACGTGGAGGAGCGCTTCGCCGGCTCCGGCGCCGACGTGTACTGGAGGGAATCCAAGGCCACCTGCTCCATCCGCAACCAGTATTTCACCGCCGACAAGGAGAAGCGGGCCTGCACCTCCATGGGCGTGTGCGACCCCTTCCGGTTCGAGGAGCTGCCGGACATTGAGACGAAGATCTACCACTTCGCCGGCCTGGTCTACGGCGACTTTGACGGCGCGCTGTTCGCCGAGGCGGCGAAGCACGGCAAGGTGGCGGTGGACGTCCAGTGCCTGCTGCGCCACGTGGAGCCGGACAAGACCATGGCCTTCCACGACTGGGCGGAGAAGAAGGAGTACCTGCCGGTAATCGACTACCTGAAGACCGACGCCGCCGAGGCGGAGATCCTCACCGGTCTGACGGACCGGGCGGAGGCCGCGAAGCTGCTGCACAGCTGGGGCGCGAAGGAGGTCCTCATCACCCACAACACCGAGGTGCTGGCCTACGACGGCAAGGACATCCACACCTGCCCCATCAAGGCCCGGAACCTGTCCGGCCGCACCGGCCGGGGCGACACTACCTTCGCCGGCTACATCACCGAGCGCCAGCGGGCGGGCATCGCCGAGGCGCTGCAGTACTGCACGGCGCTGGTCTCCCTGAAGATGGAGACCCCCGGCCCCTTCCAGGGCACCCGGCGGGACGTGCTGGATTACATTAAGGAATTCTATTGAGCCGCCGGGCAAAACGGCAAAAAACACACTGTGAGGGCATCCTCACAGTGTGTTTTTTCATGTCACGTCATTCCCCGCGGACCTCGTCCGCCACGCGGCACAGCAGGTCCGGGTGGTTGGAGATGATGCAGTCCACGCCCCGGCCGATCATGTCCCGCATGTCCGCCTCGGTGTTGACCGTCCAGGTGTTGACCTTCATGCCCCGGCCGTGGAACACCTCCACCAGCTCCGGCTGGTACTGGAGCAGCGTGTAGCGGGGGTGCATACTGTCGGCGTTGGAGCGCCGGATGTACGACGCCATGTCCAGCAGGGGCTTGCCGTAGAGCAGCCCGGTCTTGATGTCCGGGCACAGCTCCTTGAAGCGCTGCATGGAGACGTGGTTGAAGGAGGAGACGAACACCGTGTCCTGCATCCGCCGCCGGCAGACCTCGTCGATCACCCGCTGTTCCAGGTCCTGATAAAACACCTCGCCGTTTTTCAGCTCCAGGTTCAAAAGCAGCTTCGCCTCCCGGCAGAAGTCCAGCAGCTGCCCCAGCGTCCAGATGTGCTGGCCCGCGAACTCCGGGCCCTTCCAGGCGCCGATGTCCAGCGCCAGCAGCTCGCCGTAGGTGTGGTCCCGAATCAGTCCGGCGCCGTTGGAGGTGCGCTCCACGGAGTCGTCGTGGAAGATCACCAGCTCCCCGTCCCTTGTGATGTGGACGTCGCTCTCGATGCCGTCCGCCCGGGTCCGCTCCGCCGCCATCTGAAAGGCCAGGGGGCTGTTTTCGGGATAGCCGCCCGAGAAGCCCCGGTGGGCCAGCAAAAGGGGTCTTTTCATGTCTGTCCGCCTCTCTTCCTCAAGCTTTGCCGCTCCATCATACACCTGTGGGGCCCGATCCGCAAGAGGCGGCTTTCGCGTCCGCTACGCGCTCCCCCGCGCGGCGGCCACCGCCGCCAGGATCTTCTCCCGGTCCTTCCGCCGCTCCGTCTCCACGCCGCTGGACAGGTCCAGACCGTGGGGGCGGAGGCGGGCGACCGCCTGGGGGATGTTGTCCGGCGTCAGCCCGCCGGCCAGGAAAAAGGGGCGCCCCACGCCGGCGGTCAGGGACCAGTCGAAGACCTGTCCGCTCCCCTGCCCGCCGTCCAGCAGGACCATATCCGCCATCGAGGCGGCAGCAGCAGCCTTGTCCTCTGCTGTGCGCACCCGGAAGGCCTTCCAGACCGGACGGCCGGGGGCCAGGGCCCGCAGGGCGGCGATGTAGTCCGCGTCCTCATGGCCGTGGAGCTGAGCGATGGAAATCGTGCCGTCCTTCAGCAGCGCGGCCACGGCCTCCACCGGCTGGTCCACGAACACGCCCACCGGCGTGACGGCGTCCGCCAGCCGCCGCCGCAGGGCCCGGACCCGGTCCGGCGTCACGCTGCGGTGGCTTTTGGGAAAGTCGATGATAAAACCGCAGTAGTCCGGCAGCGCCTCGTTGACATAGTCGACGTCGCGGTCCCGGAACAGACCGCAGATCTTGATTTTCGTCATCGGGCGGCCTCCCGCAGGGCGGCCAGCAGGGCCTTTTTGTCCGGGGCCCGCATCAGCACCTCGCCCATCAGCGCCGCGTCGGCGCCGATCTGTTTCAGCGCCGCCACGTCCGCGGGGCCGGTGACGCCGCTCTCCGCCACGTACACCACCCCGGGCGGAATCAGCTCCCGCAGGCGGGCGGCGTTGGAGAAGTCCACGGAGAAGTCCTTCAGATTCCGGTTGTTGACGCCGATGATGTCCGCCCCGGCGGCCACTGCGGAGGCGATCTCCGCCTGGTCGTGGGCCTCCACCAGGGCGGCCAGCCCCAGGTCATGGCACAGCGCCAGATACCGGGCGACGGTCTTCGTGTCCAGCAGGGC
Organism: uncultured Oscillibacter sp.; assembly: GCA_902476875.1. Taxonomy (GTDB): domain Bacteria; phylum Bacillota; class Clostridia; order Oscillospirales; family Oscillospiraceae; genus Oscillibacter. Next base: position 4,133 of record CABSFC010000058.1, on the reverse strand, counting down.
GCAGATCAGCAGCACCGCGTCGGCCCCCAGCGCCTTGGCCTGGTAAATTTGGTATTCGTCCACCGTGAAGTCCTTGCGGAGCATGGGCGTGGAAACGGCGCTCCGAATCTCCCGGAAAATCCCATCGGACCCCAGAAACCACTTCGGCTCCGTCAGGCAGGAGATGCAGTCCGCCCCGGCGGCCTCGTAGTCCCGGGCGATGTCCAGATAGGGGAAGTCCGGCGAGATCAGCCCCCTGGAGGGGGACGCCTTTTTCACCTCGCAGATGAAGCGCATACCGGGCCTTTTCAGGGCGGCCTCAAACGCCGCGCCGTTGGCTCCGCTCCGCCCCGCCAGCTCCCGCATGGCCTCCGGGCTGACCCGCGCCTTGTCCGCGGCCACCCGCCGCCGGGCGTGGTCCGCGATGGCGCTTAAAATCGTCGCCGCCATGAGATCACCTGTTGGAAGTGGCGATGAACTCCTCCAGCGTCCGCGCCGCCGCGCCGGAGTCGATCAGCTCCCCGGCCAGCTTCACGCCGTCCTGGAGAGAATCCGCCCTGCCGCCCAGGAACAGTCCCGCGCCGGCGTTCAGCACCACCGCCGCGCGCCGGGGGCCCTGCTCGCCGGCCAGGACGGCCCGGGTGATGGCGGCGTTCTCCGCCGGGGTGCCGCCCACCAGGTCCGCCTTGGCGCACCGGGTCAGGCCGAAGTCCTCCGGCGTGATCACGTAGGAGCGGTAGTAGCCGTCCTTCAGCTCGCAGACCGCCGTGGGGCCGCAGGCGGAGATCTCGTCCAGCCTGTCCCGCCCGTACACCACCATGCCGTGCCGCACGCCCAGGGAGGTCAGCACCCTGGCCAGCGGCTCCACCAGATACTCGTCGTAAACGCCCATCAGCTGCAGCTCCGGCCGGGCGGGGTTGGTCAGGGGCCCCAGGATGTTGAACACCGTGCGGATGCCCAGCTCCCTGCGGATGGCGCCCACATATTTCATGGAGGTATGGTACTTCTGGGCGAACAGGAAGCAGATGCCCACCGTGTCCAGCAGGGCGCGGCACTTGTCCGGGTCCTGGTCCAGGCTGACGCCCAGGGCCTCCAGGCAGTCGGCGGCGCCGCTGTTGGAGGAGGCGGAGCGGTTGCCGTGCTTGGCCACCTTCACGCCGCCGGCGGCGATGACCAGCGCGGAGGTGGTGGAGATGTTGAAGGTCTTCGCGTTGTCGCCGCCGGTGCCCACGATCTCCAAAACCTCCATGCCGGGATGGGAGACCTGCGCGGCGTGGGCCCGCATGGCGGCGGCGCAGCCGGAGATCTCGTCGGTGGTCTCCGCCCTGGCGCTCTTGGTGGACAGCGCCGCCAGGAACGCGGCGTTCTGGGTCTGGCTGGTCTCGCCGGACATGATCTCGTTCATCACGGCATATGCCTCGTCGTAGGTCAGATCCCGCTTATCCACGATCTTCTGAATGGCTTCCTTGATCATTGTATATTCCTCCTGTCAGATATTGGTCAAAAAATTCCGGATAATGGCCGCCCCGTCCGGGGTCATGACGGACTCGGGGTGGAACTGGACGCCGCAGACCGGATAGTCCCGGTGCTCCACGGCCATAATCTCGCCGTCCGCCGTCCGGGCGGTGACCCGGAGCACGGCGGGCAGCGTCTCCTCCACCGCCGCGAGGGAGTGGTAGCGGGCGGCGGGGAATGGCCCCCGGAAGCCCCGGAACAGGCGGCTGTCCGCCTCCGGGACGATCCGGGAGACCTTGCCGTGCATCAGCTCCCTGGCGTAGGACACCGTGCCGCCGAATGCCTCGCAGATGGCCTGGTGGCCCAGGCACACGCCGAAGATGGGGACCCGGCCCGCCAGCCGTCGGACGGCTTCCTCGCAGATGCCCGCGTCCGCGGGCCTGCCGGGGCCGGGGGAGAGGAACAGCGCCTCCGGGGCCATCGCCGCCAGCGCCTCCACCGTGCAGGCGTCGTTGCGGACGACCTTCAGGTCCGGCCGGATGGCGCCGACGAGCTGGTAGAGGTTATAGGAAAAGCTGTCATAGTTGTCGATGAGTACGATCATTCCAATCCCTCCTGTGCAAGCTCCAGGGCCCTGACCACGGCCTTGGCCTTATTGATACACTCCTGGAACTCCTTCTCCGGCACGCTGTCGGCCACGATGCCCGCGCCGGACTGGACGCAGACCCTGCCGTTTTTCTTGTAGGCCAGCCGGATGGCGATGCAGGTGTCCAGGTTCCCGGTGAAGTCCAGATAGCCGATGGCCCCGCCGTAGATGCCCCGCTTCCGGCCCTCCAGCTCCTGGATGATCTCGCAGGCCCGCAGCTTGGGCGCGCCGGACAGGGTCCCCGCCGGCAGGATGGCGTCCACCGCGTCCACGGCGTCCCAGTCGGGCCGGATGTGCCCGGAGACCGTGGAGCCGATGTGCATGACGTGGGAGAAGCGCTCGACGCTCATGTACTGCTCCACCTGGACGGTGCCAAGGGCGCTGATGCGGCCGATGTCGTTGCGGCCCAGGTCCACCAGCATGTTGTGCTCCGCCCGCTCCTTCTCGTCGGCCAGCAGCTCCCGCTCCAGCCGCAGGTCCTCCTCCCGGTTTTTGCCCCGGGGCCGGGTGCCCGCCAGGGGGAAGGTGTGGAGGACGCCGTCCTCCAGCTTCACCAGCGTCTCCGGCGACGCGCCGGCGATCTCCACGTCGTCGCTGGAGAAGTAGAACATATAGGGCGACGGGTTCTCCGTCCGCAGCACCCGGTAGGCGTCGAACAGGCTGCCCGACCCCGGGGCCGTCAGGGGGTCGGACAGCACCACCTGGAAGATGTCGCCCTCCCGGATATAGCGCTTGGCCCGCTCCACCATATCACAGTACGCCTCCTTCGGAAAGGCGGGGGCAAGCTCCTCCTTCAGCCGCAGGGGGCGGAAGTCCGCCCGGGCGCCGCTGTTCAGCAGGCGGACCATCTCGCCCAGCTCCCGCTCCGCCTCGGTATAGGATTCCTCCAGGCGCTCCGTGTCCACCCCGGCGATGAGAATCAGCTTCTGCCGCCCGTGGTCAAAGGCGATGACCTTGTCGAACAGCATCAGATCCACGTCCCGGAACTCCGCCCCCTCGCCGGAGGAGAGGCGCAGGGTCGGCTCGGCGTACTTGATATAGTCGTAGGAGAAATAACCCACCAACCCACCGGTGAAGGGCGGCATACCCTCCACTTTGGGGCTGCGGTACCGATCCAGGATGCCCCGGATGGCCTGGCCGGGGTGGGCGGTTTGGGAGACGGTCTCCGTCTTCTCCGCGTCCTCCCCGCCGGAGCGGATGCGCAGGGCGCCGTCGGTGCAGGTCAGCTCCAGGATGGGCGCGTAGCCCAGGAAGGAGTAGCGGCCCCACCTGCCGCCGCTCTCCGCGCTCTCCAGCAGATAGCAGTGGCGGCTGGCGGCCCGCAGGGTGCGCATGACCTCCACCGGGGTGAAGCGGTCGCTGAGCAGCTCCCGGCAGACCGGGATGCGGCGGTAATCGCCGGACGCGGCGAGGCGCCGCGCCTGTTCCAAAGAGGGATACATGAAAAGGACCTCCATTCCGCTGCCGGGCAGCAAAAAACCGCCCCCGACAGACTTTACATTCTGTCAAGGACGGGAGCTTTGGCCCGCGGTGCCACCTTGATTCACGGTTTGACCCGTGCGCTTTGCGAGATACCTGCATATCTCCGGCAACTGACGTATGCCCCCACGTCGCGAAATACTGGGCTTACGCCGTTCCTCGCGCCCTCAGCGGTCCATTTGGCAATCTGCGTTCGGCCCGGCTCACAGCCCCCCGGGCTCTCTGCGCGTGCACAACTGCTTTGATCTCCGCCTCGTCGGTTTCTCTTATGAAATTGACTCAACTATACCCGTTTTCCCCGGGTTTGTCAAGGCGGGAAATTTTTTCAAAAGCCGAAAATTGGGGGTTGACATCGGGGGAAGTTCTGGCTATAATAATCAAGCAGTCTTTCCCGGGGGCAGTCATTCGCGGCTGTGCTGGAACTGGTAGACAGGCCAGCTTGAGGTGCTGGTGTCAATTTCGACGTGTGGGTTCAAGTCCCGTCAGCCGCACCAATTTCCTCTTGAAAGATTGTACATGCGCGCGAGTGGTGGAATTGGCAGACTCGCTAGATTCAGGTTCTAGTGTCCTTTAC
>CABSFC010000057.1 GCA_902476875.1 uncultured Oscillibacter sp. | reverse complement strand
CCCATACCGGTGTTGCTCCGGATAGAGTTTACAGCATCGGACACTCTCGAGCCGACGGGTGCGCTCTTACCGCACCTTTCCACCTTTTCCCATATTGCTACGGGTAGTCTATTTCTGTTGCACTTTTCCTCAGATCGCTCTGGGCGGGCGTTACCCGTTATCCTTGCCCTGTGGAGCCCGGACTTTCCTCATGGACGGCCTTTCGGCCTGGCCACGCGACTGTCTGTTTTCCTCGCACCGCCTATTTTACAGGATGGGCGGGCTGTTGTCAACGCGGAAACTTTCGCTTTCACGTTGTAATTTTCCGCCCTTTGCGGTATAATTTCCCTATACGAAATTTTCCGCCCGCCGGCGGAGGACATAAGGAGCGAGACCCATGACATTTGAGGAATACCTGACCTCCCTGCAAAAGAAGACCGTGGCCGTCATCGGCATCGGCGTCTCCAACCAGCCGCTGATCGAACTGCTGCTCAGCCGGGGCGTGGCCGTCACCGCCTGCGACAAAAAGGACCGGGCGGCCCTGGGCGCCCTGGCGGACCACCTGGAGGCCCGGGGCGCGAAGCTGCACCTGGGCCCGGGCTACCTGGAGGGCCTGGACCAGGACGTCATCTTTCGCACGCCCGGTATGCGGCCCGACCTGCCGGAGCTGGCCGCCGCCGTGGCCCGGGGGAGCCAATTGACCAGCGAGATGGAAGTCTTTTTTGAGGTCTGCCCCTGCCAGAAGCTCGCCGTCACCGGAAGCGACGGAAAGACCACCACCACCACCATCATCGCCGAGCTTCTCAGGCGGGCGGGGAGGACCGTCCACCTGGGGGGCAACATCGGCCACCCGCTGCTGGCGGATACCGGGAAGATGCGGCCTGACGACATCGCCGTGCTGGAGCTGAGCTCCTTCCAGCTGCTGACCATGACCCACAGCCCTCACATCGCCGTCGTCACCAACCTGGCCCCCAATCACCTGGATGTCCACAAGGACTTCGCGGAGTATATCGCCGCAAAGGAAAATATCTTTACACATCAGACGGCGGAAGATATTGCCGTGTTCAACGCTGATAACGAGATCACCTGCGAGGAAGCCGGCCGGACTGTCGGCCGGGCGCGGCTGTTCTCCCGGAGGCGGGAGCTGGCCGACGGCGTGTTCCTCCGGGGCGACGCCGTCATCGCCCGCCATGGAGACAGCGAGCGGGAGGTCATGAAGACCTCGGACATCAGGCTGCCCGGCGTCCACAACATTGAGAACTATCTGGCGGCCATCGCCGCCGTGGACGGCTTGGTACCCGACGAGGTGATTCGGGACTTCGCCCGGACATTCGGCGGCGTGGAGCACCGCATCGAGCTGGTCCGCACCCGGAACGGCGTCCGGTGGTACAACGACTCCATCGCCTCCAGCCCAAGCCGCACCATCGCGGGGCTGAACTCCTTTGATCAAAAGGTCATCCTCATCGCCGGGGGCAAGGACAAGGGCATCCCCTACGACGCCCTGGGCCCCGTGGTCAACGACCACGTCAGGCTGCTGATTCTCTGCGGTGCCACCGCCGGAGTTATCCGCCAGGCCGTGGAGCGGGCGGAGAACTACGATGGCCTGGAGATCGTGGACGTGGACGACTACCGTCAGGCCGTGTCCCTGGCGGACAGCCGTGCCGGGGAGGGCGACGTGGTAATCCTGTCCCCGGCCAGCACGTCCTTTGACCGCTTCGCCAACTTCATGGAGCGGGGCAGGGTCTTCAAGGAGATCGTGAACGCTTTGCAATAATTGACAATTCCTGCATGGTCCATCCCCCCCGCCGCATAGGATACCCCGAGAGGGGAGGGAGGCGCCATGTGGAGAGGTTTTTACTACTACCGGCGGGCGGTGCTGCGGGCGCTGGTGTTTTTCCTGACCGCAGGCCTGCTGGCCCTGGCGCTGACCGCCACCGCCCGCATGAAGCCGCTGCTGGAGAGTCTGGCCACTACCCGAGTCAGCAACACTGTCACCCGCATCGTCACGGAGGCCGTGGACGAGGCCGTCCAGTCCGGCGAGCTCCGCTACGAGGATCTGACCACGTTGGAGAAGGACAACGAGGGCAAGGTCACCGCCCTCTACAGCAACATGGCGGTCTTCAACCGCCTGCAGGCCGATATCCTGGACGTAGTCCTGGCCCGGATCGACCAGGTGTCCGCCCGGGAGCTGTCCATCCCCGTGGGCACGCTGACGGGCTCGGCGCTGCTGGCGGGCCGGGGGCCGTGCATCTCCGTGCGGATGGAGTCCGTGGGCTCCTCCACGGCGTGGTTTGAAAACGAGTTCATCTCCGCCGGCATTAACCAGACCAAGCACAACATCGTGCTGAACATCGACGTGTACGTCAGCATCCTGCTGCCGGGCTTTACCACCGCCACCAAGGTCTCCAACTCCTTCACCGTGGCGGAGACGGTGATCGTCGGCTCCGTGCCGGACACGTATACCTACTTTGCCACCAGTCCGGACGCCTATGTGGAGGACGCGAAGGACTATATTTTGAACGGAACCTAATGTATCGGAGGGAAACCATGGATTACCGCGAGGAAATCAGGCAGCTGCGGGAGACGCTGAACGAAAACGGCTACCGCTATTACGTGCTGGACGCCCCCACCATGAGCGACTATGAGTACGACATGCTCAACCGCCGCCTGGAGGAACTGGAGGCGGCCCACCCGGAGGAGATCACCCCGGATTCGCCCACCCAGCGCATCGGTGGACAGACGTTGGAAGGGTTTTCGCCTTATACCCACGAGGTGCCGCTGGAGAGCCTGCAGGACGTGTTCAACCAGGAAGAAGTGGCGGAGTTCTGCGACCGCATGGACGAGGCCCTGGGCACACCCGTGGAGTATTCCGTGGAACCGAAGGTGGACGGCTTGTCCGTGGCTCTGGAGTACCGGGACGGCGTGTTCGTCCGGGGCGCCACCCGGGGCGACGGCCGGGTGGGGGAGGACGTGACGGAGAATCTGAAGACCGTCCGCGCCATCCCCATGCGGCTTCCGGAGAAGCTGCCCCGGCTCATCGTCCGGGGCGAGGTCTACATGTCCCGGGCCGTGTTCGAGGAGATCAACGGTATGCGGGAGCTCCAGGGAAAACCCCTGATGGCCAACCCCCGCAACGCCGCCGCCGGGTCATTGCGCCAGCTGGACCCCAAGGTCTGCGCGGCGCGGAAGCTTGACATCCAGATCTTCAACCTGCAGCTGGCGGAGGGCCGGGAATTCGCCTCCCACGCCGAGACGCTGGAGTACCTGGCCTCCCAGCGCTTCAAGGTCATCCCCCACAAGACGCTGTCGGGGACCTCCAGACTCCAGGCGGAGATCGCCCGCATCAACGACCAGCGGCTGGAGTACCCCTTCGACATCGACGGCGCTGTCGTGAAGGTAAACTCCTTGACAGATCGTGAAATTTTGGGCTCTACCGCCAAATTTCCCAAGTGGGCGGTGGCCTTCAAGTACCCGCCGGAGAAGAAGCCCTCCAAGGTGCTGGACATCGTGGTGCAGGTGGGCCGCACCGGCGTGCTGACCCCAAAGGCGGTGCTGGAACCCGTCCGGCTGGCGGGCACCACCGTCACCAATGCCACCCTTCACAACCAGGACTATATCACGGAGAAGGACATCCGTGTGGGGGACACGGTCATCGTCCAGAAGGCGGGGGAGATCATCCCGGAGATCGTGGAGGTGGTGATGGACAAGCGCCCGGAGGACACGGTGCCCTACACCCTGCCGGAGACCTGCCCGGTCTGCGGCGCGCCCGTGGTCCGGGACGTTGACGGAGCGGCCCTGCGCTGTACCGGGGCGGAGTGCCCCGCCCAGCTGCTGCGGAACATCACCCATTTCGCCAGCCGCAACGCCATGGACATCGACGGCTGCGGTCCCGCCGTGGTGCAGCAGCTGGTGGAGAACGGCCTGATCTGTAACGCCGCTGACCTTTACAGCATCCACGCCGCGGATGTCGCCAAGCTGGACCGCATGGGCGAAAAGTCCGCGGAGAACCTGATTCGGGCCATTGAGAAGTCCAAGGGCAACGACCTTTCCAGGCTGATCTACGGCCTGGGTATCCGCCAGGTGGGAGAGAAGGCCGCCAAGGTGCTCTCCGCCCACTTTGGGACCATGGACGCCCTGATTGTTGCCACGGTGGACGAGCTGACGGCCATCAACGACGTGGGCGGCGTCACGGCCCAGTGCATTGTGGACTACCTGGCCTCGCCCCAGTCCCAGGACCTGATCCACCGCCTGAAGGAGGCGGGGGTGAACATGGAGAGCACCGCCGCGCCGGTGGACCAGCGCTTCGCCGGACTGACCTTCGTTCTGACGGGGGAGCTGTCCGCCCATTCCCGGAAGGAGGCCGGCGCCAGACTGGAGGCTCTGGGGGCCAAGGTCTCCGGCTCTGTCTCCAAAAAGACCGCCTGCGTGGTGGCCGGCGAGGCCGCCGGGTCCAAGCTCCGCAAGGCCCAGGAGCTGGGCGTGCCGGTCATTGACGAGGCCCAGTTCCTGACCCTGATCGGGGAGCGGGAGGGCGACGCGGCTGCTGTGGAGGCGCTGTTCCGCCCCCAGGCATGACAACAGAAAACGCCCGCCGCCACGAAAATCCGTGGGGCGGGCGTTTTTTGAGAGGAGATCAGGAAGCTGCGGGCGTATCGCCGCCGGACAGATCGGCCACCATGCGCATGAGCAGGGCCCGGTCCTCCCGGCGGTCGGCAAACAGCTCCAGTCTGTCGCCCTCCTTCTCCAGCAGGTGCCCCAGCGCCACATAGCGGGACAGGGAGGATTTCAAATTAAAAATGTCTCCCTCGGGGCTTTTCAGATATACGTCGCCCTCGCAGGCTTTGACGGCCTCCAGAAACTCCTGGACGTCCGCTTCGGAGCGTAATTTCATGGGAAACACATCCTTTCTGATGATTTTCAGCCCTTCCGGCTGTGCCCTTAAGGTATCACGAACGACCCTGTTCTGTCTATGGATGATGTAGATAAGGTTTTTTTCCGAAACGCTGTCGCGCTGTGCAATACGCACAAAAATAATGTACATTTTATGTACAAAATATATAAGTGATCGTCTTCATGAAAAAGCAAGCCAGGAGCCCCGCGTTCAATTGGGCCGTTGGCGTTGCGGAAACCGGTGGGATGTGATATCCTGTGAAACGACGGGGAGAACCACATATGAAAGAAGCTGTTTTCAAAATCGGTCGGATGCCCGCCCTGCTGTGCGGCGGCGAGGCGGAGCGGGCGTATCTGTTCGTCCACGGCAAGCACGGCTGCAAGGAGGAGGCCCGGGACTTTGCGGAGATCATCTGCCCAAATGGCTGGCAAGTGCTTTCCGTTGACATGCCGGAACACGGCGAACGGCGGGGGGAGACGGGGACCTTCAACCCTTGGCACGCGGTGCCGGAGCTGCGATCCGTCATGGCCTGGGCCCGGCGGAGATGGAAGGGCGTCGCCCTGCGGGCCACCAGCATCGGCGCCTGGTTCAGCTTGCTGGCTTTTTCGGAGGACCCGCCGGAGCGGAGTCTGTTTGTCTCGCCGGTTTTGGACATGACGGCCCTGATCCGGACCATGATGGGCTGGGCCGGGGTGACGGAGGCGGCGCTGGAGGAGCGGGGCGAAATCCCCACGGACTTTGGCGAGACGCTGTCCTGGCGCTATTACCAGTACGCCAAAGCCCATCCCATTGAGCGCTGGTCCGGCTCTACCGCCATTCTCTACGCCGGCGGGGATGCCTTGACCAGCAGGGAGACCGTGGACGCTTTCGCCGCCCGCTTTGGCTGCGCGCTGACCGTTATGGAGGACGGCGAACACTGGTTCCACACAGAGGAGCAGCTGGCGGCGCTGCGCCAGTGGACATGGCAAAATACGGGAGGAGATGTACTTTACAATGACTGGCGCTGAAGAAATTGCGCGGAAAAAACTCTTCCAGCTACAGGACGCGGACTACCGGACGTTCCGGTGCAAGCTCATCCCCACGGTGGACCCGGAGACCGTTATCGGCGTCCGTATGCCGGCGCTGCGGAAATTTGCCAAAGAGTTCGGAAAGACGCCGGAGGCGGCGGAATTCCTCCAATGCCTGCCCCACCGGTATTACGAGGAGAACAACCTTCACGGTCTGCTGATCGAGAACATGCGGGACTACGGCCAGACAGTGGCCTCGCTGGACGCGTTTTTGCCCCACGTGGACAATTGGGCCACCTGCGACCTGATGCGTCCCCGGGCGTTCCGCCGCCACCTGCCGGAGCTGCTGGAGCAGATCAAAGCCTGGCTGGCGTCCAATGACACCTATACCGTCCGGTTCGCCATCGGAATGATGATGACCTTCTATCTGGACGAGGCGTTCCGGCCGGAGTATCCGGCCATGGTTGCGGAGGTCCACAGCGGGGAATACTACGTCAATATGATGATCGCCTGGTACTTTGCCACGGCGCTGGCCAAGCAGTATGACGCGGCGCTGCCCTATCTCCTCCAGCGCCGCCTGGACCCCTGGACCCACAACAGGACCATCCAGAAAGCTCTTGAGAGCTACCGCGTCACCGATGCGCAAAAGGCGCACCTGCGGAGTCTGAAGCTCCCGAAAACCGGGGCGGAAAAACCGCGCCTCTGATGTTTCAATCCGCGGACTTTGGATTGCACAAACGCGGACAGCGGTGATATACTGAGATTTGTGAAAAAGGGCGTCTGCGTCTGGTGCGGGCGCCCGTAACGATGGGAGAGGAAACGATATGAACGAACAGTGGGTAAAGGCCTTCCGTGCCGAGATCGGAGACTTCAAGGGGACGATCGGCGCGTTCCAGCAGGGCGATCTTGACAAGAAGGCCTACAAGGGCATCTCCGGCGGCATGGGTTCCTACGCCCAGCGGGACCCCTCTAAACACATGCTGCGCCTGCGGATGCCGGGCGGTCGCCTGACGGTGGAACGCCTGAAATTTCTGGCCGACACCGTGGAGCGCCACGGCGTCCTGCGGCTGAAGCTGACCACCTGCGAGACGGTGCAGCTCCACGACCTCCGGGGCGAGCAGGTGCCGTCCATCATGGAGGAGGCTATCGGCAGCGACATCCTGACCCGTGGCGGCGGCGGGGACAACCCCCGCAACGTTATGTGCAGCCCTCTGTCCGGCGTCCAGCCGGGGGAGGCTTTCGACGTTATGCCCTGGGCCGAGGCCGCGACGGACTACCTGCTGTCCATCTGCCGTGACATCCATATGCCCCGCAAGCTGAAAGTGGCCTTCTGCAACGGCGTGGACGACTCCGTCCACACCGCCTTCCGGGACATGGGCTTTCTGGCGAAGAGCGACGGCACCTTTGCCCTGCGCATCGCCGGCGGTCTTGGCAACAACCACCGCATGGGCGTGCTGGTGGACGAGTCCGTGGCCCCCGGCGACGTTTTGTACTGTCTCAAAGCCATGACCGACACCTTCTGCGCCCACGGCAACTACCAGAACCGGGCCAAGGCCCGCACCCGCTACATGCAGGAGACCCTGGGCGTGGATGGCCTGAGGGAGGCGTTCCTGTCCAACTTTGCGGCCGCCAAGGCCGCCGGCGGGCTGGATCTGGATATCGCCCCCGTTCCTGTTGATAAGGCAGGGGAGGGCCAGCTGCTCCACGCCCGGGTCATCCCGCAGAAGCAGCCGGGGCTGTACGCGGTGGAGTACCACCCCATCGGTGGCGCTCTGTCGCCTGAGAAGCCGGCGGAGCTATACGCCCTGCTGCGGGACATGCCCTGGGCGGAGTGCCGCATCGCCCCCAACGAGACCATCTATATCATCAACCTGACCGCCGCCGAGGCCCAGCAGGTGCTGGACGCCACTTCTGACGGCGCGGCGACCGCCTTTGAGCGCAGCGTGGCCTGCATCGGCGCCACCATCTGCCAGCAGGGTGTGCGGGACAGCCAGGGGCTGCTCCAGGCCGCCGTGGCCGCCGTGCGGGAGGCCGGACTGCCCGATGGCGCGCTGCCCAAGATCTATATCTCCGGCTGTACCTCCAGCTGCGGCACCCATCAGGCCGGAGCTCTGGGCTTCCAGGGCTGCGTGAAGCCGGTGGACGGCAAGCCCCAGCCCGCCTTCAAGCTGTTCCTGGGCGGCAGCGACGCTCTGGGCACCGCCCACTTCGGCGAGCCCGCCGCCACCGTGCTGGAGCGGGACATCCCCGCGCTGCTGGCGGAGCTGGGCCGCGCCGCCTCCGCCCTGGGGTGGGAGCAGTGGTCCGCCGGACACGTGGAAGAGCTGAACGCCATCATTGCAAAATACGCATGAAACTTTTGGAAAGGCACAGCGCCCGCCGCGGTGACCCGCGGCGGGCGTTTTTTCCGACTGCCGCGTTTCTTCCGTCAGCGCGGCCCTGTGTGTATGAGCGGACCGTCAGGACGGGAGACTGAGCGTGCGGCCCCTGGATGGAATTGATGAGAAAGCAGATATAGGAGGTACAGATATAAAAAAGCGCTTGGTTTCCACGGCACTTGCAGTATGCGTGGTGCTGACCCTGCTTCCCGCGCCAGCCGCTCTGGCAGTGGGGACGGGAACGGTATCCGCCCACGCAAACATGCAAACCGCTAGAAGGGCACGGAGAATGGCTCTATCACTGTAATCAAGGTGGACGGGTCTATGGCAGAAGGACAAGGTCAACAGACTGCCGGAGGAAGAGGAGAGCCTCTTGGTTACATTTACAAGGCCGTGTCCAAGTCGGTCAGAGAGGTCCTCCGGACGCTGAAAATCACCGACAGCCACGGCAACCCGGTGGACCGGGCAAAATGTTGGGCCGCTATCGGAACGCAGAAACTTGTAGAGTGAATGGACTTTATAGTTTAGTATTACCAGTCCATTCAAGCGGCGGCGGCCAGACCTGCACCATCAAAGCGAACGGGTGCCACGCCCTGACATGTTGGGCTGGACCTGTTTTGTATCGGAGAAAAGGGCCCCGGCAGTCAGCAGGACTGCCGGGGCCCTTTTTCTGTCAGCGTTGGCCGCCCTCCCTCATCCCACGGAGTTCCGGGAGGCGTCCGCGTTACTTGTCAAAGGCGGGGTTCATATAGTAGACGTTCTTTTCGTTCATGCGGTCCTTAGCCAGCCGCAGTCCCTCGCCGAAGCGCTGAAAATGGACGATCTCCCGGGCCCGCAGGAAGCGGATAGCGTCGCTGACATCCGGGTCGTCGGAGAGGCGCAGAATGTTGTCGTAGGTCAACCGGGCCTTCTGCTCCGCCGCCAGATCCTCGGTCAGGTCGGCGATGACGTCGCCGGTGACCTGCATGGTGGAGGCGGACCAGGGATAGCCGGAGGCGAACTGCGGATACACGCCGGTGGTGTGGTCCACAAAGTAGGGCGCGAAGCCGGCGGACCTGATCTGCTCCTCCGTCAGGTTGCGGGTCAGCTGGTGGACGATGGTGCCCACCATCTCCAGGTGGCCCAGCTCCTCAGTGCCGATGTCGGTCAGCAGGGCCTTCAGCTCCGGCCAGGGCATGGAGTAGCGCTGACTCAGGTAGCGCAGAGAGGCCCCCAGCTCACCGTCGGGGCCGCCATACTGGCTGATGATGACCGCCGCCAGCTTGGGGTTGCTGTTCTTGATGTTGATGGGGTATTGCAGCTTCTTCTCATAGATGAACATCAGTCGTTCCCTCCATTGTCCCAGGGCCACGGGTCCTTGATCCAGGCATAGCCGTCTTCCGGGGTCAGGTCGGTCTGCAGCAGGGGACCGTACATCTTCTGGTACTTCTCGCGGCCCTCTCTGGCCATTTTGATGTAGGACCAGTAGAGCTGCAGGACCTCCTGGTCCTGGGCGTGAGTGATCAGGTACAGCCCCAGCTCATCAATGGCGAAGTCCAGAGCCATCAGCTCCGCCAGGGCGGTGTTGGCCATTTTCGTCCTGGCCTGGATGGCCGCCTTGAAGGGCAGGTTCAATCCGGGAAAGAGGGTACCGGTTTCCAGCGCCTCCATCCGGCTGTAGCGGACGGGGTTGGCGTCCTGCATAGGGATATATGGAAACGCCAGCGGTGCGCAGCCGCCGGGCAGAGAGCCCTTTCCGACGCCGCAGGGCGACGAGGTCGTGTTCTGTTCAGGTTTCTCCATCTGAAATAAAAACCTCCTTGTGGGAAGGATGGCGCACGGTGTGGCGCACCATGCGCTCAGGCCATTCTATGCGGGAAGCGCCGCGGTGGAGCCTGCCCTTGATTTCGGTTGGCGAAAGGGCTATAATCGAGAATATGGGATAAGCAGGCGGACATATCCTGCAAGGGGGTGTGGCCTGTGATCATCATGATTCGAAAGCGTTTTTTTCTGGGAACCGCGCTGTTCTGCTGCTTTTTCATCGCTCTGGGCGCTGTCATCTGGGCGGGGCACGGACGACAGGTGCCGGTATTTGCCGCCGCTGACGGCGCACCGGTGACGGTCGTCATCGATCCCGGCCATGGCGGGGAGGACGGCGGGGCCGTATCCAGCGACGGCGTGGAGGAGAGTCAGATCAACCTGGCCGTCTCACTACAGGTGAACGACTTGCTGCGCCTGATGGGACAGCGGACGGTACTGACCCGCTGCGAGGATGTGAGCATCTGCGACGAAGGCATTGGGACCATCCGCCAGCGGAAGGCGTCCGACCTGAAAAACCGGGTGGCGCTGGTGAACACCACGCCGGGCGCCGTGCTGCTCAGCATCCATCAGAACAGCCTGCCGTCTTCGCCTGTGACCCACGGCGCCCAGGTCTTCTGGAACCGGCAAGAGGGAGCTGAGGCGCTAGCCCTGCTGGTACAGGATTCCCTGAACGGAGCGGTTAACGTCGGAAACGAAAAGAACACCAAGCAAATTCCACCCACGATTTATTTGATGAAAAACATCACGGCGCCGGGCGTCATCGTGGAGTGCGGCTTCCTCTCCAACGCAGAGGAGGCTCGGCGTCTGCAGGAGCCGTCTTATCAACTAAAGCTGGCCGCCGCCGTCGCCGCGGGCTGTCTGCGGTGTCTTTCCGGGGAGGAAGTACCATGAAGCAAAAAACCATGTTTTACTGCACGGAGTGTGGTAACGAGACGCCGAAGTGGGCGGGGAAGTGCCCCGCCTGCGGTGCCTGGAATACCATAGTGGAGCAGCCGGAGGCGCCCCGGGCGGCCGCGAAGAGCGGCGGCAGGGTGGCTCGGTCCGGACAGCCCATCCACCGGGCCTGCCCGGTGACGGAGCTCCACACCGACGAGGAAATTCGGTTCCCCACCGGCATGGGGGAGCTGGACCGGGTGCTGGGCGGGGGAGCGGTGAAGGGTTCCCTGGTGCTGGTGGGCGGTGCCCCCGGCATCGGCAAGTCCACGCTGATGCTGCAAATCTGCAGCAAGCTGTGTGAGTTCTCCAAGGTTTTATATGTATCCGGCGAAGAATCCGAACACCAATTAAAGTTGCGTGCTAAACGTTTACGCGTGGAAAGCAGCAGCCTTTATGTCATCTCCGAGACCAGTCTGGGGGATGTGCTGGAGTCCGTGGCGGCGGAGCGTCCGGATGTGTTGATCGTGGACTCCATCCAGACGCTGTACAACGACGCGCTGGACTCTCCGGCGGGCAGCGTCAGCCAGGTGAAGGACTGCACCATGGCGCTGATGCAACTGGCGAAGGGGCAGGGCGTCACGGTGTTCGTCATCGGCCACGTCAACAAGGAGGGCTCCATCGCGGGCCCCAAGGTGCTGGAGCACATGGTGGACTGCGTGCTTTACTTCGAGGGTGACCAGCACACGTCCTACCGTATCCTGCGGGCGGCAAAGAACCGCTTTGGCGCCACCAACGAGATCGGCGTGTTTGAAATGCGGGACGCGGGATTGGAGGAGGTGGAGAATCCCTCGGAAATGCTGCTGTCCGGTCGCCCGGAGGATGCGCCGGGCACCTGCGTCACCTGCGTGATGGAGGGCGTGCGTCCGGTGCTGGCGGAGATCCAGGCGCTGGTAGTCTCCTCGGCAGGCGGGAATCCCCGGCGCACCAGCAACGGCTTCGACTACAACCGGGCTGCCATGCTACTGGCCGTTCTGGAAAAACGCGGCGGGCTGAAAGTGTCCGCCTGTGACGCATATATCAACATCATTGGCGGACTGTGGCTGGACGAGCCCGCCGCCGACCTGGCGGCGGTGGTGGCGCTGGCGTCCAGCTATCTGGACAGACCCGTGCCCAGCGACCTGGTGGCCATTGGGGAGGTGGGCCTGACCGGCGAACTGCGGACAGTGAACCAGCTGGCACAGCGCGTCTCTGAGGTCCAGCGGCTGGGTTTTAAGAAATGTGTGGTCCCGGCCCGCCGGGCGGGGAGCCTGGGAGAGTTTCCGGGCCTGCGGCTGATCCCGGCCCACAATATCGGTGAGGCGATCCGAGCCGCTTTGCGTCCGTCGGAATAAAGTGGATGCAGGCGCCGCCCAACGCCGGCACGCCGGCGGCCGCCGCGCTGTCCAGCGTGCAGACGCCGTCTGATTGGTAGACACAGTTGCTGGTACAAGGAATCAGGCTCATAGCGATCATCCGTTCTGATTTGATATCGGTACTAGCTTGCGCAGACCGCCGGATTTTATGACAGCGCTGGAAAAAGCAGCTTGAGAGTCTACGCCGTGCGGCTCATGGAGAAGTACGGCAGCATCAACAGGGTGCAGCGGGCGCTGCCCCACAACTCGCCGTCGGTGACAATGATCTATGCCATGGCGGACGTGCTGATGGCATCCAAGGCCCAGCAGCGGGGGAGGCGGAGGGCCAGCAGGGGACGGTAGGCGCGTGAACTTTTGGTTGACAACAGGCCTAGTGGCGCTCTATACTGTTTGTGTGTCAACCCCTTGCACTTTTGACGAAGGGGGTTGAGACACATAAAATCCGCGCCACGGTCGGTAGAGCGGCCCTGGCGGCGGGACTTTCTTCGAAAGGAGGACGCGGGTATATTGGACCGCCTGTGGCCCGGAAAAACCGGGTCATTGACGGCGAAATTGCACAAAAGACCTTATTTTGTTGGTCGCAGCGGCGAAGCCCAAGCGCGGAAAATCCGATGCTTCCGGTGAGCTGCGGGCGCGATTTTCCGCGCGCAGCCTGGCGGCAGCCAGGGCGAGACCCTTGCAGAAATATATGGACCACAAGTTCGGGACGGACCCCGAAGGGGGGGCGGCCTTTTTTATCGTCCATATATTTTTGAACAAAATAAAAATTTTGTTCAATTTAGGGGAGGGCAAAAGGCCGTTTTCAGTGGTTTTGGCGCCTGTTGGCCCAACGGGACCTTTGATAAAAGGATTCCAGCGGATTTCTCCAATATATATCTGCAATTGATTTTATGGCAGATTACCGCACCGAAGCGCCGCAGGTTCTGCGGGATTTTCTCGCTTACCACGAGACGATCAAAGCGCACTCCAAACGCACGGTCGACGAATACTTCCTCGACCTGCGAAATTTTTTCCGCTACATAAAGCAGATCCGCAACCCGCAGCTCGCCGGCAAGTCCCTGGACGAGATCGACATCATGGATGTGGATCTGGATTTCGTCGCCAGCGTCACACTGACGGATATTTACGGCTACATGACTTATCTCAGTCGCGATCGCATCCGCTATCCGAACAGCCGCAGCTCCGACTACGGCCTGAACGCCGCGTCCCGGGCCCGGAAAATCGCCACCATCCGGTCGTTTTATAACTACCTGACTAACAAAATGCATCTACTTCGTGAAAATCCTGTCAAAGATATCGATTCTCCAAAATTGAAGAAAACATTGCCAAAATATCTGACCTTGGACGAAAGTTTGCAACTTTTAGAGTCTGTTGATGGCAAAAATCAGGAGCGCGACTACTGCATCCTGACACTGTTTTTAAACTGTGGGCTGCGGATCAGCGAGCTGGTTGGCCTGAATCTCAACGACATTCAGGGCGAGGCTCTGCGGGTGCTTGGCAAAGGAAACAAGGTCCGCATCATTTATCTGAACGACGCCTGTCAGGAGGCAATCAGCCGCTATCTGGCGGTTCGGCGGCCCATTACGGGCCGGGATGCCAACGCGCTGTTTTTGTCCTCTCAAAACGAGCGCATCAGCCGTTCCACTGTCCACGCCATGGTAAAGAAACGCCTGGGCGCCGCCGGGATCGACAGCTCTCAATATTCCTCCCACAAGCTGCGGCACACCGCCGCCACGCTGATGCTGCAAAACGGCGTGGATGTCCGGGCCGTGCAGGAGGTCCTGGGGCATGACCACCTGAATACGACGGAAATTTACACCCACATCGACAACGAATCCCTGCGGGTCGCTGCAAAGGCAAATCCCTTGTCACGTGTGAAAATGCCGAAAAAATCAAAAGAATCTGAATAGAAAAAGGGGGGCGAACGGTATCGTTCACCCCCTTTTGGCACTTCCCTGCCCTGTTCAGCTGTTATGAAGCAGTCCGCTCCAACTCCAGTCTCTGCCGCCGATGGTGTACAGGGGGATATTCCCCAGCCGCCAGATGGACACGCCGGTAACGCCCAGCAACTTGGCGGTGTTCAGCGCGGTCTGGACGCTTTGGCCGTTCTGATACCACAGGAAATAGCGGCTGCCGTCCTCCGTAGTGTAGATGGCGTAGGATTGCTGGTAGGTGTTGGCCCAGCCGAATTCCGTATCCGCCTGGGCCAGTCGTTTGGATACGGTGTCGGCGGAGGGATATACCGGCGTTCCGGACAACAGCTTGCCGTTTTCATCGATCTGCCAGGCTGTATTTTTGGCGCTGAAGCCAAGGACCACCTTGGACGCGTCACCAGCGGCATCCACCAGATTTTTCAGCCCCAGATATACCTGGTCGATAGGCGCCGTGGCGGCGGTCCTGTAATACTCCGTGCCCACAAACCGGCTCATGTCCTGGGCATCGTAGTCATAGGCCATCAGGATGATCTTATCCGTGTTCTTCGCAATGGCGGCGTAGTCATAGCCGTCGTACCAGCCGCCGCTCAGCACCGGAGATACACAGACGTACAGGGACAGCTGCCGGTCCGTCAGCTCTTTCAGCTCCGCCGACAGGCGCTCAACAAATCGCGTGAAATCGTCCCGGCTGGCGCTCCTCAACCCCTCAAAGTCGATGGTGACTCCGCTGTACGGGTTTTTGCCGATGGTCTTATAGGAGACCGTCAGCTCATTGACGATCTGGTCAATGGCCTGCCGCTGTCCATCCTCGGAGGCCAGGAGGTCCGCCGCGCCGCCGGAGGCATCCATGAACACACCTAGGTTCAGCGGAACGCCGCTGCTCTCCAGCCTCTCCGTCACTTCATCGTAGCCGCTGGGGATATAGTATTCGTTGCCATTGACGCTGGTGGTGGCCAGCAGGGCGGTCTCCCCGTCCCAGGTCATCCGGCTCCACCCGGCGCTGACGGCGTCCATGTTCTCCGCCAAGCCCAGCTGGCTGTAGGACGAAATGGCGTAGAAGCCGTGGACGAAGTCCATCTCCCGGCGTAGTTTCTCATAGACACGCACCAGCATGGCCGCCGCCTGGGCGCGGGTGGCGGTGGCATTGGGCGAGAAGGTGGCGGCGGAGGTGCCGTTGGCCATGCCGATGGTATAGGCGACGGTGATATAGCCCTCCGCGCCGCTGGGCAGGTCGGTGAAGGGCGTCCCTCCGTGCAGGACGGAATAGGCATCGGACGCAGAGGAATTCAGACACTCCGCCGCATATTTCAGTCCCAGCGCCCGCACCAGCATCTCCGCCATCTCCCCCCGGGTGATGGAGTCGTTGGGGCGGAACGGGACATCACTGTCCACCACATCGTGCCCCACTGCCTGCTCAATGGCATATAAATAGGTGTCTGAAAGGGTATCTTCCGATATCTCCATCGGTTTAAAAGGAATCGTCCACATAGCGACATGGGCATCCGTGTCAGAACCCCAGCCCATCATCCGCTGCAGCACCGTCACAAACTGTACCCGGGTCATGGGGTTGGCATAGCCGAAGGTCGTGGCGCTGTACCCGTTCATTAGGCCGTAGTCCACCGCCTTTTGGACCTCCCCTGCCAGAGAACTTCCGGCGGGAATGTCCGTATATCCGGCGGCGGAGGCCATGGGCGCGGCCAGAGCCGCCGCCAGAGCCAAGGCCAGCAGGCAGGACAGCAGTTTTTTCATGGAAGCATCCCTCCTCTTTTGTGTGCTTTCATGATAGCACAGACCCGGAAAAAAATGTGAACAATTCTTTAAATCGGCCTACGGCCGCATAACGCCCGTGATATGGAGAAACCGGATGTCCCGATACTCGTAGGTGGACAGTGGACGGTCCAGAGCGTCGTAGCTGTGGGCGGCGATCAGCACGTTGTCCAAGGCGGCGGGGCGGCCGGTGAAGACGACGATGGGCGAGTGCTGAAACTCCTCGCCTTGGAAGGAGAGCTGCACCAGGTCCCCCGGCCGCAAGTCCTCCAGGGCGCAGGGCACCCCCATCGGGCCGACGGAGGGCGTCCGCCGGGTCAGAAAGTTGTAAAGGTACGGCACCCCCGTCCAGGCGGGGGCCTTCTGATTGGCGTCGATGTAGTACCAGCCGTAGGTGGGCGTGAAATTCATCACGCCGCTGCCGGCGAAGATGCACTGGGACGCGAAGTTGGTGCAGTCTCCGCCCAGGTTCTCGTAATCGTAAAAGGCCGGATTCCGGCCGTAGGCCCAGCGGTGGGCGTAC
>CABSFC010000056.1 GCA_902476875.1 uncultured Oscillibacter sp. | reverse complement strand
CGGCCTGCGCCGCCGGGGCCGGCCCCAGAAAACCGGATAGTACCGCCGGGTGGGAACGCCCATGCCGGGCATCAGATAGCGGCGGCGGTACCGGCTGTACCGCACGGCGTCCAGGATCACCCACAGGATGAACAGCACCACCAGCAGGGTGATCAGATTCCCCAGCAGCATGCCGAAGGTGGGGGCCATGTACCCAGTGGTCTGGGTCTGATAACCGCTGGCAGTGGAATAGGTCTCCCGGACGGCGGGGATGTAGTTTTCCCTGACGGTGACATCGTAGTAGTCGGCCAGCCAGTCGATATACGCGTCAAAGGTCTTCTCCACGCCGGCGTCGTAGTCCCCGGCGGCGAAGTCGTCCTCCATGTAGTAGTACAGGATGCTGTTCAGCTCGTCGCCGCAGTCGTACAGACCGTCGCCGTAGGCCGCGCCGTAGTCGCCCACCAGCCCGTTCTGGGCAATGTCGTCCAGGGCCAGCACCATCACGATGCCGTTGTCCCGCTCGGCGGAGCCGACGCCGTATTCATTGCCCAGGTCAACGGCGTAGTCCACGATGTCGGTGCCGCCGGTGGTGTCCACCGTCACTATCATGATCTGCGCGCCGGTCTGGGCGAACAGGGACGCGTTCATGGCGTCGATGTGGGACATGGTGGCGTCTGACAGGACATGGGCGCTGTCGTAGACATAGGTATAGCTCCCCACGATGGCGGTGGAGGGTTCGCTGGTGTCGGCGGGCTTGCGCGCCTGGCCCAGGAGGACGCCGGCCGCGATGGCCAGCACCATCACCAGGGCCGCGACGGGGCGCTTTTGGAAAATTTTCATAGGCATACCCTTTTTGATTCAGAGTGAAGAGTGGAGAGTGAAGATAAAAGATAAGAGATAAAAGAGAAGAGATATGAGATAGGAGATAGCAGATAGGAGATATTCCGCGCCCGCAGGCGCAAGGGAAAGGGGCTAGGGGAAACCTACGGTTTCCCCAGTTGATTTGCCTCAGGCAAATCAAGATCATTCAATCATTTTCGCCGCGGCGTGTACGTGGCGAAAATTCCGAGACCCGCGCGCCCTTGGGGCGCGCACACCAGTCCGCAGACTGGTGAGGGGGAATAGTGGAGGCAGACCACAGGTCTGCCGGAGCGTAAAGGGGGGACGAAGTCCCCTCTTTAATTATGCAGCTCCATCAATTTCTGCTTCAGCTCGCCCTCGATGCGGCCCAGCTCGGCTTCCGCCTCCCGGCGCTTCTGGGCTCCCTCCCGCTGGATGTTCAGCACCTCGTCCAGGGTGGAGATCAGCTGCTGATTGGTGTGCTGCAAAGTCTCAATGTCCACGATGCTGCGCTCCGCCTCCTTGGCGGTCTGGACGGTGCCCATTTTCAGCATGTCCGCGTTCTTCTTCAGCAGCTCGTTGGTCATCTCCGTCACGGCGCTCTGGGCGGCGGTGGCCTGACGGCCATGCTCCAGGCCCAGGGCCAGCACCATCTGGCTCTTCCAAAGGGGGATGGTGTTCACCAGGGAGGACTGGATCTTCTCCACCATCAGCGTGTCGTTGTTTTGCAGCAGGCGGGTCTGGGGGCCCATCTGGATGGAGATCATCCGGGTCAGCTCCAGGTCGTGGAGCTTCTTCTCAAACCGCTCGCACATCTGGACCTTGTCGTTGTACGCCTGGGCGTCCTCCTGGGCGCCGGACCGCTCCGCCTTGGCCTTCAGGGCGGGCAGCTCGTTGGCCCGGACGTCGGCCAGCTTCTTCTTGCCCGCCAGGATGTACATGGTCAGCTCCTTGTAGTACTTCAGGTTCAGCTCATACATCTGGTCGAACATCGCCACGTCCTTCAGCAGCGTCACCTGGTGCTGCTCCAGCTCCCGGGCGATCTTGTCCACGTTGGTCTCCACCTTGGCGTACTGGGCCTTCATGGTCTCCAGCTTGTTGCCGGTCTTCTTGAAGATGCCAAAGAGGCCCTTTTTCTCCTCTTCCTCGCCGAAGCCCTTCAGCTCCACCACCAGCTCGGAGAGGGATTTGCCCACTTCGCCCAGGTCCTTTGTGCGGACGGAGGAGAGGGCGTTTTCGGAAAAGGCGGCCACGTTCTTCTGGGCGGCGGCGCCGTACTGCAGGATCATGTTGGAATCCATGATGTCGATCTTCCTGGAGAAGTCCTCCACGGCCTTCTTCTCCGCGTCGGAGAGCAGGTTCTCGTCCATCTGGACGGGGGTGACCTCCGGCTTGGGGGCCTCGGGGACGGGGGTGGCCGGCGTGCCGGGAGCCACCGGGTCCAGGGTCAGCTGGGGGACTGCCTCCGCCGCGGCGGTGTCCGGGGTCAGGGTCAGCTCGGGCATATTGTTGTCAGTCATGGCTTTCTCCTCCGTTTGTCATTCATCGTTTTTCGGATCGTCAGACGATCCGTCCTCTTTATCGTACCGAAGCCGGTTGTACCACCAGCAGAGCGCAAGGGCCGCGTTGACCAGGGCCAGCGCGCCGGCCGCATATACGTTGCCCCGCTCCATATATCCCCTGCCGTACAGGCCGTGCCTGTGGACGGTCTCCGCGATCCACGCCGCCGTTATCAGGGTCCACAGAACGGCGGTAAACAGGGTGAAGCTCCTGACGGGCCGTTTTCCCTCCCGTCTCATGGAGCATCCTCCTGTTCCCCGGTCCCGGCCCGCAGCGCCCGCACGGTGCGGACGGTCCAGATGACCGCGCCGGCCAGCCACACAAAGCCAATGATGCCGTCGAATCCGCGTCCTCCCGTGAAAGCCTTATACAGCCATGTGGCGGCGCAGAGCCCATAGCAGATCATGCAGAGGAGATTCAACGTGAGATCCTTCTTCCTTTTCATGGCAGACTCCTCACAGCTCCAGCCGGATATCCGTATCGTCCTTGGGGACCGTCTCCGCTTTCAGCTGTTCTCCCGCCAGGCCCTCCCGGGCCATCATGGTCTCCAGCACGGTGATGTCGGTGGAGATGTCCAGCGCCTCGGCGCCGTACAGGGCGTCCAGCTGCTTTTCAAAGGCCGCCACGATGGTGCGCATCATGCCCTCCACCCTGGCCTTGGTGGCGTCCACGTTCTCGCCGGAGATGCCCGTGGCGCTGGCCCGGTCATAGGCGTTCAGCAGCTTCAGGGTGGTGGGCAGGTAGTAGTCCATGAAGCGCTGGATCTGGGGCAGCTTCTTGGGGTCCCGCTTCACCTCGTCGAAGATCTTCCGGGACACCTGCTCCAGCCGCACGATGTCGGCGGAGATGCTCTCGTCGGCGATGTTGTCGTCCAGCCGCTTCATCTCCGCGATGGCAAGGGCGCCGTTTTTCAGCATCTTGTCCACCTCGGCGTCGCCGGTGGTCTCCTCCTTCGGCTTCTCAGCGGCCTTGGGGGCGGCCTGCTCCGTGCCGCCCACGGCGCCCGCGTTTTTGCAGACGGCGTTCACCAGAAGGAACACCGCCGCCGACACCGCGGCCAGCAGGATGTAGTGAACGCGCGCGTACAGGGGGAACAGCAGGGCGTAGACCAGCCACAGCACCGCCACCGCGTAAAACGGCGCCACGGGCTTCCGGGTGTTTGTCTCCATAAGCGGGCCTCCTTTGGGTCACGATCTCATAATAAGGGTATTATACCCCCGACCGGGCGGCGCGGTCAAGGCGGCGCGGATGTAAAATACCTGTGAACAGCGGAAAAGGCGGGGAAGCCCCGCCTTTTATGCCGGTATGCCGAAGCGCCCCGTCACCGGGTCCCGCCAGAGGGCCAGGGCGCAGGGGCGGAACGTGCACCAGACGAACCAGAACGCCAGCGCCCACAGCGCCACAAGACCCAGCACCTGCTGCCAGGGCTGGGAGAAGCGCCCCCGCCGGAGCAGACGGAAATCCAGGGCAAAGGCCCCCAGGTCCGCCAGAAAGAACACGGCGACATCCGCCCACATGACGTGGAAGCCCAGAACGCCGGTGTACGTATAGAACAGAACGGGGATCAGCGCCAGCCCCGCCAGGGTGCTGACGGCCCGCGCCGCCAGCAGATTCGGATAGGTCTTCCCCAGGGCGCACACCTGGACCACGGAGAGCAGAAACATGGGGAAGAACAGCAGCTTCATGTGCTCCCAGGTGGATTCGTTGACGGCGGAGAACGCCGCCGTCAGGACGCTGCCGCCGCTCCACTCGTAGACGAAGTGCAGCAGCGCGCCCGCCGCCCCGGTGAACAAAAAGCCCCACAGCTCCCAGAAAAACAGCCGTTTCCGCATGGCATTTCCCTCCTGGCAAAAAGAACCGCGGCCCATGGCCGCGGTCCCAGTTTATGCGGAGTTTTCCAGGTTTATGCGTCCAAATACGCGGCATAGGACCCGAGGGCGGCCCGCAGGTCCTCTTGAGAGACCCATTCCTCCGGGTAGAACGCCCCCAGCGTTCCATCCTCCTCATCGGATTCGTCCCACTGCCGGTAGCAGCCCGTCAGGGCCGCGCCGAGATCCTCAAGTTCCTGCTCCGTCCGCCCCGCCAGCAGCGCGGGCAGCTCTGCCAGTTCCTCCGCAGGCCGGCTCAGGATGTCATAGGGCAGTATCCACTCGTGGGTGACTCCCTCCGTCAGGTAGAAGTCCTCCACCATTGCCGCCAGCTCTTCCGCGCCCTCCGCCCTCTTGGGCAGGATCACCGAATAGCCGCCGGTACCCCAGTCGGCGCAGTACCAGTCTCCGGCCTCGTTCTTCCGAACAAGGACTTCCCTGCCCCAGCCGCAATAGCCGTCCCCGTCCGGCTCACCCAGGCCGGAGCCGGCCTCCCAGTAGCTGGCCTGTTCGCTCGTCAGGTCCTCCGCCAGCACCTGGAAGCCCATGCCGCAGCAGAAATTCTCCCCCTCGCCCCGGTACACGTCAAATACATGGACGCCGTCTGTCCGGAAGTCCGTGGGCTTCCAGTCCACCCAGTCCGGCGCGGCGCGGTAGTTCTCTGCGATCTGCTCCGCCAGACGCTCTGCGGCCTCCTCTGGAGAGAGCGCGCCGTCCACGGTGCCGGACCAAGCCAGCGCTCCCATGGCGTCCCGGGCGATCATCCCCAAAAAATCGTACAGCTTTCCCTCATACGGCTCCTTCCCCTCCAGGGGATTCACCGCCCGGGCGTATGTATCCGCCCCACCCCGGGTCCAGGACACCACGTCCCCGCCGGAGCAGCAGCGCAGGGCCGTCCCACCGTCCCGGGAGACGAGGCTCAGCAGATACCCCCGGTTCTCCGCCGCCAGCTGATCATCCCAGTCGGTCCCGTCCGCCGCGGTCCATGCAAAGCTACCGGCCAGCCATATGCCGCGGTTTTCCACGTTCCAGGCGTTTTCCGGGGTGATGTCCAGCGATGTCAGCGTGCCGTCCGGCTCCTCCACCGTCACGGTGAAGGTCTTGTCCCCGGCGATCTCCGCGTACACCGCCTGGGCGGCCTCCCCCAGGGCCGGGTCGGGGACCGCTTCCTCTGTTTCAGCGGCGGGCGGGTCTTCCACGGGAGGCGGCTCCGCCGCCTGACAGCCCGCCAGAACCAGCGCCGCCAGCAGGAGCCAATATATCGCGCGCTTCATCCCAGTGTCCTCCTGTCCCTTGATAGCTTCAGAATACCCGGTTTTTGCCGCCGATTCCCGTCAATTTTGGAACAAATGGTAACGAATTGATGACAAGGGCCCGGGCGGCTTGCCGCCCGGGCCCGGTCTCTCAGACAAACACCGTCCGCACCAGCGCCATATACAGCGCCGTGCCCCCGGCGATGGACAGCAGCACGTTGTTCTTCCACCTGTGGAGGACGGCCACCGCCGCGATGGACAGCAGCTCCGGCAGGCCGTGGGCGCCGGAGAGCCAGTCCACGTCCTTCAGGCAGTACGCCACCAGCAGCCCCATACAGGCCGGAGGCAGCACATGGCCCAGGTACGTCACCAGGGCGGGCGGCTCCCTGTTCTCCGGAAACAGCCAGAAGGGCAGCCAGCGGGTCAGCTGGGTGCCCGCCGCCAGAGCCAGGATGGTCACGGCGGTTTGAAAGGCGTTCAGACGCACAGCCATCTCCTCCCTCCCAGCAGCACCGCCAGAATCAGCGCCATGGCGGGGAGCAACGGATTTTCCGGGCCGAACGCCGCGATGCCCGCCGCCATGCACACGAGGCCGGCGATCCCGGCGGCGCGGCGCTCCTTTTTCTTCCACTGCTCCATAAACAGCACCACAAACAGCGCCGTCAGCACAAAGTCCATGCCCCGGGTGTTGACGGTCAGCACGGAGCCCACCGCCGCCCCCAGGAAGGAGCCGGCCAGCCAGTAGATGTAGTCCAGCAGGGAGACCCAGAAATAGAAGTCCCCCCGCCCAACGCCCTCCGGCGGCTCCATCGTGGAGACCAGGGAGAAGGTCTCGTCCGTCAGGGCGAAGATCAGAAAGGGCCGGACCCCGCCTATGCCTCGGTACTTATCCAGTAGGGAAATGCCATAAAAGATGTGCCGGGCGTTGATCATGACGGCGACCAGAAACGCCTGCGCGGGCGCGAAGGCCGCCGTCAGCAGCGTGACGGCCATGTATTCCAGGCTGCCGGCAAAGACCAGCGCGCTCATCCCCAGGGCCCACAGCGGGCCGTAGCCCACGGACGCCATCAAAAAGCCGTAGGCCATCCCCAGGGGGATGTAGCCCGTCAGCACCGGGATGGTGGCGGAAAACGCGGCCCGCGGCGCCGTGTTTTTCGGGGTATGATATTCGGTTTTTTCCAGCCGCTCCATTGCGTCTGTCCTCCGTTTCCCTTTTTCCTTCTTGTTTTATGGGTTTTGATCAGGATACGCCGAATTTCCGGCTTTGTCAAGAGATGGGCCGCGCCTCCCGGCGCGGCCCATCTGCTCACAGCGCTTGTATCACATCTTTTCCGGCGCGTCCACGCCGATCAGGGCAAGGCCGTTCCGCAGCACCACCCGGGTGTCGTCCGCCAGCTTCAGCCGGGCGGCCTGGACCGCGGGCTCCTCGCCCTTGATGCGGCAGGCGTTGTAGAAGCGGTGGAAGCAGGCCGCCAGCTCCTGGAGATAGCGGTTGATGTGGCTGGGGTCGTAGTCCCGAGCCGCCAGCTTGATCTCCTCGCAGAACTGGGCCAGCTGCTTGACGAGGGCCCGCTCCGTCTCGCCGCCCAGCAGCGCCATGTCCACATCGGACTGCTTGGGGACGGCCACGCCCTCCTCCCCCAGGGTCCGCAGCAACGAGCAGATGCGGGCGTGGGCGTACTCCACGTAGTAGATGGGGTTTTCGCTGTCCTCCCGGACCGCCAGCCCCAGGTCGAATTCCATTTGGGTGTCCGGCTTGGCGTTGAAGTACCACCGGGCGGCGTCCACGCTGACCTCGTCCAGCAGGTCGGAGAGGCTGATGGCCTTGCCGGTGCGCTTGGACATCCGGACCACCTCGCCGTCCCGCAGCAGCTTCACCAGCTGCATCAGGACGATGTCCAGCTTTTCGGTGCCGTTCAGGCCCAGGGCGTCCAGGGCTCCCTTCAGGCGGGCCACGTGGCCGTGGTGGTCGGCGCCCCAGACGTTGATGACCCTGTCGAAGCCCCGCACCGCGAACTTGTTGCGGTGGTAGGCGATGTCGGCGGCGAAGTAGGTGTAGAAGCCGTTGGCCCGGCGGAGCACGTCGTCCTTCAGGTCCAGCTTCTCGATGTCCTTCTCCTGTTTGCCCGCCTTCAGGAGGTTCTGGCGCATGATCTCGGCGGTCTTCAGCCACAGCGCGCCGTCCTTCTCATAGGTCCAGCCCTTTTCGGTCAGCAGGGCCACGGTCTCGGCGACGTATCCGCTCTCATGGAGGGTGGACTCGTAAAACCAGTTGTCGTACTCGATCTTATACCGCTGGAGGTCCGTCTTCATCTTGGGCAGGTTGACGCTGAGGCCGAACCGGGCCAGGGTCTCCTGGCGCTCCGCCTCCGGGACGTTCAGCAGCCTGTCCCCGTTCTGGTCATAGTACGCCCGGGCCAGGTCGCGGATATCGCCGCCCTGGTAGCCGTCCTCCGGGAAGGGCACGTTCTCCTCGCCCTGGATGAGCTGCAGATACCGGGCCTCGATGGAGTGGGCGAACTTGTCGATCTGGTGGCCGGCGTCGTTGACGTAGAACTCCCTCGTCACGTCGGCGCCGCAGGCGGTCAGCACGGAGGCCAGAGTGTCGCCCAGCACGCCGCCCCGGGCGTTGCCCATGTGCATGGGGCCGGTGGGGTTGGCGGAGACGAACTCCACCATGTACTTCTTCCCCGCCAGACCGTCGTTGGTGCCGTAGGCCGCGCCCTCGCTCTCCACGGCGGCGCAGACGCCCTGGTACCAGCTGTCGTTCAGGCGGAAGTTCAAAAAGCCGGGGCCGGCGATCTCGGCGGAGGCGAAATAGGTGCCCTCCAGCTCCATGTGGTCCAGCAGGGCCTGGGCGATGTTCCGGGGCGGCCGGCGCAGGACCTTGGAGCAGGCCAGGGCGAAGGTGGTGGTAAAGTCGCCGTTGGCGGTGTCCTTGGGGATCTCCACCGGTGCGGTCTTCACCACGGCCTCCGGCAAAGCGCCGTCCGCCACAGCGGCCCGGTAGGCGGCCATCGCCAGAGACGCCGCCTGGTCTTTCGCGTTTTGGATCATGTTGATCATATCGTCATAACCTCTTCTGTTAAAGTGTATGCTATTGGGATGGCCCACAGGCGGACGCCGCGTCCGCCCGGGCCGTTTACCGCTTCCGTTTTACCCGGATCTTGAAGCGGTTCCGCCCCGTCACGGTGTGCTCCACGGCGATGGAGTATCTGATCTCCATCACCCCGCCCCGCTCGGTCAGGTTGTGCTTCAGCGCGCTGGTCTGAATGTCCACCGTCAGCTCTCCGAAGGGCGTCTCATACAGCGACGTGTGCTGCCGCCCCTCCTCAAAGATCATCTGGGAATTCACCGCGCCGCTGCGGATCAGGGTGACCCGGGGGCCCTTCACCTCGAAGGTGGTGGTGGTCCCCTCCATGCCCGTCAGCTCCGTCTCCTGATAGCTGAGCGCCATGCCGTCCTCCGTCAGGGTCATGGTGCCCTCCGTCATCAGCTCCGTGGCGTCGGGGTCGATGCCGTCGAAATACTGCTCGCCCCGGATGGACAGCAGGACCGGCAGCTTTTCCCGTTCCATTTCAATACTGGTCAATGTCGATCCTCCGTGCCGCGTGGCGCAGGTCCTCCCGTAAAAATACCGACGCGATGCGCTCAAAATCCTCCGGCTGGTCGCTGACGTAGAACTCCGCGCCGCCCTGATGGGCTTCGTCCGCCCGCTGGTCCGCGGCTTTCAGCATCCGCTTCAATTCAAAGGCGGACTCCTCCCCGGCGGAGACCAGGGTCACGTCCGGGCCCATGATGTCCGCCACGATGTCCGTCAGCAGCGGATAATGGGTGCAGCCCAGGATCAGGGTGTCGATGCCGGTGGCCTTCAGCGGCTCCAGATACTCCCGGGCCACCGTCTCGATGACCACGTCCCCCCGCTGGATGCGGCCGTTTTCCACCAGCGGCACGAACAGCGGACAGGGCTTGCCGATGACCTCCACGGACTGGTCCAGCCGCCGCAGGACGGCCTCGTACGCCCCGGAGCGGATAGAGGCCAGGGTGGCGATGATGCCCACCTTCCTGTTCTTCGTCACCAGCAGGGCCCGGCGGCAGGTGGGCTCCACCACGCCCACGATGGGCAGGTCGTTTTCCGCCTGGAGGGTGTCCAGCGACGTGGTGGACACGGTGCCGCAGGCGATGACGATGGCCTTCAGGTCGAAGGAGCGCAGGAACCGCACGTCCTGCCGGGCGTACTTCAAAATGGTCTCCCTGGCCCGGCCGCCGTAGGGCACCCGGGCGGTATCGCCGAAGTAGATGAGGTTTTCCTCCGGCAGGATCTGCCGGAGCGAGCGCACCGCCGTCAGCCCGCCGAGGCCGGAGTCGAACACGCCGATAGGCCGCATATCCATACTTGTTCCCTGCTCCTCCTGAAATTCCGGACGCGGTCCGCGCCCGGCGCGCGTCCGCGTTCGCGTTATCGAGTTATATATTATACTATGAGAAGTATCCTGCCGCAAGACAGATTTTAGTCTTTTTACCCGCTTTTTTATATAGAATTTTGTACAGGACTTTGTTATAATAGTATTCACTGTACAAACTGTCTGGGAGGTGCGCCCATATGAAGATCGAGTTGACGGAGCAGCAGTACCGCTATCTGCTGGACCTTGTGTACATAGGAAACTGGGTGATGAACTCCACCCGGGAGAACGACCGCATCCAGGAGTACGACCAGGTGGAGAGCCTGGTGTTCTCCCACTGCCTCCAGCACAGGATGGGCAAGCTGGTGGAGATGTACCGGGGCGATCTGATCCCTTCCCGGGCCTTTGCCGACGGCGGCATCCACGAGGCCATCGAGAATTACGAGGACGTGGTGTTCTATGAGATCCTGGCGGAGGAGCTGGCCCTGCGGGACATGGACGGCGAGCCCCTGACCCGGGAGAACTACGGCGCCCTGATGGACCGCATCGACGCCTATCTGTCCGAATTTGACGAGCACGGCACCGACAACATCTCCGTGGACCTGGACGAGTAAACACGCGGAGGCGGACCGCGCCTCCCGCTTTGAGGAAATTGAGGGAAAGAAAAGGAGATATGACATGTCCGAACGATCAAAAGTCTATTTCGCGGACTTCCGCTGTCCCAGCTGGCGGGAGAACCTGCCCCAGAAGCTGGCCCGGCTGATGATGACCGCGGGCTTTGGCGACATCGACATGGAGGACAAATTCGTCGCCATCAAGATGCACTTCGGCGAGCCGGGGAACCTGGCCTACCTGCGGCCCAACTGGGCCAGGGCGGTGGCGGACCTGGTGAAGAGCCAGGGCGGCAGGCCCTTCCTGACGGACTGCAACACGCTGTACATCGGCGGGCGGAAGAACGCCCTGGACCACATTGAGTCCGCCTATCAGAACGGCTTCAATCCCTACAACACCGGCTGCCACGTCATCATTGCCGACGGCCTGAAGGGCAACGACGAGGTGGAGGTCCCCGTCCAGGGCGGCGAGTATGTCAAAGCCGCCAAGATCGGCCGGGCCGTCATGGACGCGGACGTGTTCATCTCCCTGACCCACTTCAAGGGCCACGAGCAGGCCGGCATGGGCGGCACGCTGAAAAACATCGGCATGGGCTGCGGCTCCCGGGCGGGCAAGATGGAGCAGCACAACTCCGGCAAGCCCTTCGTCAAGCAGAAGAAGTGCGTCGGCTGCCGGGCCTGCGCCAAGATCTGCGCCCACGGCGCGCCCCGGTTCGGCGCCGACGGCAAGGCCAGCATCGACACGAACAAGTGCGTGGGCTGCGCCCGGTGCCTTGCCGTGTGCCCCAAGGACGCCATCCAGTGCCTGTACGACGAGGCCCCCGCCGTTTTGAACAAGAAGATCGCCGAGTACACCAAGGCGGTGGTGGATGGCCGCCCCTGCTTCCACGTGTCCCTGGTGCTGGACGTGTCCCCCAACTGCGACTGCCACGGGGAAAACGACGTGCCCATCGTCCCCAACGTGGGCATGTTCGCCTCCTTCGACCCCGTGGCTCTGGACCAGGCCTGCGCCGACGCGGTGCTGGCCCAGACCGCCGTTCCCGGCTCCGTGCTGTTCGACAGGGAGTGCGCCTGCAACGAGGGCGACTTCTTCCGGAAGGTCCACCCGGACACCGAGTGGGAGGTCTGCCTGGACCATGCGGAAAAGCTGGGCCTGGGCAGCCGGGAATACGAGCTGGTCAAAATCTGAGGGCGCCCGAAAAGAAAAGCGGAGGACTTTCTTTGAAAGTCCTCCGCTTTGCATATACTTAAGCAAACAGCGCGTCAAAGGCCGCCACAACGCCGTCGGCCCCGTCGCTCAGGGCCACCAGCATCACGAAATTGCCGTTGGAGACGATGCGGGAGCCGTTCTTCCAGCCCTCAATGGTCTGGGGGTACCAGGCGCCGCCGGGGTTCTCGTCGTCGCCCACCTGGTAATCGACGCGGGCCTGGAAGATGTCCTTCACCTTCTGGACATCGTCGGCGCTCCGCGCCTCCACCAGGGCGATCTCGCCCACGGTGGCGGAGATCATGGCGGTGTACACCGCGCACTGGTCGGTGGCAATGCCGGAGAGGCCGGGGTAGAACGCGTCCAGGACCTCGCCCTCCGCCCGCGTCATGGCGGGCCAGTCCTCCCCGGCGGACAGCGTCTCGTAAAACGCCGCCAGGTCCACCCCGTCGGCGGGCTTGCTCTGGCTGTCCGCCGGCAGCTCCGCGGGCTTCTGCACCGGCGCGGCCTCCGGCTTTCGGGCGGGGTCGGCGGCGCCGCTGCCGGTCTCCGGCTCCGGATCGCCGCTGTCCGCGTCCGCCTCGGGGGCGTCCTCCGCGCCGTCCTCCTCAGGCTCCGCCGCCTCGATATCCTCTCCGGGCGTCTCTCCCTCCACGGGGGCCTGTTTGCCGCCGCAGGCGGCCAGCATCGCCGTCATGGCCAGGGCCAGCAGCAGGGCAAGCAGTCTTTTTTTCATGATCAGGTTCTCCTTTTCATCCGTTCTTCCGGGCGGTCCGGCGGGCCGCCGCGGGTTCCTCTCTTTAGACGCGGCCGCGCTGAAAAAGTTCCCGCCTTTTCCGCAAAATTTTCAAAGCGGGAGGGCCGCCCCGGCCCCCAGCTCGTTGACATTCCGCCGGGTGTCCCCGTATAATACTACCATCATACAACATGCCCGCGCGTTGTCAACCGGCGGCGCTTCAGAAAGGTGGCTTTTCATGCGGCATACGCAAAAGGATATGTTTGTCATCGGCTTCGCCCTGTTCTCCATGTTCTTCGGCGCGGGCAACGTGATCTTCCCGCCCTACCTGGGCCTGAGCTGCGGCGCTCAGTGGTTTTTGGGCTTTCTCTGCTACTATGTGGCGGACATCGGCCTGGCCCTGCTGGCGCTGTTCGCCGTTTTGCGGGGCGGCGGCTCCGACGGCGTCATCGGCCGGATAGGCCGGCTGCCCTCCACGGTGTTGATGAGCGCCATCGTGCTGTGCATCGGCCCCATGCTGGCCATTCCCCGGACGGCGGCCACCACCTATGAGATGGCCCTGGCCCCGCTGGTCTCTGGCTTCAGCCCGGTGCTGTTCTCCGCGCTGTTCTTCCTGCTGATTCTGCTGCTGTGCCTGAAAGAGGCCGCCGTGGTGGACATCGTGGGCAAGGTGCTGACCCCCGCGCTGCTCGTCGGCCTGCTGGTCCTGATCGTCAAGGGCGTGGCGGACCCCATCGGACCGGTGCCGAACGATGTGCCGGTGGACAACGTGCCTTTCACCGGCATCGAGGCGGGCTATCAGACCATGGACGTGCTGGCGGCGCTGGTGTTCGGCATCATCGTGCTGAAAAGCGCCCGGGACAAGGGCCACACCGACCCCGGGGACCAGTTCCGCATGGTGGCGGGCGCCGGCGTGGTGGCGGGCGCGGCGCTGCTGGTGGTGTACCTGGGGCTGACATACCTGGGCGTCACCACCTCCATCTACTTTGATCTGACCGTGCTGCGCACCTACCTGGTGGTGGCCATCGTGCGGAATCTGATGGGGTACCCCGGCGTCGTCCTGTTCTCCGTGGTGGTGGCGCTGGCCTGCGTCACCACCGCCGCGGCCCTGGTCAGCTCCGCCGCGTCCTATTTCTCCAAGCTCTCCGGGGGGCGCGTCTCCTACGCCTGTCTGGTGGCGGTCATCTGCGTGTTCAGCGCCGTGACCTCCAACTTCGGCCTGGATCAGATCGTCTCCATCGCCGCCCCCATCCTGAACATCGTCTACCCGCCCACTCTGGTGCTGATCGTCCTGGCCCTCTTCGGCAGGCGCATCCGCTCCGACTGGGTGTTCCGCATGGCGGCGCTGGGCGCTCTGATTTTCAGCGCGTTGACGGTGGCGGCGGACTTCGGCGTACCGCTGGACTTTTTGAAGCGGCTCCCCCTGGCGGCCATGGGCTTCGGCTGGCTGCTCCCCGCCGCCGTCTGCGGTCTGCTGGGCGCCCTGATCGGGCGAATCGCGCAGGCGAAAGCCCGCTAGGAACGGGTTTCAGCCCGGCGTCTCAGGCAGAGCCATGCGGACCTGCGGTTTTCGGAGGGAATGGGTGTGTGCGGGGAAACCGCAAGGTTTCCCCGCACGATTTGGATCAGCCCGCCGCAGCGGCCCGCTTTTGCCTGCGGCAAAAGCGGGAAAGCACCAAAAGAAAAAGACAGGCTATGCCTGTCTCTTTCTTTTGGTGCAGTTAAGCAATCCAAATCCGAACCGGTTTTCTTATCAGCCAATGCGGTTTTGAGATCATCAAAAGTAATGGTGTCCGTTCCGTCCTTGTAGTTGAAAGTAATCACCATCTTGTCATCATACAGGAAAATGGCGTTGACAAAAGTATCAATCAACATCTTCCTGTGGGACTTCTGCCGCACATCCAGCTTGCGGAAACGGTGAAGCCAGAAGGTCATAAACTCGGCGCTGACCTTGGGCTTTGCCAGCTTCTCACAGGCAATCTTGGTTTCCAGTTCCTCCTTGGTGGTTTCCAGCTCTTCCAGTCGGCCCTTCGTGGACTTGGTCAAGATACCCTGCTGGATGGCGTTCAGCAGGTTTTGAATGGCCGTGTCCGCCTCCCGTAACTGCTGTTCATAGAGCGGCAGGTTCACATTCTCCCTGTCCTGCAAATCCATCAGCATGGACACAATGGCTTCAATGGCCTTATCGTCCATTACCATTTTCATGGTTTCGCTGACCACCAAATCCTCAATCCATTCCTTGCGTACAGACTTCTTGTGGCACTCCTGCCGCTTCTTTTTCACGGACACGCACTTGTAATAGCGGTGGGTATTCCCCGTATGGCTGGTGCCGCTCTCGCCGCAGAGGTAGGCCCCGCAGTAGCCGCAGAACAGCTTGGTTGTCAGCAGGTAATCGTCCTCGGCCTTGTGGCGGGCTGGGGCCTTTTTGTTCTTTGCCAGCTTCTCCTGCACCCGGTCAAAGAGGTCTTGGGGGACAATGGCGGGGATACCGCCTGGCACCACAATATCCCGGTAGGTGTACTCCCCGATATAGCGGCGGTTGTTCAAAAGGTGCTGGACGCTGTTGTAGGTCAGCTTCTGGCCCCGTGTATTCTTCACGCCCTGCTCGTTGAGCCAATCCCGTATCTGGGTCATGGTGGCCCCCTCGTCATACCGCTGGAATGCCTCCCGCACAAAGGGGGCGGTCAGCGGGTCAAGCTGGAAAGTCTGCTCGCTGTCGATCTGGTAGCCAATCGGCAGGGTGCCGCCGTTGTATTTGGATTTCAGGGCGTTCTCCGTCATGCCCCGGACTACCTTCTCGGACAGGTCGGCGGAGTAGTATTCGGCGTACCCCTCCAGCACACTTTCCAGAATGATGCCCTCGGCCCCGTCGGAAATAACCTCGGTGGCGGACACAACCTTAACACCGTTCTTTTTCAAGGCCGCCTTGTAGCGGGCGCTGTCGTAGCGGTTGCGGGCAAACCTGTCCAGCTTCCAGACGAGTATCATATCGAACAGGCGCTTGCCGCTGTCCTTAATCATGTTCTGAAATTCCGGGCGGTTGTCCGTCTTGGCGGAAAAGGCCCGGTCTATGTAGTGGCGCAAGATGGTGATGTCGTTTTTTTCGGCAAAGGCAGTACACTCCCGGATTTGGCCCTCAATGCTTTCCTCACGCTGGTTGTCGGAGGAATAGCGGGCGTAAATAACTGCTTTCATGTTCTCACCTCGCCGCTTGTTAAAATGCCCATCATTTGACTTGCCTGCACAATCCGTTCAAAAGCTTCTCTTTGTGAGCAAGTTAGATTTGCGTGCATAGAGGGATTTCGGTAAGCCATAAAAGCGCCCTCAAAGATGGATTTAACACCTTTACGGAAATTTGCTCCGCTTATTTCTGATGTATCGCAAAATTGATAAAATCCATTGTCAGACAACAGTGCGCCGATTAGTCCCGCTGCGTCCTTAGGAACGACAGAGTTCGGTTTGCCTGCCTTAAACAGCTCTCGCATTCGAGTTTCAACTTCTTTAATGGCGCTTTCGCAGGCGGCGGCAAAATGACCGTCACAAAACAGCCCTTTTGAGATAGCGGTGATTCGGGGGTGAATATCCTGCCAAAACCGAGTATCTATCGGTTCCGAAGAAATGTGTTTGATAATTATGAAAAGTTCTCCAAATGCGGCTGGGTTCAACGTCATTGCACCATAAGGAGGCTGGGAATAAGAAAAAAGTATATCCTTTATCACCAATAATTCACGGCTATAAAACGGGTATTCATACTGAATATTTGTTGAAATCGTCTGCAAATCATTTCGGATTTGCCAACATTCGGTTTGTAAAAATGCTGGTAATACTCCTGTTGAAAGTTGAGCATTGGAGCGATGTGCCCAGTCTTTTATTGCAGAGACTTCTTTTTCGTATGGAACCTTCATTCTCCATCCTCCATCATGCGCAGCAGGGTTTCTTTCAACTTCTCATTCATGGGGGAATGTGGGTCAAAGCACATTTCAATGAAGCGGCGCATTTCCTCACGCTCCGGGGCGGCCTTGGGCTTAAACTCGTATGTCACCCCTTGGGGCTTATCCGTCCGGGCAAAGATATAATCCAGCGACACATCAAAGTAATCCGCATAGCGGCGGAACAACTCCACAGGCGGGGTGGACTGGCCGTTTTCGTAGCGGTTGACGCTGGACTGTGTAGAGCCGATGGCCTCCGCCATTTTTACTTGTGAAATGCCGATACTCTCCCGCAGGGCTTTTAACCGTTTACCCAATTCTTTCACGTTGCAACCTCCTATTCGGGTTAAGTTTATTATAACCCAGTTTGTCGAAAATTGCAACCCGAAAACACAATTTTCCCCATGCGTTTTTCTCCCGTCCCGGCCCGCAGGCCGAACAAAGAAGTGGCGCAGATCAGCCCGTGGGGGTGGGC
>CABSFC010000055.1 GCA_902476875.1 uncultured Oscillibacter sp. | reverse complement strand
GGCGCCGGTTTGCAGACGCGTTCAGATCAGGCCGCGTCGCTCTCTGAAAGACTGGATGGCCTCCACGGCGATATAGAGCGCGCTAATCGCCGACAGAAACAGGACGGGCAGGACCAACAGGCCGAAAACCACCATGCTCCCGCCCAGATACATGGCGTTTTGAATCAGAGCCGCCATCTTGTTACTCCTTTTCTCCATACTTGGTCAATATCGCCAAGTTTCCCCGTTCCAACGCCGTCCTTTCTTGTCTATATGATATCACAGTTTTCCGAAAAAGAAAAGCCCGGACTGTGAAAAATCACAGTCCGGGCCGTATTTTTTTACCTTATTTGATTCTCCGGACCTCCACATAGTACCGCTTGTCCTGGGCGTGGCCCATGGAGAAGGTCTTGCGGGGCAGCACACCGTCGGCCATGACGGTCTTGAACAGTTGCTCCTTGCCCATGGCGGGCAGCTTGAAGCCGATGTTGCCGGGCTTGGCGCCCAGCTCGTCGGTGACCTCGTCGCCGTGGATGTAGTCCACCTCGCCGCCGTGCTCCTTGATGTACGCGTCGATGAACGCCTGGAGGGTGCCCACCGCCAGCTGGACCTTGGGGTCGGGGACGGTGATGAAGCCGGCGCGGCCCGCGCAGGTGTAGGCGATGGTGTGGCCCTCGCCCCGGCCCTCGTGGGCGCCGGGATAGAACGCCAGGAAAGCCTCCAGCATCTTCTCCGGCTCCACGCCGAAGACGACGCGGTGGATGGGCTCAAACTGGAGGGCGTCGTCGTGGTTGTTCACCACCTCCACCAGGGCGTACCGGGCGGGCAGGCTGGCCCACTCGCTCTTCGGCGTGACCTTCTTCAGGTTCTCGTAGCACTGCTTGGCGGTAGCCAGGGAGTGGTTGCCGTCGCCCACGGCGAACAACAGCGGGGCCACGCCGCGCATGCCGTACTTCTTCTCCATGGAATCCTCGCTGCAAAGGCCCCCCAGGGCGTCCGCCGCGGCGTCCATCTGGGCGTCGGACAGCTTCCAGCCCGTCAGGTGGCCGCCGCCCTGCTGGAGGTCGAAGTCATAGAGCTTCTCCATGGCGGCGCTCTGGGCGGCCATGGGCTCGATGACGGTGCGGTCCGGGTCGTCGATCAGCAGCATGACGTGGGGCAGCTCAATGGGGGCGTCCTGCCGCACTCGGACCCGGGGCGGGATACGGGAGAGGACCGTGCCCTCGGTGGCGCGGATCAGGGCGCCGCTGCCGGGGGTGAAGTCATACTGGTCCAGGTCCACCATGCCGATCAGACCGTGGCGGACCCTGCCGTCGGACTGGGTGCGCTCGATGTAGATCAGGGAGCCGGGCAGCGTCTGGAAGACGCCGTCGTCCAGATACCGCTCCATGGCCGCGTTGATGCCGGCGATGTGTTCGTCCACATTGGGGTCATTCAATCTGGCCTCCGGCAAAATCATCCGCAGCGTGGAGGCCGCGCCGCCCACGGTCTCCTCCACCGCCTGCCAGTACTCCGGCTGGGAGGTGAACTGATCGCAGGCCACCACGGCCCATTTGGTCATGTCCGCGTCCTTTGGCAGAAGGATGTCGGCGGGATAGAAACCCAGTTTCTGGAATTTTGCGTTCATATGGCGTCTCCCTTCAAATTTTATTTACGGAACTTCTGTTGTTCTTGTCAGATTTTCCGGCCCTTACAGCGCCGCCTTGATGGCCGCCAGCAGGTCGCCGAACTCCTCGTAGGCGGGCAGCTCGGGATGGTCGGCCTTGATCTTGTCCGTGCTCTTGAACAGGAAGCCGGCCTTGCTGGCCTGGATCATCCCTAAGTCGTTGTAGCTGTCGCCGCTGGCGATGGTGTCATACCCGATGGACTGCAGCGCTTTCACCGTGGTCAGCTTGGACTGGGGGCAGCGCATCCTGAAACCGGTAATCTCTCCGCTCTCCGCCACCTCCAGGGAGTTGCAGAAAATGGTAGGCCAGCCCAGCTTTTTCATCAGAGGCTTGGCAAACTCCTCAAAGGTGTCGCTGAGGATGATGACCTGGGTAAGGGAGCGCAGCTCGTCCAGAAACTCCTTGGCGCCGGGCAGCGGGTCGATCTTGGCGATGGTGGCCTGGATCTCCTTCAGGCCCAGGCCGTGCTCTTTCAGGATGCCCAGCCGCCAGCGCATCAGCTTGTCGTAGTCCGGCTCGTCCCGGGTGGTGCGCTTCAGCTCCGGAATTCCGCTGGCCTCGGAGAACGCGATCCAGATTTCGGGCACCAGGACGCCCTCCATGTCCAGGCATACAATATTCATGAAAATTCCCCCTGTTTTCGGCAGTTTTTACGCGCTCCGCGCCACGGCCCAGCAGCGGGTCCGGCGAGGCTTTTCAGCGCGGCGTGAAAAGCCATTTTAAAAATTTCCGGCTTTATTATACAATAATCCGTCGCCGCTTTCAATCCCATTTTGGCTAAATCCCCCGAAAAGGTCGCCCTTTCCCGCCGCATAGTTTCCGCGAAAGCGGACAATCTATGGGCAAATCCCTTATATGGGCATGAATGGAGGTTGATCCATGGTAATCGACAAGATCGCGCTGGTCCTGACCATCATCGGCGCCCTGAACTGGGGCGGTATCGGCCTGTTCGGCTTTGACACGGTGGCGTTTCTGTGCGGCGGCCAGATGGCCGTGCTGTCCCGCGTCATCTACGCGCTGGTGGGGCTGGCGGGCCTGTGGTGTATCACGCTGCTGTTTCGCCGGGAGGAAGCGACCGGCCAGTCGCCTCACATGGCCTGACGGCAATACAGACGGGGAGGGACGCTTTCAGGCGTCCCTCCTTCCGTCATGTTCAGCTCTCCTTTTTCCGCATCAGCTTCCTGTTCTGCTCCAGCAGCTTGGCGGAAACAATATCCAGCTGCTCCACCTCCCGGTAGTGGTCGGCGAGACTGTTCTCCTGCATGGAGGTCTCCAGCCGGCTGCGGAATACCAGTTTCAACAGGATCGGCGTCAAAATCGTGCCGCCGATGACCGTGATGATCACCGGGGTCATCAAGGAGGCGGACAACACGCCCAGAGCCAGTCCCCGGTTGGCCACGATCAGGGCCACCTCGCCCCGGCAGACCATGCCCACGCCCACCTGCACACACTCCTGATTGGTATAATGGCACAGCTTCGCGCCCAGGCCGCAGCCCACCACCTTGGAAATCACGGAGACCAACAGCAGCAGCGCGGCAAAAACCACCAGACTGCCGTTCAGGCCCGTCAGCCGCACATTGATGCCAATGCCGGCGAAAAACACCGGCGTCAGCAGCAGATAGCCCAGCGGCTCGTATTTGGACTGGATGTAGGTGGCTTTCGGGGTGCGGGCGATCACCAGGCCCGCCACATAGGCGCCGGTGATGTCGGCCACGGCGAAAAACTCCTCCGCGCAATAGGCCATCACAAGACACAGGACAAAGGCCAGCACCGGATAGCGGCGGAGATTCCGCTCGTGGGCCCGCGCCATCATCCAGCGGAAGAGGCGGTTGGCGCCGTAGCCCACGGCGCCGGAGAAGACAAAGAACAGCAGGATCTTCACCAGCACCGACAGAACGCTCTCCCCGCCGCCGGCCACGCTGCTGACCAGCGTCAGGGAGATCAGGCCCAGTACATCGTCGATCAGCGCCGCCGCCAGGATGGTGTTGCCCGCCTTGGTCTCCAGCTTTCCAAGCTCCTTCAGGGTCTCCACTGTGATGCTGACGGAGGTGGCCGTCAGTACCGTGCCGACGAACACGTCCTCCAAAAAGCCGGTGCTTTCGATCATCCCCGTCCGTCCCGCGATCCAGGCGAGGCCGGTACCCATGGCCAGGGGTACCAGCACGCCCAGCAGCGCCACCAGAAAGCCGGCCCTGCCGCTGTGCTTCAGTTCCTGGAGGTCGGTCCCCATGCCGGCGGAGAACATCAGCACGATCACGCCCAGTTCGCTGAGCTGGGTTAAAAATTCCGTCTCTGTCAGGACGTCCAGCATGGCCGGACCCAGGATCAGACCCGCCAGCAGAGCGCCCACCACCTGGGGCATCTGGAATCTCCGGGTCAGGATGCCCAGGAGTTTCGTGCTCAGCAGGATCAGGGCAATATCCAACAGATAATGATAGGACATGCAAATCACCTCTTATAAACTAGACGGCCTCCGGCCGTCCGCAATCGATTACCCATCTTCTTGGCCCTATATTTTAGTCCTTCCGCCCTGTTTTGCAACCGTGGATTCGCACAAAAAGCGCCTGTTTGTCTTTTCGGAACTTTGGCAAAAAGCAGCCGCGGCTTCCTTGCCTCCCGCCGGATTTTTGTGGGCAAAGGTCCGGATTTACCTTGTGTTTGCTGTAAAGAAATGCTAATATATAAATTGTATACACATTTCTTTCATTTCTTTCATTCCACTGTGATTAAGGATCTGGGAGCAAACATGAAACGGAGGAAACGAATATGAAACGCGCAAAGAGATGGTTGGCGGGCCTGATGGGCGCCGTCCTGCTGGTGAGCCTGCTGCCCGCGGCCGCGCTGGCGGAGGAGGACCTCCCGGAGGAGGAGCCTGTCCCCGTCGAGGAGCCGGCGGAGGCCCCCGCGGAAGAGGCGCCTCCCACGGCAGCCGGGGACCCCGCGGACGGCGAGGTCACGCTGGCGGAAGTGGGAGCCACAGAGACGGGTGGCTCCACGGGCTCCGGTACGGAGACGGAAGAGCCGCCGGCGACGGACAGCCTTACCCGCGCCGAGCTGGCGGGCTTGATCTATGCGAATCCGACGCTGAGAGCGTATATTGACGAATTCACTGGGGATACACCGTCTTTCTCTGACGTCGAAGCTATTCGGGCCTCCGGGCATGCGGACGCGATCTATGCCCTGGCCAGGGCTGGAATCCTGCTGGGGAAAGGCGATACAGGAAATTTTGACCCCAATGATTCCACAACCCGTTTGCAGGCGGCCGTGGTCCTCTGGCGCGCGCTTGGGCGGCCCGCACCCACAGCGGAGCAGGACATTTTCACGGATATTCCCTCTAACAATCCGGATGCGGTGGATGCCGTCAACTATCTTGTTGCCAGGTGGATTTTATCTTCAGGAGACGCTGTGGGCGGCGATGGTTGTTTCAGCCCGGGCGACCCGGCTCAGGCCGAGACCGTTTCGGATTGGATCGATCTTGCGACGGACGGCAGAGTGATCACCCGCGCGGAGCTGGCGGGGATGCTCTATGACAATCCGGCGTTGAACGCGCGTATTACCGAATCCGCCGAAGGAAACGCGGAACCTGTGTTTGCCGACGCTGATGAAATTTCGGAGTTTTATGGCGAATACCAGACCGCGATCTATGCCCTGGTCAAAGCGAACATCCTGAGCGGATCCAAGGATGGGGATACGGTCACCTTTCATCCCGGCGGCGCCGTGATGCGCTATGAAGCAGTGGTAGCCATCTGGCGCGCAACAGGTATGGACCAAACCGCTGAGAAGCAGACATGGTTCGGCGATGTTGACAGCATCACCGGCAACTCTGCGGCGGACGACGGGCTTTCCGCGGCGTTTGATTCCCTTGTCGCCCAGGAGATTCTGACCGGGGACGACGTCAAGGCAGGCTCTGACGGTTTCAAGCCGCATGACTATACAAAAGCGAGATATCTTCTGAAATGGCTCGACCGCGTGCCCAGCGGCGGGGGCGATGACCCGGACCCCAGCGCCCTCACCCGCGCGGAGCTGGCGGAGATGATCTACGCGGACGAACGGCTGCGGCAGAATATTGATGATGCCGCTGTCGGGCAGGATGAAGTAACCTTTGGCGATATTGCGGACTGCACCTCTGCGCAGAGTGCAGCGATCGCCAAAATGGCCCAGGCCCGGGTCCTGAGCGGAGTCGCCCCCGGAGAGTTCCGCCCCGAAGGGCCCGCCACCCGCGTCCAGGCGGCGGTGGTCCTCTGGCGCGCCACCGGGTGCCTGAGCAACAATACGCCGGTGACCCTCCTCTACACGGACCAGGGCGATATCCCGACTTGGGCGACAGCCGCGATCAACTGCCTGTACGCCTTGGGCATCCTTGAAAATGCTGAAGAGGATTTCCGCCCAAATGCCCCTGTGATGGCGGAGGAGGTCCA
Organism: uncultured Oscillibacter sp.; assembly: GCA_902476875.1. Lineage (GTDB taxonomy): Bacteria > Bacillota > Clostridia > Oscillospirales > Oscillospiraceae > Oscillibacter. Next base: position 11,010 of record CABSFC010000055.1, on the reverse strand, counting down.
GGCATGGCTTTATGCGTATAATGCGGCTACTAATATTGGCGATATCGCCGCCTCCGGCGGCGTCTCCCGTGCGGAGATGGCCGCGATCTTCTACGAGGCATACAAAGACGCGCTCCCCGACCTCTATACATATACGACCTCGACTTTCACGGACATCTCTGACTGTACAGAAGATCAGCGGGCGGTGATCACTCTCTTCAACAACCTGATTTATGATGGTGATCATCCCGTTATCGTGGGCTACGCCGACGGGTACTTCCACCCCCATGACCCCGTGACCAAACAGCAGACGGCCGCTATCCTTTCCCGCATCATCCAATATATCGAGCGGGAGGCCGGCGGCGAAAGCGGCGGCGAGGCGGCGGTGTCCCTGGCCAGTTTGGGCGAGGTCACTCTGCTGGACGACAATTGGTATGACGACACCCTTACCTTCCTCATCGCCCGGGGACTTGCGACGGATTCCGCAAACGAGATCCACACCAACTCCGGCGCGCCCGGCATCGGGAGCGAGCTGGAAGCATGGAGCAGTGCTGTTCAGCCCGCCGTGCCCACCTTCTCCCCCGCCGCCGGGATGTACTCTGGAGATCAGCTGGACATCACGATCACAGCGCCCAGCGGCATGACGGTCTATTACACCACCGACGGATCTGATCCGACCACCAGCAGCACTGCATACACCGGCCCGTTCACCATCACCGGGACGACGACCGTCAAGGCCATCGCGGTAAAAGAGAATACGTCGATCGGCCTTGACACCATCCCCGTCGTCACCGCCAAATACAGCCTTTATACAGAGGGCGAGGGATACATCGTAGAGAGTGACGGCACCGCCACCGTTTTCACCCTGGAGGGCCTGAAAAACGCGCAAACCAACGATTTTGTTACCATGATCGTTGTGGGCGACCAGTCCACGATCGAAGTGACCGAGAACATTACCCTGACCAAGGAGCTGGCGGTCTACGGGACTTTGACCATTGCCAACGGCCGTGTCCTGACCGTGGAAACCACGGGCACCTCTGCCGAAATGGAATACGCCAACTACTGGCAGAACATGGGGGCGTTCCTGCACTTTACAAAGGAAGCAGAGGGCGAAACCAACCGTGTGCGGAAGATGTACGGCAGCCGGGAGGCCGCGCTGGAAAATCTGAATATGGAGGGCTATGACCTCTTCCTCGTGGCCCTCTGCGGCGGCGACCTGACGCTGGAAACCAGCATCGAAGCATCGACCGTGCTGGTGCTGCTGACGAATGAGGACGGCGCGGGCGCCCTGACCATCGCGGACGGCACCACCGTAACGGCTCATGAATTTGGAATGCCTATCGAGGGCAGCAAGCTGATCGTCAAAGAAAATGGCCAGCTGGTCATTAACGATTATTCTGAGGAGGAGAGCGGCGCCGCCTGGGTCAACGGCGACGTGGAATTCTTTGGCGCTGACCCTCAGATCCCGGAGCGCCTGGAGTGGAATGACAATGCCTATTACACCCACCTGGTGGCCCTCTGGTATGGCGAGGACGGAACTGTCGTTCAAAACCTGGGAGACCATAGCGACGATATCTGGATGACCCCGCTGGACGAGTACGACATCGTTTTCGCCATGATGCGGTATCAGTCCGCCGCTGAAGGACCCGGGGACGGATGGACGTATGAAATTCTCTCTGCGGAAAGCCTCGATTTCGACGGACTTGAATACCTCCAGCGCGAAGACAGCGAAAGGATGTTCCTGACCGGTACGGATTGGGATCCAGCCCACAATATTACTTATACAGAGGACGGCACCATTTATTCCCTGCCCGTGTATTCCCAGCTGCCGGATATCGGCTATTACAGAGAGCCGGAGGTCAGCACGGAGACCTACATCAACGGCTGGGACTACTCTCCTATCTCCGATAACGTATTCTACCTGTGCGTCAATCCGGACGAATGGTTCATGAAGGACTCGACTTATTCGCTCGGCACTCTCACTCTCAAGAATGGGAACGGGGACAAAATCTCCGCTGAAGCGGTCGAGGGCCAGCAAGGCGTCTGGGAAATCACCGTTACGGACTGCCATTTTTCCGCGGAGTATGAACTCCAGGTGATGCAGGATGAAGAGACTGTGGCCACGATCAGCAACGGCATCTGGATCGGCGAGGCGGACGAGCAGCTGGTCTGCAGCGATGCACGCCTGTCGGAGGACTTCTCCGACGTCGTTTTCAGCGAGGACATCCAGGGGGAAATCTCCGACACCCTGACCCTGAGCCCCGGCAGCAGCAAGGACGTTGTGTTCTACCTGCTGAGATACGATTACGACGGTGAAACCGAGACCGGAAAGTGGGTCTGCGAGTACACTGATTCCGGCAGTATCTGGTGGGACGATGGCATCACGGTGACTCAGGCGGAAAACAGCGCGGCCTGCACGGTGGAAACACGCAATGCCGGGACCTATTCCATCGGCCATTTGGGCGGTGAATGGGTCAATGGTGAGTATACGATCCTAGAGAACACCGAACGCGGCCTTCCCCTGACGGTTCGGGTGACCAACTTCGAAGGAGCGGAAGATGTTTCGAACTATGAGCAGTTCATAGCGGCGCTCAATAACGAAAGCGTGGCAAAAATCCGGATCACGGGCGAGGTCGTGATCCCGGGCACTCACAACAGCGATCATCCGCTGGTAACCGACAAGCCTATCGCCGTCGCGGACGGCGCCAGTTTGAAGCTGGACCCCGGCGCGGTGATGACCAGCAATGTGTCCGGCCCTGAATTCTACTATGAGGACAGCGGTAATATGTGGACCCATGTCGCCGAAGGCATGGCGGCGTATCTGCTGTGGTACGATGCGCAGGAAAAAACCGTATTCCGCACTCTCTACGGCTCCATGCCGGAGAATCTGACCGCCGTGATGAAAGACACAACACGCGGCGCCCTGTACACTGCCGTGTTCGGCGCGGACGTGACCCTGACCGGAGATGTCTCCCTGGCGCAGCTCTGGGTAATGAACGGCAGCAACCTGACCGTCGGTGAGCAGGCCACGCTTACGATGAACGACCCTGAATACAACAAGCTGCATGTGGAAAACGGCGACCTGACGCTTGAAGAGGGCGCCAGGGTGACTGTGGGCGGCAATGTGGAAAACGAAAGCTCGCTGTCCATGAATAACGGAAACCTGACCATCAGCAAGGGCGCCGTGCTGGCGGTGGACAGAGAGATATATATCCTGCGCTCCGAGGACAGCACGAAGGGCAACCTGATCGTCCAGGAGGGCGGCACGCTGACGCTTGAGAACGGCGGCTGGGTCGAAGGCGACGTGGCGTTCTTTGGAGCCAATCCCGCTGTGCCGGAGGGCCTGGACCGGGGCGGCGAATTGTACTATGCCCACCTGGCGGCCTGCTGGGACGCGGAGAATAACGATTATTCCGATGAAATCCATATGACCCCCTTTGACTGGTACGATCTGACGTTCTTCCTGATGGACTATGACGCAGATAAACAGGCGTGGATTTATTCACCCATTGTTTCCGAACAGCTCGATTTCTCCGAGGGGCTTGCTTATGGGCCTGACGAGAACGACAGCGAAAATCTGGACAGAATGTACCTGAAGGCAAACGATACAAAATGGAACGAGGAATACTCCGTCTCCTATGGAGGCTACTCCCTGCCTGTATACATCCATCTGCCGGACGCAGGCTATTACAGCAGCCCTGCGGTCTCGACGGAGACCTTCCTGGATCACTGGGATTACTCTCCCCTCGGCGAGAACGTGTTCTACCTGTGCGTCAATCCGGATGTGTGGTTCATGCAGGAGCATGAGAACTGGGATCTGGGGCTGAACATCATCTATCAGAACGATCAGGACAGCGGCATCTCCTGGACAGAGACCGAGACTAAGGGCGTCTGGAAAATCACCGTGGAAGCCCCCGCGTTTAGTTTTGATATTGAGATATTGGGCACCAATGAAGATCACCGCGATGGCTTGGTACTGACCGGCCGGGGCATCTGGATCAAGCCAACAGAGCAGCTGCTCTACAGTGACGAACTTCTTTCTGATGAATCCGCTGAATCGTGGGATGTGGATTACGACACCTACAAGGATCAGCTCCACAGCACCCTGACCCTGACCTCCGGCATCAGTGCGGACGTTGTGTTCTACCTGCTGAGATACGATTATAATGATGATGAAAAAACCGGAAAGTGGGTCTGCGAGTACACCAACAGCGACTGGGTCAGAGGCGAAAACGTCACGGTGGAAGACGTGGGCGACGGCTTCTGCCGCGTGACTGCGGCATCCGGCGAAGACGCATACAGCATCGTCCGCCTGGAGGGCGAGTTTGTCGGGAAGGATGACGATGGCAACGACATTTATAAGCCCATCGAACCCAGCACCCGCGGTTTCCCCCTGGCAGTGGAAGTCGCGCCCCTCAGCCTCGAGGTGACCGGGACCGGCGGAACCTCCACCAGCAAAACCGTTCAGGTGGAGAACCGGTCCACAAACGCGGCCCGCGTCCGGCTGGTCCTGGCGGCCTATGACGCCGACGGCCGCATGTGCGGCGTCAGCATCCGAGAGGGCACGCTGGCGGCAAACGGCGGAACGCTGGAAGCGGCCGTGGACTGCGAGGCGGGCGCGGCGGTCAAGGCCTATCTCCTGGACACGCTGACATCCCGGCCCCTCTGCGCGGCTGAGAAGTTCCAGTAAGCAAGGCCGTGAAAACCCAAGAAACGCAAAAAGCCCCGGGCAGGAGGTCCTGCCCGGGGCTTCCCTACGCGCTTCACTTGACCAGCAGCCGCTTGACCAGTGCCTCATCCGGCGTGACATTCACCGTCCGGCAGGCGGCGTAGACCACCATGCCGGGCCGCGCCCCGGCGGGCTTTTTCACGTTCTTCACCGGGGTGTAGTCCACGGGGACGTTGCCGCTCTCCCTGGCCCGGGAGTAGTACGCCGCCAGCATGGCGGCCTCCACAAGGGTGTCGTCGTCCACCGGCTGTCCCCCGGTGCAGAGGATGACATGGGAGCCGTGGATCTTCTGGGTGTGGAGCCACAGGTCCCTGTGGTCCGCGTCCTTCAACGTCAGCTTGTCGTTCTGGCGGTTGTTGCGGCCCACCAGCACCCGGAAGCCGCTGGTGGTGCGGAACTCCCGGGGCTTCGCCGTCCGTTTCGGCTCCTTTTTGCCCTTCCCCTGCCCGCGCAGAAAGCCCGCGTCCTTCAGCTCGCCGCGGATGTCGGTGAAGTCCTGCTCCGTCTCCGCGTGCTCGATCTCCTCCAGCACGCTCTCCAGATATTCCAGGTCCCGCCGGGCGATGTCCATCTGCTCCCGCAAGTACTTCTCAGCCGTCTTCGCCTTGGTGTAGCGCTTGTAGTACTTGGCGGCGTTCTGCTGGGGCGTCAGCAGCGGGTCCAATTGGATCGTCACGGACGCGCAGGCTTCGTCGTAAAAATTCTCACAAATCAGTCTGCTCTGCCCTCGCTCCATCCGGTAGAGGTTGGAGGTGATCAGGTCGCCGCAGACCCGCAGCTCGTCCCGGTTCTGGGTGGCGGCGTAGTCCTTCTCCTGCTGGGCCAGCTTTCGCCGCAGGCGGTCCCGGGCGGTGGTGGCCGTGCGGAGAAGGTCCGCCCCCCGCTGCCGCGCCCGCTCCTGCCGCTCCCGGGCCTCGTAGAAGACGTCCAGCAGCTCGGAGAAGCTGCCGTACCGCTCCGTCTCCATGGCGTCGCCGTACTGCGTGATGGGCAGGCAGGCGAATTCCGCCGGACGCCCCCCGCTCTTCAGGCATATCGGCGTAAAGTTATTTCCCTGTACAGCGCTTATAAATCCTTGTATCTTCTGCCAGAAACGGTCCACCCCGGCTTCCTCCAGCCCAAAGATGCGCCGGTCCGTCTCTCCCGCCGTCCGGAAGGCCAGCTCCCGCGCCATCAGCGGAGATATGCCAAAGTAGCTGTCCAGCAGAAAGGCGTCCAGCTGCCGCTCGGGATTGGCGGCGGAGAGCTTTGCCCGGAAGCCCGCTTCCGTCTCCTCCGTCACCGGCAATCGTCCGGCGGAGGCAGGCGGTTCGTAGTAAAGTCCCGGCAGCACCTGCCGCGCGGCGGACATATCCGCGTCCACCCGGCGCATGCAGTCGATGATCCGTCCCTCTCCGTCCAGCAGGATCAGGTTGGAGCGGCGACCCATGGCCTCCAACACCAGCGTCCGCCTGCCCGGCTGGCCGAAATCGTCGGCGGCGTCCAGCTCCAGCCGGACCAGCCGCTCCAGAGGCGGCTGGGTGATCTCCGCCACCCGGGCGCCCACCAGGTGCTTGCGCAGCAGCATGCAGAACATGGGCGGCTCCGCCGGATTGTCCCGGGTCAGCTCCGTCAGCTGGATGCGGGGCGCGTTGGCCCCGGCGTTCAGCAGCAGGCGTTTCCCCCGCAGCGTCAGGACCACCTGGTCCCGGGCTGGCTGCTGGACCTTATCAATGCGCAGCCCCAGCAGCTGGGGCCGCAGCTCCTCCACAAGGGCTTGTAAACATACCGCATCCAGGGGCATGGCTCATTCCTCCATCATCTTACAGAACAATTCGTTGACGCGGGCCCGCTCCCCCCGCAGGTACAGCCAGCCCAGCAGCGCCTCCAGCGCCGTGGCCTCGCCGTACTGCGCCCGGCTGGCGTGGCCGGGGACGGTGTGGACCTGGGCGTTGCGGCCCCGCTTGAACACGGCCAGTTCCTCCTCCGCCAGCAGCGGCAGGATGCGTCTGGCCCGCTCCGCCTGGGATTCGGCGCACACCAGCCGGATGGTGGCCTGGTGCAGGCCCTTTCCGGTGGCCTTGCCGTGGGCGCACAGCCAGGTGCGCACCAAAATCTCAAAGACCGCGTCGCCGATATGGGCCAGGCCGATGGAACTGATGGCCCGCAGCTGATCGTCGGTCAAACTGATGTCGAAATAGTTCTCCATACGGTCCTCCCTGTGTTTTTCACGATTCGCAGAGGATTATACCACAGCTTTTAAGTTTTGTCATCTCTCATCGTTACAACGCTCTCCTCCAGACAACCGCAAACCGCTATCAAACCAATGGAAAATCCGCCAAAGCCCTTGTACCGCTGGGTTTCCCCATGCTATAATGAAGGAAAAACGTGAGGCCCTTGTAAAGTGCGCTGTTCTGATTCATCTTGTGAAAGGCGTGATGGAATGAAAAAGCGGATGCTCCCCCTGCTGTTGGCCCTGAGCTGTCTCGCCGCCTGCGCCGCCCCGGCGGAGGATGGCATGGAGGAAGCACTCGCGCCCGAGGAGCCTGCCCGGCAGGAAGAGTCCGTGCTTCAGGAAAGTCCGGCAGATGCCGAACTCTGCAAAATCGAATGGAAACCATATGAAGCATGGACCTTTGTGCCGGAGCCCTTCCTGGTGACCACCGAAGAGTATGGGGCGCTGTTCGCCCCCAAAGAACTGGTATATGATGATACAGCCCGTCTCCTTGGATACCGGCTGCCGGAGTCTGCCAATCCTTGCGGCGCTTACGGCGTCCCGGCCCTCTTTCCCTTCACGCACTGGGAGGAAATCGGCATCTGCGAGGGTCTGAAAACAGCTTGGAAAGACGACACTCTGTGGTGCGATGAGGCCTATGCCATCGCAAGGCGCTATTATTCTCTGGCGTTGGAATTCAGCTCCCCCGATGGAACGGCCTATATTGCCCAGGAATCCAACTATCCGCAGCTTCTCAGCGCAATGATCTGGCGCTTGTTTGGCTTTGATCGCCCATCAGAAGTCACACCTTACACTGCCCCCATCCAGATCCAAGCCGCGGAAATGAACTCGGTCATGGATGGGTGGATCAGTGGGACTGAATGGAATCTTGACGCCTTTTGTGCCCTGTCCCTATCGGAACAAGTGGCAAAGCAAAATGAACGTTTAAACGTTGGTTCAGTATATGCAGATGTCTGCCCTCCCGAATCTAACCGCTACTATGCCATCACCGGCCTGACCATCCTCAACGGCGACAACCGGACAGAGGAAACTTATTTCGCCGGGGGGCGAGCTAGGGATATCCGCATTACCGTCAATGGTGAATACACCAGGGAAATCACTTTGAAGGACTCCCCCGCCCCACAGCTTATCTCCCTGGATTACACCCAGCATACCATCGCAAAGCCTCTGGATATCACCATTGAGGTGCTGTCCGGCTATCCTGGCAACACGCCGGACATCTACATCGCGGAGATTGGCGTGGGCATAGATTCCAACCTGCCCCAGGGCCGCTGACAAAAAACGCCCCGGGTCCTTGCGGACCCGGGGCGCCGGTTCGTTATGGTAGGAATCAGCAGCAGGAGTTGTTGTTGCAGCCGTTGTTGCAGCCGCAGCCGCCCCAGCTGTTGTTGCCGTTGCCGCAGCAGCACCAGATGATGATCAGCAGGATGATGATCCAGCAGCAGTTGCCGCCGCCAAAGCCGTTATTGCACATATTGGGACCTCCTATGAAATGTTGACCGACCAAATCGGTCTCAACCCATAGTATGCAGCCCCGCGCCGGTGGTGCCTGGAAATTTACAGCCGCCAGCTGGTCACCAGAGCTCCGGCATCCGCCCGCTCCCAGCTGGTGAACACGCCCTTATCGCACAGCAGGTCGCCCAACGTCCGGCTCCCGTCCGGCAGAACGGCGTCCAGCGCGTAGTAGGAGATGTACACCAGCTCCGCCCGGAGGAATTTGTCCGTCCGCAGCATGGAAACCTCCCCGGCGGTCAGGACCCCCGCCTCCAAGGCGCGGTCAAAGGTATCCGCCAGGTTGGTGTTAGCGGCGGAGCTGTACCCCATGGCCCGGAGAACGAACTCCGTGTACTGGTAGGCGTTGACGGCTCCGGCGGGCTTGAACTGCGTGGCGCTGTAGCCGTTGGTGTAGCCCATGTCGTAGGCGTAGCCTACATACTTCTCCGCGTCGGAGCCCCTGGCAACATCTGTGAAAGGCATGGCGCCAGTCCAGGCCAGGGCCTGCTCCTCCTCCCCCAGGACGCGGATGAACATGATCAGGGCCTGCAGGCGGGTCGGAGCGGCCTCCAGATCAAACCCCTCGCCGTAGCCGGTGAAGCTGCCCTTGAACAGGTGCAGGGTCTTCAGGGCGGCGGCCATAGCGTTGTAGTCCACGGCGTCGGAATAGGCAAAGGAATCGCTTCCCTGATAGTCCACCACCGCCGTCTTGGAGGTGACGGTAAACGATGCGGAGGTGTCCTCCGCCACGATGTAGCGGTGTCTGGCACTCAATACGGAGCCGCTGGCCGCCACGCTTCCCGTGGTGGCGTCCACCACCGTGCCGGAGCTGTATGTGACCTGCGCACTGCCCGCCAGCAGCATCACATTGGTGCCGGTGACGCCGGAGAGCGCATCGCCCTGCTTCAGGCGGGTCTCCGCCCAGGCCGCGGCATCCGGGGCGGCAAGGGTGCCGCCCTCCGCTCCCTGCAACAGCGCCTGGTCCGAGGCGTCCAGCCGCTCATCCACGCGGCTGTCCACCAGGCTTGAAAACGTGCCGTTGAGATAGGACAACGACGCCAGCGGGTCGCCGGCGTCACCGGCGGCAAAGGCCCATACGGCGGCGGCCAGCAGGACGCACAGCGGCAGCAAAAACGCGATTTTTTTCTTCATAGGGGGTAAATATCCTTTCGTCAGCCTGGCGGCGTCTGCCGAGGCGGCGGGTCAGCGGTTGGCGATGCGGTAGCTCAGGGTCAGCAGGCTGTCCGCGAAGTGGATGTTCTCGAATTTTACATCCGGATTGGCGCTGGACAGCTCCACATTGGTGAAGTTCCAGAAGCCGTGAACGCCCAGCTCGATGAGCCGGTCAGCCGTATCCTGGGCCACGGACTGGGGGATCGTCAGCACCACCACGTCCACGCTGTGCCTGCGGATATAGGCGTCCAGCTCGTTCATGGAGTAGACCGGCACGCCGTTGACCACGGAGCCGATGACGGCGGGCGACACGTCGAAAGCGGCGTCCACCGCGAAGCCGGTCTGGGAAAACTTAAAGTTTTGCAGCAGCGCCCGGCCAAGATTGCCCACGCCGATCATGACCAAGTGGTGGTCGTTGTCCACGCCCAGAATGTGGCCGATCTCAGCGCGCAGCTCCTCCACATTGTACCCATACCCCTGCTGGCCAAACTCGCCGAAGCAGCTGAAATCCTGCCGGATCTGAGAGGCGGTGATGTTCATCTCCTGTCCCAGAGAATGGGAGGATATCCGCACAACGCCCCGGGCGCAAAGGTCGGTCAGCTGGCGATAATATCGGGGCAGCCGCCGGATCACGGCATCAGAGATATTTTCCTTCTTCAAAGCACTCACTCCTAAAAAAGGGTTTCGTTAAATTATTCTCAATTGCTAGTTTAGCCTAAAAGCCTCTACTTGTCAATTTTTTTAACAATCTTTTTCGTAAATTTTTTTGCGAAAAGTTCTTTACAGAAAGAAAAAATTCTGGTATACTACGTCAGGACGTGTGGGACGCACGTCCTTCATAAACGCGCCCGTGGCGCAGTTGGATAGCGCGTCAGACTCCGACTCTGAAGGCCGCTGGTTCGAATCCAGTCGGGCGTACCAAAAACCACCTTAAACCTTTGGCTTAACAGTGATAAGGAACTAATTCACTTATCAACTGTTAGCTGACGGATTTCGGGTGCATACAGAACTCCCGTCTGATTCCTAACAGGAATTGGGCGGGAGTTTTTCTTTTCAAAATATGTATATCGGAGGTTAATACCATGAAAAATATGATTTCTTGTGAATTTAACATCGACACCGCCTGCGTGGAGCTTTGCTTCGCTGATGGCAGCATGATTTCAATAGACTGTACCGCCGTGGAGAATGAGGTTGCCGATAATATGTATCAGCGGTCAGAATTGGACTATCTGATCTACAATGATCCGATTGGATATGCAGACTTGATATTGAACGGTGATCCCGAAATTTATCTAAAAACTGTAACTGAATGTAAACCCTTAGATTAAAACTCAGCCCTCTGCCTTTTCCTTGGCAGAGGGCCGTTTTTTGCTTAACAGTTATTGAGCATCCCTTAATTGCTCTACAACGCTGCATTTCG
>CABSFC010000054.1 GCA_902476875.1 uncultured Oscillibacter sp. | reverse complement strand
CCGCAACGCCCTGCGGGCGCTGATGCTGGTGCTGGCCATCGACGCGGAGAAGTGCTCCAGAAATTGAAAAAGGGCCCGGTACGGCGAATGAACCGCCCCAGATTGTGCGGACAGCATAAAAAGACCTCTATGTAAGGAAATATGAAGTTTTAACTGGAGTGGCGCAGTGTGAGCGGCGACACTCCAGTTTTTAGCTGAATGCGCTCGTGGTTGTAAAAATAGATATAGCGGACAAGCATCTCATTGGCTTCGCGGAAAGAGGACGGTTTATGGCGGTAGATACACGCTGTCCTGAGAATGGAAAAGAAATTTTCTGCCATGGCGTTGTCATAACAATTACCTCGTCCTGACATGGAGGGCGTAATGCCATAAGATTTTGTCAGGTCAAAGTATGCTTGCGGGGTATACTGCCCCCTGGTCGCTGTGGAGCCGCAACTCCGCGGCGGCCCTCTTTTTCTCTCTGCGTATAGCCAGGCGAATGGTGTCCAGTACCAGGTTGACTGTCTGCTCTGTGCCAGTCTTGTAAGCAACGATGCTGTTTCCGAATCATGGACAGATACAGTACGCCTTGCTTTGCGTGGATGTAAGAAATATCCGTCTCCGGCCTGCCCAGACGACGGACGAAATCATAGTATCCGTTTCGGGATACCTGAAAGAAGCGACACATAACGGATACCGGATATTCGTTTCTGTGCCGGTAGATCACTGCATATTTTGCCCCTGCTCTCACTTCCTTCCTGTGGAGCGCAGAAAATCCCGCAATAGCTCGTTTTCCATCTTTAGCCGTTTGTTCTCATGCCTGTACTCCGCCGGTGTTTTGGCAGGTTTACGTCCTCGTGTCTTTGGAAGGATGGATTCCTTCAGCCAGCGCTGAATGGCCCGCCGGCTGATCCCGTATTCTCGGCACAAGGCACGCTGGCTTTCTCCTGCCTGGATTCGCGACATGATTTCTTCCCGTATCCCCGCCGGATACTTTTTCATTCCTTTTTTCCCGGACATAGTAAGACCCCCTAATGTAGTTTTATTTTCCTACATTAGGGGGCCTTTTGTCTATTGTCCGCTTTTACTGGACCTGTTCAGAACGTACCGGGCCTTTTTATGTTTCCGCGTCCTCGGCGGCCAGCTCCTCTTTGGCCTGCCGGAGGACCTTTTTTTCCGCCTTGGTGGTCAGTTGGGATTCATCAAACTTTGCGAACATGTCCGGCCGGCGGCGCATGGTGCGCTTGTAGCTCTCCTTCTTCCGCCAGTCGGCCACCTTGCCGTGGTCGCCGGAGAGCAGGATCTCCGGCACGGCCCGGTCGTGCCAGACGGCGGGGCGGGAGTACTGGGGGTACTCCAGCAGGCCATTCCAGTGGGATTCCTCTTCAAAGCACTCCGCGTCCGGCAGGACGCCGGGGACCATGCGGCACACCGCGTCGGCCACCGCCATGGCGGGAATCTCGCCGCCGGTGAGGACGAAGTCGCCCATGCTGATCTCCTCGTCCACGCACTCGTCGATGAAGCGCTGGTCGACGCCCTCGTAGTGGCCGCAGACGAGAATCAGATGGCCATACGTTTCCTTGAGTTCCTTTGCCACCTCCTGGGTGAAGGTCCGGCCGCAGGGGGACATAAAAATGGTGTGGCCCGGGCCGTGGGTCTCCACGATGTGGGCCCAGCAGCGGTACAGCGGGTCCGCCTGCATGACGGCACCCCGGCCCCCGCCGTAGGGGTAGTCGTCCACCTGCATCTGCTTGTTGGTGGTGTACGCCCGAATCTGGTGGGTGCGGATGGCGATGTACCCCCGCTCCTGGGCCCGGCCCAGGATGCTGACGTTCAGCATGGCGTCCACGGAGTCGGGGAAGAGGGTACAGATGTCAATGTTCATCGGTGGCCAGCCCCTCCCAGACATGGACCTCCATGCGGTTTTGCGCCAGGTCCACGGATTTGATGAACGCGCCCCGCACGGCGGGGATCAGGTACTCCTTCACGCCTTTGACGGTGTAGACCTTGTGGGCGGGGTAGTTTTCCACCGCCGTCAGCTCCCCCAGGCAGGCGCCGGTGGCGGCGTTGTAGACCTCCATGCCCAGCAGCTCGTCGTCGAAGCAATCGCCCTCGGGCAGGCGGGCGTCGGCGCGGCGGATATACAGGTCCCTGTCCTTGTAAGCCAGGGCGGCGTTCATGTCGTCCACGCCGGGGAGCTTCATCAGCACCAGGCTCTTGTGGACGTGGCAGGCGGTGGGGGTGACGGGCTGGCCGTCGATATAGAAGGTTTTGAATTTGGTGAGAAAGGCCGGATCGCCGTCCCGGGGCTGGACCCGGACCTCGCCCCGGATGCCATGGGCGTTGACGATGCGGCCGATTTTAATCATTTCCAGTTTCATGCAGGGTCTCCTTTTGCGTACCTTGATTTCACAGTATAGTATAAACTGTTTTTGACCGGGGGGCAAGAGGGGGATTTGCCATGCCGCCGGGAACGGGGAGGACTGCGGCCCGGAGCCCGCTGGAGAGCATCCGGCTGCCGGAGCGATAAATGAGAAAGAGTAAAAGGTCCCAGCCATGCGGCTGGGACCTTTTTTCAGTCTACGATATCCACAGAAACCTTTACGCCGGTGCGCTGGGCGTAGGAGCGGACCACGGTCCGGATCTCCTTTGCGATGCGGCCCTGACGGCCAATGACCTTGCCCATGTCGTCGGGGGCGACGCGCAGCTCCAACGTCAGCTCCTGGTCGCCCTGGATCTCCGTAACGGAGACCGCGTCAGGGTCGTCCACGAGGTTCCTGGCGATGTAGAGCAGCAAGTCCTTCATGCTCTGCCCTCCGGATCAGAGGACTTCCACTTTTTTCAGCAGAGCTCTGACGGTATCGGTGGGCTGGGCGCCGGACTTGATCCAGGCCTGAGCGCGGTCCGTGTCGATCTTGATCTCGGCGGGGGAGACGCAGGGATTGTAGGTGCCGATCTCCTCGATGAAGCGGCCATCCCGGGGGAAGCGGGAGTCAGCCACCACAACGCGGTAGAAGGGGGCCTTCTTGGCGCCCATGCGGCGCAGTCTGATCTTAACCATGATTGTACCTCCAAAATGTTGTAAAAAATGTTTATATCTATAAATGCGAGAGCACTTATATCCCATCAGGTGTGAAGCGCGGAGCCATCCACGCTTACGGGCGTTACTTGAACCGCTTTTTGCGGCCGAAGCCGTGCATCCGGCCGCCCATGCCGCCCATCATACCGGGCATCCGGCCCTTGGACATCTGCTTCGTCAGCTGCTGCATCATTTCGAACTGCTTCAGCAGGCGGTTGACGTCCACCACCTCCAGGCCGCAGCCGGCGGCGATGCGCTTTTTGCGGCTGGCGTTCAGAATCTGGGGATTCTCCCGCTCCAGGGGGGTCATGGAGAGGATGATGGCCTCCGTATGGGCCATGGCCTTCTCGTCGATGCTGGCACCCTGGAGCTGCCTGCCCAGCTGCCCCGGCATCATCCCGGCCAGCTGGCTCAGATCGCCCATGCCACGCAGCTGCTGGAGCTGGTCATAGTAGTCCTGGAGGGTGAAGCGGTTCTTCCTGAGCTTTTCCTCCAGCTTGGCGGCCTGCTTTTCGTCGTAGGTGGCCTGGGCCTTTTCAATGAAGGACAGCATGTCGCCCATGCCTAAGATGCGGGAGGCCATGCGGTCCGGGTGGAAGGGCTCGATCATGTCCAGCTTCTCGCCGGTGCCCACGAACTTGATGGGCTTGCCGGTGGAGGCCCGGATGGACAGGGCCGCGCCGCCTCGGGCGTCGCCGTCCAGCTTGGTCAGCACCACGCCGTCGATGCCCAGGGCCTCGTCAAAGGCGCTGGCGGCGTTCACCGCGTCCTGGCCGGTCATGGCGTCCACCACCAGCAAAATCTCGTTGGGATGGACGGCGGCTTTCATCCGCTTCAGCTCGTCCATCAGCTCCTCGTCCACGTGGAGGCGGCCGGCGGTGTCCAGAAACACCATGTCGCTGCCGTGGTCTTTGGCGTGGCGGATGGCGGCTTCCGCGATTTTCACGGGGTCGCCCTGGCCCTGCTCGAACACCGGCAGGTCCAGCTGTCCGCCGACGACCTTCAGCTGCTCAATGGCGGCGGGGCGGTACACGTCGCAGGCGGCAAGCAGGGGGCGCTTGGTGTACTGCTTCCGCATCAATCCCGCAAGCTTTGCGGTGGTGGTGGTCTTGCCGGCGCCCTGGAGGCCCACCATCATGACGACCGTGGGGCCGTTGTTGGCCATGGTCAGCCTGGCGGCGCCGCCGCCCATCAGGTTCGTCAGCTCCTCGTTGACGATCTTGATGACCTGCTGGGCCGGGGTCAGGCTGTCCAGCACGTCGGAGCCGATGGCCCGCTCCGTGACGGTGGCCACGAAGTCCTTGACCACCTTGTAGCCCACGTCGGCCTCCAGCAGGGCTAGACGGACCTCCCGCATGGCCTCCCGGACGTCGTTTTCCGTCAGGCGGCCCTTGCCCCGCAGGCGCTTGAACGTCGCATTCAGTTTTTCAGAGAGTCCTTCAAAAGCCATGACTTATTCCTTTAAGGCGCTGCTTTCCGCAAGGATGAGGTCCGCCAGCTCGGTCAGCCGGGCGTTCTCATACTGACGGTAGTTGACGGTCTTGATCTCAGAGGCGGCGGAGGCGATGGCGTCCAGGTGGGGGCGCTGGGCCTCGAAGCGCCTGATGATGCCGGTCTTGTCCTCGATCTCCTGCATGGCGGCCTCGGCCCGGACGATGACGTCCCGGACGCCCTGCCGGGAGATGCCCGCGTTTTCCGCGATCTCCGCCAGGGACAGGTCCTCGTTGTAATAGAGATCAAAGAATTCCCGCTGCCGCTGGGTCAGGAGTTCCCCGTAAAAATCGAAGAGCATCGTCATGCGGTAGGTCTGATTTTTCATGGGCCCGCCCCTTTCTGTAAAGTTTTAAGCCTTTACAACGGTAAATAGTTTACAGGATTCCCGGAAAAAAGTCAAGGGAAAAAATGAAAGAAACAGGGGGAAAGCAAAAAAAATTTCAGCGTTCCGCGAAGACTGCAAAACCTGCGCAAAATCTGCCGCTTTGTGCGGGATTTGCGGTCCGGGCTTGCGCGGGGAGGCGGGGAGGGCTTATACTGGAACAAAAGCCGCGCTTTGGGCGGCTGTGCATGAGAGAATGGGAGGAGACCCTATGTTTGCGAGCTTTTTTCTGGAGAAGCTGGGGCGGGAGAGCCTGATCGCCGCCGACGACACCTGGGCGCTGCTGGCGCTGCTGGTGCTGTCCGTGGCCCTTGCCATCTGGCTGGAGCAGCGGTTTGTGTGGGCGTCCAAGATCTCCGGGGCCATCATCGCGCTGCTGATCGCCCTGGCGGCGTCCAATCTCAGCGTCATCCCCACCAGCTGTGTGCTGTACGACGACATCGTCTGGGGCTACGCGGTGCCTCTGGGCATCCCGCTGCTGCTTCTCCAGTGCAACATGAAGAAGATCTGGAAGGAGACCGGGCGGATGATGGTCATCTTCCTCATCGGCGCCGCCGGGACCGTGGCGGGGGCCTTTATCGCCTACGCCCTGCTGCACGACCACATCCCCGGCCTGGAGGCCGTGGCGGCCATGATGACCGGGTCGTATATCGGCGGCGGCGTCAACTTCGCCGCCCTGGCGGACCAGTTCGACGCGGGGGAGATCGCCGGCGCGGCCACCGTGGCGGACAACCTGCTGATGGCGCTGTACTTCTTCGCCCTGCTGCTGTTCGCGGGCATGAAGTTCTTCCGCGCCCACTTCACCCACCCCCACATCGACGCCGTGGCGAAAAGCGGCGATTTGAAGGGCGCGCAGACCCAGGCGGCGGCCTACTGGAGCCGGAAGGACATCTCCCTGAAGGACATCGCCATGGACTTCGCCTATGCCGTGGCGGTGGTGTTCGTCGCGAAGCTGGCGGCGGCGCTGATCGGCGGGCTGATTCCCGATACCGGCGTGGCGCTGCACATGCTGCATACCTTCTTCGGAAGTGAATATGTATGGATTACCACCGTGGCGATGGCCTGCGCCACCTGGGGGGAGAAGCGGGTGGCGCGGCTCAGCGGCGCCCAGGAGATCGGGACGTATCTGATCTACCTGTTCCTGTTCGTCATCGGCGTCCCGGCGTCCATCTCCAAAATCATCCACGAGACGCCGCTGCTGCTGGCTTTCACCGGCATCATGGTGGTGGTGAACATGCTGTTCTGCTTTGTGGGCGGCAAGCTGCTGCGCTTTGACCTGGAGGACATCATCCTGGCCTCCAACGCCAACATCGGCGGGCCCACCACCGCCGCGGGCATGGCCATCTCCCAGGGCTGGAGCGCCCTGGTGGGGCCGGTCATGCTGGTGGGGACCTTCGGGTATGTCATCGGCACGTATCTGGGGATTCTGGTGGGCGGCGCGCTGGGCACCTGACCGCGGGGAATCAGGAATGGAGAAGCGGGAATTTTATGGTATTTGACGGACATTCCGATCTGCTGTACGATGTGACCCGCCGGCGGCTGGCGGGGGAGGACCATGTGCTGGAGCGGCGACACCTGGGCCGTCTGCGGGCCGGCGGAGTCGAGGGGCTGGCGCTGGCCCTCTGGACCAGCGCGGGCGGCGGGACCTTCTGGCGGGAGGCGCCGGGGGCGGAGACCGCCGGAGACCGGACGCGGATCATGATGGACTGCGCCCGGGCGGAGATCGCGGAGTGCCCCTGGCTGGCCGTGGTCCGTACCGCCCGGGAGGCGGAACAGGCCCGGGCGGCGGGGAAGCTGTACGCATTTCTCGCCGTGGAGGGCATGGCCGCCATCGGGGAGGACACGGCCGGCATCGACCGCTACCACGCTTTCGGCGCCCGGGTCGGTATGCTGACCTGGAACGAGGAAAACGCCCTTGCCACCGGAGCCGGAGGCGACCCTGGGAAGGGGCTGACCCAGGCGGGCTGGCGGGCCGTCCGGCGGATGCGGGAGCTGGGGATGGTGGTGGATGTATCCCACCTGAACGACGGGGGCTTTTGGGATGTGATGAAGCTGGCCCGAGGGCCGGTCATCGCCTCCCACTCCAACTGCCGCGCCCTGTGCGACGTCCGGCGGAACCTCAGCGACGACCAGCTCCGGGCCATCCGGGACACCGGCGGCGTGGTGGGGCTGAACGTGCACCACGCCTTTGTCCACGCCGACCCGGCCCTGCGGACGGCGAAGACGCTGGCCCTCCATGCCGCCCACATGGCGGAGGTCATGGGCGTGGAGCATGTGGCCTGCGGGTTTGACTTCTGCGAGTTCTTTGGTCCGGGCAACGAGGGGGCCGAGGGGCTGGAGAGCTGCGCCCACATCGGGAACCTGTTCTACTGGCTGGAGGAGCTGGGAATGAATGAGCGGGAGCGGGAGATGATTGCCCGGGAGAATTTCCTGCGGGTGCTGGCGTGAAAAAGGGTGGCGCGTGAAGACGCGGAGACCTGCTCCGCCGGTGCGGATCGCTGGAATATGGCTGCGGGGACGGCTGTCGGCCGTCTCTGCTTTTTTTTGGAGAGCGTCTGTGCGCCGTGTCGCGGAGAGGAGGGACATTTCCGCCAAAAGGCTTCCGAATTTGTATGATTGAATTCCGGGAGGAGATATACTATAATAGTTCCATATTGCAATCCACGAAAGAGGAGCTGAGACTTTGAAGATGACAAGGACCAAACTTGCCGAGGGGGTGTACCTGACATACCTCCCGGCGCGGAAGTTCAAAACCAGCCTGCTGTCCGCCCAGTTCGTGACGCCCCTGCGGCAGGAGACGGCTCCGGCCTATGCCCTGCTGCCCGCCGTGCTGCGGCGGGGCACCGTGTCCTGCCCGGACCTGGGGAGCCTGTCCGCCCGGCTGGACACGCTGTACGGCGCGCGGATCGAATACACCGTCCGCAAGAAGGGCGAGAACCAGTGCGTGGGCTTTGTGGCAAGCCTTATCGACGACAGCTTCGCCCCCGGTGGGGAGAAGCTGCTGGAGCCGGTGGCGGACCTGCTGGGGGAGCTGATCTGCGACCCCGCCACGGAGCGGGGGCGCTTCGTGCCCGCCTATTTTGACAGCGAGAAGACCAACCTCATCGACGCCATCCGCAGCCTGATCAACGACAAGCGGGACTACGCCGACGCCAGGCTCCTGCGGGAGATGTGCGCCGGGGAGCCCTACGGCATCCCCCGGCTGGGGGACGAGCAGGGCGTGGAAAAGCTGCAACCCAAAAAGCTGTACGCACAGTACGGCCAGCTGATCGCCACGTCCCAGCTGGAGCTGTTCTACAGCGGCAGCGCCGACCGGCGGCGGGTGGAGCAGGCGCTCCTGTCCGCCTTTTCCACGCTTCCCCGGGACGCCATCCGGGACATCGGCCACGGGTCGGACCACCCTGCCCGGCAGGAGGTCCTGCATGTGACGGAGGAGATGGACGTGACCCAGGGCAAGCTGGGCATGGGCTTCTCCTGCGGCAGCGCCGACACGGCGGCCCTGCTGATGGGCAACACCCTGTTCGGCGGCAGCAGCAACTCCAGGCTGTTTCTGAACGTGCGGGAGAAGCTGTCGCTGTGCTACTACGCCTCGTCTCTCTACCACCGGCAGAAGGGCATCATCACCGTCTCCTCCGGCATCGAGTTTGAGAACTATCAGCGGGCCTATGACGAGATATTGGCCCAGCTGGCGGCGGTCCAGAACGGGGAGCTGGAGGACTGGGAGCTGGAGGGGGCCAGGAGCACCCTGCTGAACGCCTACGCCTCCATGGGGGACTCCCAGGGCAAGCTGGAGAACTTCTACCTGGGCCAGGCGGCCACCGGCCAGTCCGAGACGCCGGAGCTGCTGGCGGAGCAGGTGCGGAACGTGACCCCGGAGCGCATCTTCGAGGCCATGCGGACCGTGAAGCTGGACACGGTGTATTTCCTGCGGGGAAAGGAGGCGGCTGAGGCATGAAACAGAGCTTTTACAAGCGCATCGGCGAGTCCGTATACCGGGAGACGCTGCCCAACGGCTTGCGGGTCTGCGTGGTGCCCAAGTCCGGCTACGCCAAGAAGTACGCCTTTTTCGCCACCCGCTACGGCGGCATGGACACCCGCTTCCAGCTGGACGGCAGGTGGCTGGACACCCCGGCGGGCATCGCCCACTACCTGGAGCACAAGATGTTCGACACCAGGGAGGGCAACGCCCTCCAGGAGCTGGCCAAGAACGGCGCGGAGCCCAACGCCTTCACCTCCAACGCCATGACGGGCTACTACTTCGACTCCACGGACCACTTTGAGGAGAACCTGGAGATCCTGCTGTCCTTCGTGTCCATCCCGTACTTCACGGAGGAGAGCGTGGCCAAGGAGCAGGGCATCATCGGCCAGGAGATCCGCATGATCGAGGACAACCCCGACTGGCAGATCTACACCCGCATGATGCAGGCGCTGTACAGCCGCTCCACCGCCCGGACGGCCATCGCCGGGACGGTGGAGAGCATCTCCCACATCACGGCGGAGACGCTGTACGACTGCCACAAGGCGTTCTACACCCCCTCCAACATGATTTTGACGGTGGTGGGGGACGTGGACCCCATCCATGTGGCGGACCTGGCCAGGCGCATCCTGCCCCGGGAGGGCGGAGCGGTCATCCCCCGGGACTACGGCGACGAGCCGGAGGCCATCGCGGAAAAAGAGACCAGCCTTGCCATGGAGGTCTCCTGTCCCCAGTTCCTGACGGGCTTCAAGTGCCGCCCGGTGGAGGACGGGGAGGACTATATGCGCCTTTCCATGCTGGGCGACATGGCCTGCGACATTCTGTTGGGGGACTCCAGCCCCCTGTACCTGCGGCTGTATGACCAGGGGCTGATCAACACCAGCTTCGGCGGCGCTTTTGAGATGCTGCCGGGGGCGGCCTACCTCTACGCCGGCGGCGACAGCAAGGACGCGCGGGCCGTGGCGGCGGAGATCCGGAAGGAGGCGGACCGCCTGGTGCGGGAGGGCATCGACGAGGAATTCTACCAGCAGGTGCGGAAGGCCGCTTTCGGCTCCAACCTGCGGGGGCTGAATTCCTTTGAGAACATCGCCGTCTCTCTGACGGAGGGCTATTTCCACGGCTACGACCCCCTCCGCTTCCCCCAGGTGTTCGACTCCATCACCAAGGAGGATGTGCGGACCTTCCTGGAGGAGAATATCCGGGAGGACCGGGCCGTTTTGAGCGAGATCGTGCCGAAGTAACGCGTTTTACAGAAAGAAAGGAAGAATCCTGTTTTGACTGCTCTGAAAGATATGCCTATCAGCTTTCCCGGCCTGTTCGGCGACTGGGAATTCAACCCCGATCCCATCGCCATCCATGTGGGCCACGGCGTCTACTGGTACGGGATCATCCTGGCCTGCGCCATGCTGGCGGGGCTGCTGCTGTGCATGAAGCAGGCCAGACGCTTCGGCCTGACCGAGGACAACGTGCTGGACCTGGTGCTGTGGGCGGTGCCCTGCTGCATCCTGGGGTCCCGCATCTATTATGTCGTCTTTTATCTGGACCTGTACCGCACCGCTGACGGCGGGCTGGACTGGGGGCGCATCGTCGCCGTCTGGGACGGTGGCCTGGCCATCTACGGCACGGTCATCGCCGGGACGCTGGTGGCGTTTTTCTACACCCGGCGCAAAAAGCTGAAGTTCGGCGCCATGGCGGACCTGGCGGTCATGGGGCTGCTGCTGGGCCAGATCATCGGACGCTGGGCCAACTTCATCAACCGGGAGGCTTTCGGCGGCCTGACGGACCTGCCCTGGCGGATGCGGCTGTGGGTCAGCAGCTACCAGTATATCGAGGTGCACCCCACCTTCCTCTATGAGAGCCTGTGGAATTTGGTTGGATTGCTGCTGATGCTGTTCGTGATCTCCAGGGGCCGGAGGTTCGACGGAGAGAACACCTGGTTTTACTTCCTGTGGTACGGCCTGGGCCGCTTCTGGATCGAGGGCCTGCGGACCGACAGCCTGTACCTCTTCGACTGGACGCTGTTCGGCGAGCCCATCCGGGTGTCCCAGGCGCTGAGCGCGGTGATGGCGGTGGTGGCCACATTCATGCTGTTTTACAACATCCGCGTCAAGAAGCGCTCGGCGGAAGACCTGCTGGTGAACCAGAGAAGGAAGCTGGCTTTGGCGGCGGCGGACGCGGAGGCTCTGGCGTCCCTGACGGAGGAGCCCGCAGAGGAGCCCAGCGGGGAGAGCGCAGAAGAGACCACGGCGGAAGAATCGGCACAGGAGGAAGAGACAGATGGCGGTACACATTGACGGCAGGGCCTTGGCGGCCCGGGTCAAGGCCCGGGTCCGGGAGGAGGCGGAGAAGCTGCCCCGGCGGCCCGGCCTGGCGGTGATCCTGGTGGGGGAGAACCCGGCCTCCAAGGTTTATGTAAACGGAAAGGAAAAGGACTGCGGAGAGTGCGGCATTGTCAGCTTTCCCCACAAACTCCCTGCGGAGACGACGCAGGAGGAGCTGCTGGGGCTGATCCGGGCGCTGAACGCCGACCCTGCGGTGGATGGGATTTTATGTCAACTCCCCCTGCCGGAGCGCCTGGATGAGGACGCGGTGATCAACGCCATCGCGCCGGACAAGGATGTGGACTGCTTCCACCCCTTCAACGTGGGGCGGATGTCCATCGGAGCGCCGGTGTTCCTGCCTTGCACCCCCGCCGGCGTCATGGAGATGCTGCGGGCCTATGACATCCCCATCCGGGGGAGGAGGTGCGTGGTGCTGGGGCGGAGCAATATCGTGGGCAAGCCCATGGCCATGCTGCTGACCCAGGCGGACGGCACCGTGACGGTCTGCCACTCCAAAACGGAGGACCTGGCGTCCATTACCCGGCAGGCGGACATTCTGGTGTCCGCCATCGGACGGACGAACTTCGTCACGGCGGACATGGTGAAGGAGGGGGCCGTGGTCATCGACGTGGCCATGAACCGGAACGCGGAGGGCAAGCTCTGCGGCGACGTGGACTTCGGGGCGGTGGAGCCCAGGACGTCGTATATCACGCCGGTCCCCGGCGGCGTGGGCCCCATGACCCGGGCGCTGCTGATGCAAAACATTTTGACGGCGGCCAGGAGCCACCAGCTGTGAGTTCCATACGTGTTGTCAAACAAAAGCAGCGCCCCGTGGATTTCCACGGGGCGCTGCTTTTGCCCTTGCGGGCTGATAATCAACAGGCGGAGGAACAGCGGCTCCCGCCGCCATGACCGAAAAATTCTGCAGAATTGCCCTTTCGCGTGCAATAAGGGCGCCGTGGGCGCCCTATGTGAAAGGAGTTGTTTTGACATGAACCATGAGAAAAAGAGCTTTCTGATCCGTAGGGACGCCTGTTTGCACGTGCTGACCCTGTTTGCCAGCCTGTTCCGGTACGCCGGGCAGTTGGTGAAGCAGAGCCGCGCGGACGCCGCCCGACGGCTGGGGAAGCGGGCCGACTGCCACCAGACCGCGGCGCGGCGGGCGGAGAAGCGGCGGCAGGCCGCGGCCCCGACGCCCGTCCGGGGACGGGGCGTGGACATGCATCCCTCTGATGGGAGGAAGCGGCGCCTCGGTGGGGCTGACCGGCTATTCCCGAGCCGTCAGCGGGCGAAAGACCCCGGCGCGGCGGTAGACGGGGATGGCCACCAGGAACGACAGCGCCAGACCGCCGCACACATCCAGCACGGCGTGCTGCTTGATGAACAGGGTGGAGACGCAGATCAGCGCGGCCAGGAGCCCTGTCAGGCGGCACAGCGTCTTCCGCCGCCGCAGGGCGGGGCAGTCCCACACCGCCAGAGCCGCGCCCACGGCGCCCACCACGTGGACGGAGGGGAAGACGTTGGTGTTGGTGTCGATGCGGTAAAGGCCGGAGATCACCGCCGTCAGGAGATTGTCCCGGGGCATCACCGCCGGGCGCAGATCCTGACCGTTGGGAATCAGAATCCAGATCAGCACGCTGATGAAAAACGTCAGGGACAGGAAGGCCATATAGCGCCGGAAGGAGTCCCGGTCCCGCGGCAACAGGTACAGCCCCACCGCCACCAGCAGGGGATACCACAGGCAGTAGGGGATGACGAACCACTCGCAAAAGGGGATGACGCCGTCAATGGGCAGCTGTGTGGCCCAATAGCGCTCGGTGGAGAGCTGCTCCACCAGAACAAAGGACAGCAGGTACACCGGGAGCCAGAGGACATACCGCAGCTCCCGCCAGGGGAAGCGGCGCGGAGGGGCGGGCAGACGCAAGAGGATCACCTTTTCCTGTTGGTTTCATGCCGGAGAGGGGGCGATCCGCCTCTGTCTCCAGATATCGCGTTTACCATAGCACAGAGGCCGTGGCGAAATCATGGACAAATTGGTAACAAAATGTGAATTTTTGAAGAACTTGTTCAGACATGAAGAAACGCCGCTGCCGTGCAGCGGCGTTTCCCGGAAACCGATCAGCGTTCTTCGCGGAAGTAGGGCAGACCCAGACTGGCCGGGGGCTGATCCTCCCGCTTTTTGCGCATGGAGACGATGATGAGCACCACCAGCGTGACGACGTAGGGAATCATCTTGTACAGCTCCTTGACGGAGAGGTCCAGACCCGAGGGGATATACAGGTACAGGATGTAGAAGCCGCCGAAGAGGATGGACGCCAGGACGCTGACGCTGGGACGCCAGATGGTGAAGATGACCAGCGCGATGGCAAGCCACCCCCGGTCGCCGAAGGCGTTGTTGGACCAGACGCCGCAGGCGTAGTCCATGACGTAGTACAGGCCGCCCAGGCCAGCGATCATACTGCCAATGCAGGTGGCCAGATATTTGTACCGGGTGACGCTGATGCCCGCCGCGTCGGCGGTGGCGGGGCTCTCGCCCACGGCCCGCAGGTGCAGGCCCACCCGGGTGCGCTTGAGAACCCAGGAGGCCACGATGGCGATCAGAATCGCCAGATAGGCCAGGAAGCCGTATGACAGGAAGACCTGGCCGAACCAGCCCAGGCTCCCCGCGAAGGGCAGGGACTTGCTGAAATAGGCGCTGGTGGCGGAGAGGGCGATGGACGGCACCTCGCTGCCGGTGAGCTTGATGAGGGAGCCGCCGAAGAAGTTGCCCACGCCCACGCCGAACGTCGTCAGGGCAAGGCCCGTGACGTTCTGGTTGGCCCGCAGAGAGATGGTCAGCACGCTGTAGATCAGGCCCATCAGAAGGGACCCCAGCAGGGAGCAGAGCATGGGGATGCCGATGGCCAGGACCGCGTTCATCTCCGCCGCCGGAACGGCCTGCTCATAGAAGAACGCGCCGATGACGCCGCAGATGGCGCCCACGTACATGACGCCGGGAATACCCAGGTTCAGATTGCCGGATTTCTCCGTCAAAATCTCGCCAGTGCTGCCGTACAGCAGCGGGATGCCCTGCATCACGGCCCGGGGGATAAAAGATACCAGATCAAACATCGCTCAGGCCTCCTTTCCGGCAGATTTCCGCACACTGATTTGATAGGTGATGAAGAATTCGCTGCCGATGATGAAGAAGAGGATGATGCCCGTCAGGATATCGGCAAAGGAGTGGTTCAGGCCGAAGACGCTGGAGATCTCGCTGGCGCCCCGGCTGAGGAACACCAGCAGGAGGCTTGAGAAGATCATCACGATGGGGTTGAACTTCGCCATCCAGGACACCATGACGGCGGTGAAGCCCCGCCCATCCACCACGGTGGTGGTCAGGGTGTGGTTGATGCCGCCCACCAGCAGCAGGCCCATCAGGCCGCACACCGCGCCGGAGATGATCATGGTGCGGATGATGACCCGCTCCACCTTGATGCCGGCGTAGCTGGCGGTGCGCTGGCTCTCGCCCACCACGGCGATCTCATAGCCCTGCTTGCTGTAGTTCAGATAGATATAGATGGCGGCGGTCAGCACAGCCACCACCACGATGCTCAGCAGATACTGGTTCCCCAGCTTGGGCAGCCAGCCGATCTCCGTGCCCTGGTTGATGATGCCGATCTTGCCGGCGCCCTTGGGCACCTCCCACACGATGATGAAGTAGGCCGCCAGCTGGGTGGCGATGTAGTTCATCATCAGGGTGAACAGCGTCTCGTTGGTGTTCCACTTGGCCTTGAAGAACGCGGGCAGGAAGCCCCACACCGCGCCCGCCGCGATGCTGGCGACGATCATGCACAGGATCACCATGCTGTTGGGCAGCTTATCCGCCAGGCAGATCATGCAGGCCGTGGTGGCAAGGCCGCCGATGAGGACCTGGCCCTCGGCGCCGATGTTCCAAAAGCGCATCTTGAAAGCGGGCGTCACCGCCAGGGAGATGCCAAGCAGCACCGCCAGATCCTGGATGGTGACCCAGGTCCTGCGGGTGGTGCCGAAAGCGCCGCGGAAGATGGTGGCGTAGATGCTGATGGGGTTTTCGCCGGTCATCAGCATGGTGACGACGGCGCACACCACCAGAGCCGCCAGAATGGCGATGCCCCGGATGGCCCAGGCCTTGTACCAGGGAAGGGAAGCGCGCTTGGAGATGTGGATCTTCAACTTATTTTTCATCGCTGCTGCCTCCTCCCACGCGGGTCATCAGAGTGCCCACTTCCCGTTTGTCGGCGGTCCGTCCGTCCACGATGCCGGAGACCTGGCCGCCGCAGAGGACCAGGATGCGGTCGCAAAGCTCCAGCAGCACGTCCAGATCCTCGCCCACGTAGACAACGGCCACGCCCTTCATTTTCTCCTCGGTCAGGAGGTTGTAGATCGTATAGGATGTATTGATGTCCAGGCCCCGGACGGCGTAGGCCGTCATCAGTACGGCGGGCTCCTGGGCGATCTCGCGGCCCACCAGGACCTTCTGCACGTTGCCGCCGGACATCCGCCGCACCGGGAAAGCGGTGCTGGGCGTGACGACGTCCAGCTCCTTCCAGATTCGGTTGGCCATCTCCTCCGGGTCCTTGCGGTTGAGGAAGAAGCCCTTCCCCTTGCGCCAGGAGCGGAGCATCATGTTGCCGGTCATGCCCATGGACCCCACCAGGCCCATGCCCAGACGGTCCTCCGGCACGAAGGCCATGGAGACGCCGCACTTCCGGATGGCCATGGGGTCCAGGCCCACCAGCTCGCGGCCCCGCGCGTCGTCGGGTTTTTCAGGGTCGAAGAAGCGGACGCTGCCTCCGGCGACGGGGTAGAGGCCGGAAATGGCCTCCAGCAGCTCCCGCTGGCCGGAGCCGGCGATACCGGCGATGCCCAAAATCTCGCCGGCGTTGGCGGTAAAGCTGACGTCGCTGAGTCGCTTGACGCCCAACTCGTCGTAGACCGTCAGCCCCTCCACCACCAGGCGGGGCGTCACGTTGACAGGTTCGGGCCGGTCGATGTTCAGTGTGACGGCGCGGCCCACCATCATGTCCGTCAGGGACTGCTGGCTGGCGTCCCTGGTGGCCACGTCGCCGATGTACTCGCCCTTGCGCAGCACGGCCACCCGGTCGGAGACCTCCAGTACCTCGTGGAGCTTGTGGGTGATGATGATGAGGGACTTGCCGTCGGCCTTCATGTTGCGCATGACGGCAAAGAGCTTGTCCGTCTCCTGCGGGGTCAGCACGGCGGTGGGCTCGTCCAGGATCAGGATATCCGCGCCGCGGTACAGCACCTTGACGATCTCGACAGTCTGCTTCTGGGAAACGGACATGTCGTAGATCTTCATGTCGGGGTCGATGTCAAAGCCGTATCTGTCGCAGATGTCCTTGACCTTTTTGCGGGCATTGTTCAGATCCAGCTTACCCTCGAGACCGAGAATGATATTCTCGGTGGCGGTGAACAGATCGACCAGCTTGAAGTGCTGGTGGATCATGCCGATGCCCAGATCAAATGCATCCTTGGGAGACGCGATGGTGACGGGCTTATCGTGGATGCAGATTTGTCCCTCATCAGGGAAATAAATACCGGAGAGCATATTCATCAGAGTGGTCTTGCCGCTGCCGTTTTCACCCAGCAGAGACAGGATCTCACCCTCGCGCAGTTCCATGTTGATGGCGTTATTGGCCACCACGGAACCAAAGCGCTTGGTGATATTCTCCATTTTGATCGCGCATTTGTTTTCCAAGGCTGTCATCCTTTCTTTCGGCGCAGATGGCTGCAACACCTCGTAGCACGCCGGGGATAAATTCCATACGACTTATTCTACCATACATGTCGAGCGTTGTAAATCAAAATCAGCAAAAAATTTGTCAGGTATATACAAAGAATGTGAGGTTACACAAGAAAGAGTCATTCTCTTTGTGTAAATCGTCAAAGCCGCGTGCAGGAGGGGAAAAGCAAGAGGTGGACTGCCTGCGCAGTCCACCTCGTTGTGGCGCAATATGCTGTTGGAAAACC
>CABSFC010000053.1 GCA_902476875.1 uncultured Oscillibacter sp. | reverse complement strand
CCGGTGTGCCGCTTCCCTTCTGCTTTTGATAACATGATCTGTGACAGCCGTGACAAGGGCATTTCTTTTCATCCGATCAGCAAAAGTCCTGACTGCTCCTCCTGTAATTTTGTAAAAATTTGAATACCTGTAAATTTTTGCAAAAAATAAATGGTAAAATATAGAAAATTTTTCCTATTTGTGCTACTGTTCTGATAGACCTCCTGTAACAGAGGCTGTAGAAAACAAGAGGGATGGGTGGAGTTATGAAAAGATTTTGCAGGGCGCTGATATCCATACTGAGCGTCGCGGCAGTCCTCCTGTGTATCACAGCGACCGGATTTGCCCACTCCGGTCGAACAGATGGCAGCGGCGGACACAGAGACAACAAAAACAAAAGCGGACTTGGCGGCTATCACTACCACTGCGGCGGCTATCCCGCGCATCTCCATGTGTCAGGCTATTGCCCCTACCGCGACGTCTTTCCGTCCAAGGTGTCCTTGAGCGCGGGAAAAACGACCCTCGGGATGGGGGAAACGTGCGCGGTCAGCGCCTCCGTCTCCCCGTCAAACGCATGCAGCACCAGTGTCTCGTGGACGTCCAGTGATCCGGGCGTCGTGCGTGTGAATAACGGTACGCTTGAGGCCGTGGGATTTGGGACCGCGACGATTTCGGCCTCCACGTTCAACAATAAAACAGGCACAATTAAAATCACCGTCAGGGAGATCACCGCGGACACCGTCACGATCACCGGGTTCGACGAGTCCGAACCGACGATGTATATCGGCGACACCCGGACCGTGGCGGCGGAGCTCACGCCGGAGAATGTGGATAACCCGTCTGTTGTCTGGACCACCAGCAACGCGGATATCGCGACGGTCGACGGCGGAAAAATCGAGGCGCTTCAGGCAGGCTCCGTGACCATAACGGCAACGACCTCCAACGGAAAAACGGACGATCTGGATATCCATATCCAGGAAGTCATCGCGGAAAAGATCACAATAACCGCTCCGGAATCCCTGACGATCGGGGACGAGGCGCTTCTGGGCGTCAGCTTTTCGCCGGCCAACACGACCGACCGGAATATCGAATGGAGCAGCAGCGACAAGAGCGTCGCCACCATCGACCAGGAGGGGAAGCTCTCGGCCGTCGGCGTTGGCGACGTCACGATCACCGCCGTCCAAAAAGATGTGCGGGCGTCTGTCTCCATCCAGGTTTTGCCCATCGCCGTGGAAGCGGTCTCTATCTCGGCTGAGCCGGATTTCGGCGGAAAGCTCAAGGTCGGGGAAACCGTGCAGCTGTCCGCCGCCGTCTCCCCTGAAAACGCCACATATCCGGACGTGACCTGGACTGTCAGCGCCCCTGAAATCGCCACGGTCGATGAAAGCGGCCTCGTGTGCGCCGCCGCTCCGGGCGAGGTCACGGTGTATGCACGATCTGCGGATGGGGTGGAAGCGGCAATCGAGCTGAAGGTCCCCAGCAGGACGGCTCCTGTTCTTTTGGGCGGAGCGGGCACCATGATCGCAGCGTGCGCCGCTGGCGCCATCCTGGGAAATAAAAAGAAGCGGGGGTAACTGGCCAGCAGACCGCAAGCCCTTCCTCCCTTTTGGGAGGGGGCCTCGCCAAACGGTGTGGGCATATACATCCGCAGCAAAAGAAGCCGCTAAAGCCTGACGGCTTTAGCGGCTTCTGGTACGCCCTGAGGGATTCGAACCCCCGGCCTTCTGGTCCGTAGCCAGACGCTCTATCCAGCTGAGCTAAGGGCGCATGTCCTCTCCCGGACAGCTTTTTTATAATAGCACACTTGTTTTCGAAATGCAAGAGTTTTTTTCAGATTTCTTCCACTTTTTTTGCGGGCCTTGTAAAATAGCGAAGCCTGTGTTATAGTAAAAATTGATATAAAGCAGAAAGTGGTGGGTATATGGACAACTATCCCATTAAAAGTGTGACGTTCGGCGGCTTTGACAAGCAGGACGTGATCCGGTATATCGAGCAGTCCTCTGAAAAGGCGGCCGCCACTCAAAAGGAGCTCCAGGCGGAAAACGACGATCTCCGCGGCCAGGTGGCCGCGCTGACCGGGGAGCTGGAGACGCTGCGGAGCCAGGTGGCGGACCTGACGGCGCAGCGGGAGCAGCTCCAGGCGGCCTTTGGCCGGGAGAGTACCGCCCGGCGGGAGCTGGAGACCCTGAAGCCGCTGGAGGACGAGGTCGCCCGCCTGCGGGCCGAGGTGGAGTCCCTGCGCCCCGATGCCCAGGCCTATGCCCAGTTCCGGGGCCGTATCGGCTCCATCGAGTGCGAGGCCCGGGAGCGGGCCGCCAGCCTGGAGGCCGCCACGGCCACGCAGCTGCGGCGGACGGTAGACCTGTTCCGCGCCCAGTACCAGATCCTGATGAGCACCTTCGAGACCACCGCCAGCCATGTGACGGGCGAGCTTCGAAAGGTGGAGGTCAATCTCTCCCAGCTGCCCCGGGCCATGGACCAGGCGGGGGCGGAGCTGAACACGCTTGCCGCACAGCTGGAGCCCTCCGATTCGGGAGACAGGCAGTGAACAGACGGCATATAACTCTCTATCAGACGGGAGCCGGACAGACGTCCGGCTCCCCTTTTTCCGCACCTGTTTTTCCGCATAAATGTCGCCCCCGCCGGACAGACTACCGGCAAAGGAGTGATCCCTATGGCCCATATCAGCGCCTACTTTTCCCTGGAAAACGCCGGCGGCAGACACGACGCCAAACGGCTCAAACAGGGCTTGGACGCCCTGCCCGGCGTCACCTCCGTCAGTCTCAGCGGCCAGGGCTGTCTGGCGGTGGACTACGACTCCACCGGCGTCCGTCAGGAGGACATCCGCCAGAAGGTCCAGGAGCTGGGCTATCAGCTCCGCAGCGACGGCTGAAGGAAAACGGCGCACCGCAATGCGGTGCGCCGTTTGTTCATCTGGCCTCTTCCCGGGGGCCGGGGAGGAACTCCTCCCCCGCCGCCGTCATGTCCAGCCCACCGGCGGACAGTTCTGTCAATTTGCCCGCGAAGCTCTGCGCGGCCCCCGCCGGAAACGCCGCCCGGAGGGTGATGTCCGCGCCGTACGCCACGTCCCGCACAACGCCGCCGCAGGCGAATATCTCCAGCTTCACCCGCTCGAACAGCGGATAGGTGCAGGGCACGTCCCACAGCGTCCACAGGCTCATGCGGGCGATACCCGCCGCGTCCAGCGCGGCCTTGGCGCCCCTGGTATAGGCCCTAGTCAGGCCCCCGGCGCCCAGCAGCACGCCGCCAAAGTACCGCGTCACCACGCAACAGACATTGACCACCGCCTCCCGCTGGAACACGTTCAGCATGGGCTGGCCCGCGGTGCCCTGAGGCTCTCCGTCGTCGGAGTAGCGTACCACGTTCCCCTCCTTCAATAAGTAGCACCAGCAGTTGTGGCGGGCGTCGTAGTACTTCTTTTTCATCTCCTCCACGCGGGCCCGGGCCTCCGCCTCGCTCTCCACCCGCCAGAGGTGGCTGATGAAGCGGGAGCGCTTTTCCACGAACTCGCTCTCGCTGTCCTCAAAGGGCACCAGATACTCGCTCACGCCAGTCCTCCTCTGTCAGTACATAAAAATAGCTCTGCCGCAGCTCTCCCATCAGGGCCACATGATCGGTCCTTGCAAACTGATAGCGAAAGCCGCACTTGCCGATCACCCTGGCGGAGCGCCAGTTCGTGGCATAGTGTCCGCACCAGATTCTCCGCAGGCCAAGCTCTGTAAAGCTATATTCCAATACAGCGTTCACCGCCTCGGGCATCAATCCCCGGCCCCAGCAGGCGCGGCTCAGGGCGTAGCCCACCTCGTCGTCAGGGCAGCCGGGGATCTCCCCCGCCGGGTGGTTTCCCACAAAGCCCACGGAGCCGATCACGCTTCCGGTCTCCCTCAGTTCCATGGCGAACACCCCGGGGGCGGAGAAGACGGTGCGGATGATCTCCCGGCTCTCCTCCATACTGCCGTGGGGCCGCCAGCCGGCGATGGGGCCCACAGCCGGGTCTTTGGCGTATTCATAGACGTCTGCCGCGTCGCTCTCCCGGAAGGGGCGCAGGAGCAGGCGCGGGGTCTCCAATTGATCAGTCATCGTGGTGTTCCTCTCATTGCACCGGATTTTCGTCGATATACCGCCAGCGGGAAGGGCCGTTCCCACCGCGGTGATGGAGTTTTCCGGGTCGCATCACCGACCCTCCATCACTCCGCGATAAACGCCCCCACCTGCCCCAGGGTCCTGGGGCCGCAGACAGCGGTCACGTCGATGGTCTCGCCGTACTCCACGTTTTCCACCCTGGCCTCCCGGTACAGCATGTCCAAAAGTCCACCCTTGTCATAGGGCAGATGCAGGACCACCCGCCGGGTGCCCTTGTCCAGCCGCTTGTCGATCATCTCCAGAAGCCTGTCCACACCCTCGCCTGTGCGGGCGGAGATGGCGCAGATGTCCTCGCCGTGGGGCATGATCTCCCCCGCCGGCAGACAGTCGGACTTGTTGAACACGTCGATGCGGGGCAGCTCCCCCGCCCCCAGCTCCAGAATCAGGTTTTCCACCACCTGGGCCTGGACCTGCCACTCCGGGTTGGACACGTCGATGACGTGGAGCAGCAGGTCGGCGTACTCCAGCTCCTCCAGCGTGGCCTTGAACGCCTCCACCAGCTGGTGGGGCAGCTTGCGGATGAAGCCCACGGTGTCGCTGACCACCACGTCCAGCGTGTCGCTGACGGTCAGCAGGCGGCTGGTGGTGTCCAGGGTGTCGAACAGCCGGTTGTTGGCGGGGATGCCCGCGCCGGTGAGCTGATTCAGCAGCGTGGACTTGCCCGCGTTGGTGTAGCCCACGATGGCCACCACGGGGATCTCGTTCTTCCGCCGCTGCTGGCGCTGGGTGCCCCGCACCCGGCGCACGTCCTCCAGATCATCCCGCAGCTTGTCGATTTTTTTGTGGATGATACGCCGGTCCGTCTCCAGCTGGGTCTCGCCGGGGCCCTTGGAGCCGATGGGCCCCTTGCCGCTGGTGCCGCCCTGGCGCTCCAGGTGGGTCCACATGCCCGTCAGGCGGGGCAGCAGATACTGATATTGGGCCAGCTCCACCTGGAGCCGGCCTTCCTTTGTCTTGGCCCGCTGGGCGAAGATGTCCAGGATCAGGCCGCAGCGGTCCAGCACCTGGACGCCCAGGGCTTGGGTCAGCACCCGCTGCTGGGAGGGGGACAGATCGTTGTCAAAGATGACCATGGTGGCCCCTACGTTTTCACAGTAGAGCTGCACCTCCGCCACCTTGCCCTCGCCGATGAAGGTCCTGGGGTCCGGCGAGGCGCGGTTTTGCAGCACGATGCCCACCGTCTCGCCTCCGGCGGTCTCCACCAGGGCGGACAGTTCCTCCATGGTGTCCTCATCGGCGTTTTCTTCCCTTTTCAGCACCGGGGAGCTTAGTCCCACCAGTACCACTTTATCACGAATTTCCTCTGTTTCTCGCATGTATGATTTGGTTCTCCTTATTTCGTATAGGCCTCCACGACTTCCCCGGTGTAGACGCGGTGCCAGCCGCCTTTGGCGCCGTAGTAGGGCGCGATCCGCGCCTGGTCCAGCACGCAGGCGGGATCCATGTCCTGAACATAGACCTTTTTGCACACCAGCACCAGCTCCGCCTCGTCAAAGAAGGGCGCCTCCCCGGCGCCGTGGCAGACCGTCAGGCCGCACTCCCTGATCTTGTCCACGTCCCTGCCGCTCTTGCTGCCGCAGAGGGCCAAGGTCTTTTTCTCGCTGAGTGGCAGGACGGACACGGTGAAGTAGTCGTGGGATTCCATAAATTGATAGGTGTAGCGCTCGGGCCGCACATAGACCGTGCAAACCGGCAGATTCCACAGCCGGCCCATCTGGCACCAGCCGATGGTCATGGTGTTGCAGCCGGTCTTGTCTCCGGCGGTCAGCAGCGCGTTCTGGGTGCCGAACACCTGAAAAATCTCAGGGGTCAGCGTTTTTGGGTCCACGGGATGCAGTCTCATGACGCAACACTCCTTTCTTCATACGTATAGTATATGCGCGTTCTGGAAAAAAGTAAATAAAAAGGGCCTGCCATTGGCAGACCCTTTTGTGACTGTGTCAGACTTATTTGTCCAGGCCGAACTTCTTGTTGAACTTGGCCACGCGTCCGCCGGTATCCACCAGCTTCTGCTTGCCCGTGAAGAAGGGGTGACACTTAGAGCAGACTTCCACCTTGATATCCTTCTTGGTAGAACCTGTCTCAATCACATTACCGCAGGCGCAAGTAATCGTAGTCTGCTGATAATTGGGATGGATTCCTTCCTTCATTGCTCTCGTTCACCTCTTTCTGATCCGAACTACCCCGTTGAAGCTTTCACCTCGCAAAGGCGTTAATTAGTATACCACGCGTTTTTTTGAAATGCAAGCGCTTTTTCAAAGATATTTTCTCTTTTTCAGCTCTATTCCAGTGCCCGCCGCAGGTCCGCGAAATACTGGGCCTGCTGCTTTCGGAGATAGCCCTTCATCAAAAACTTCATCCACCACTTCTTCGGCGTCAGACGTTCGGTGAATGTCACCCGCGTCCCCTCCGGCACTGTCTGGAACTCCCCGGTCCAGGAGCCGGACATATTGGCGTTTTCCAGATCAAAGGCCCACTTCACGGGCTCCTGCCGGCAGGTGACGGTGAAGCGGGTGGGAAAGCCGCCCCTGGCGTATTCAGTGAAGGTGTCCGGGCCGGTCCGCTCCAGCCCCTCCAGGTCGCCGCGCCACTGCCATCGGTCCAGGTCCGTCACAACGGCCCAAACCTTTTCCACAGAGTGGGGCACCACCGCCCCCATCGTGCTCACGATTTTTTCCGTCATATCTCCGCTCCTCTCATATCTCCACCGCCTCGCCGGGCCGCAGGAAGTACAGCACCCGCCGGACCACCGGCTGTTCCAGCACTTTTTCCAGCGCCAGGCTGTATGCCGCCAGTTGGGGGCGGTAGTGCTCCGCCCGCCGGGTGATTTCCTCCGCCGTCCGCGCCTGGTCGGTCTTGAAGTCCACCACCGTCAGACCCTCCGCCGTCTCGAAGCAGCAGTCAACCACGCCCTGGAGCAGGATGGAATCCTCCTCCGACGCCGCCGGGTCGTACTCCCGGGCGTCCATCAGCAGCGTGAAGCGGTACTCCCGCCGGATGTTTCCGCCCCGGCGGATGTCCTCCGCCAGAGGCGACGCCAAAAAGCGCTCCAACGCCCGGAGGTCCACCGCCTCCGCCTGTTCCAGCGTCAACAAGCTGCGGGCGCGCAGCGACTCCACCTGTCCCGGCACGTCCCGGTCCCCGAAGTCCAGATACTGCAGTACCAGATGGGTGGCGGTGCCCCGCTCCGCCGGGGTCAGGCCGTGGCGCTCCCGCCGGAACTTCGGCTGGGACAGGGGCCGGATGTAGGGCGTATGGGCGGCGTGCTCGGCGATCTCCTCATCCAGGGCCCGGCCCTTCAGCTGGGTGGCCGTCACCTTGGCGGGTAGGCCCGTCTCCCTGCTGTAGGGGTAGACAAATTCCAGCAATCCGGTGTCGAAGGCCCCGCCGCCGGACGCCGCGTCCTCCACGGTCCCGGCCCGGGTGGGCCGCTCCCGGAACTCTTCACTGTCATGGATAAACACTTGCCAGGGACTGGTATCACCTGTATACAGCTTTTCCACCTCTGCCCCGGCGCAGGCCCGCAGGGGCGCCGCCTCGGCGCGGCACAGCAGCGGCAGCAGCAGCCAGTCGCCAAAGGTCCTGCACCCGGCCACTGTCTCCGGCAGCACCGGACAGGAGGCCACCGCCGACAGCTTTTGCAGCCGTCCCGGCGCATTGTACAGGGAGTCCACCAGGATCAGCTTCTCCTTGGGCCGGGTCATGGCCACGTATAAAATACGCTGCTCCTCCGCCAGATTCTCCCGCCGCAGCCTCTCCTCGATGGCCAGGCGCGCCAGAGTGGGATACTTGATCTTCCGCTTCAGATCAATGCACCGGGGCCCCAGGCCCAT
Source organism: uncultured Oscillibacter sp. (assembly GCA_902476875.1). Lineage (GTDB taxonomy): Bacteria > Bacillota > Clostridia > Oscillospirales > Oscillospiraceae > Oscillibacter. The sequence continues at coordinate 9,270 of CABSFC010000053.1, read as the reverse complement.
GGAGGGGTGCACCAGCACCGGCGTATCGAAGTCCTGCCGGGAAAAGGCGTGGTCCAGGTCCGCCAGGATGACGATGGGGAACTCCAGGCCCTTGGACTTGTGGATGCTCAGGAGCTGCACGCCGTTCACCGCCACCGCGCCCCGGGTGGCGGGGGCCTGACCGGACTCCAGCAGCCGCCGCAGCTGGGTCACGAAGGCGAACAGCCCCCGGTAGCCGCCGCTCTCGAATTTCTCCGCGTGGCGGCTGAAGGCGATCAGGTTCTCCTTCCGCTCCCCGCCGCTGTCCATCGCCCCGAAGATGCCCAGCATGTTCAGCGTATTGTAGATGTGCCACACCAGCCGGTGGACGCTCATGTCCCGGGCCGCCAGCCGCAGCCGGGTCAGCGTCTCCAGGAAGGACACGCAGTCCGCTCCCCCGTCCGCCGCCACCGCGTCGAAAAAGTCGCCGTTGGGCGTTTTGGCCCGAATCTCCGCCAAACGGCTGGGCGTGAAGCCGAACACGGGAGAGCGCAGCACGGAGATCAGCGGCACGTCCTGCCGGGGATTGTCCACCAGCTCCAGCAGGGCCAGCATCACGGAGATCTCCATGGTGTGGAAAAAGTCGCCGCTCTCCTCAAAGGAGCAGGGGATGTCCCGCTCCGCCAGGGCCTCGGCAAAGGCCAGCCGCCGGCTGCCGGGGGAGCGCATCAAAATCACGATGTCCTCCGGCCGGCAGGGCCGCAGGGCGCCGTCCCCGTCGGTGACCGGATAGCCCTCGTCCAGCAGCCGCCGGATGCGCGCCGCCACGAACCGGGCCTCCGCCGTCAGCTTCTTCACGGGGTGGTCGTTCTCCGCCGACTTCTGCCGGGCGGTGATCAAATGAAACTCCGTGTCGCAGTCATGGCGCTCCGGGTAGTACGACCCGCCGAAGTGGAGGGCCTCGTCCTCGCCGTAGGCCATCTCCCCCATCTCCACGGAGAGGATGTTCTCAAACACAAAGTTGGCCGCGTCCAAAATCTCCCGCCTGGAACGGAAGTTTTTGGACAGCAGAATCTTCCGCTCCTCTCCGTCCGCCGCCTCCTCGTAGGATTTGAAGCGGTTGTATTTTCCCAGGAAAATCGTGGGGTCCGCCAGCCGGAAGCGGTAGATGCTCTGCTTCACGTCGCCCACGGTGAAGATGTTCTGCCCGCGCCGGGACACCGCCCGGAAGATGGCGTTCTGGACCTCGTTGGTGTCCTGGTACTCGTCCACCAGCACCTCCTGATACCGTGCCGCCACCTGCTCCCCCAGCTCCGTGGGGGAGCCGTCCTCCCGCACCAGAAGCAGCAGGGCCAGATGTTCCTGATCGGAGAAGTCGGCGGCGTTCATCCGCAGCTTTTCCGTCCGATACGCCTCGCTGAAATCCGCCGTCAGCTCCAGCAGGGCCTCCATGGCCGGGGCCATGGTCCGCAGGTCCTCCATGGCCTCCTCACCGCTGACATCCAGCAGACTGTCCAGCTTTTTCATCTCTTCCTTGCAGGCATCCCAGACCCGCTTCAGCGACGCCACATCCGGGTCGTCCTTCCGGCCCTTGGGGGTGATCAGCTTGGGGAATTCCACCTGGCCCGCCGCCTGTCGGGCCGCCTCCCAGCAGTCCGCCTCCCGCAGGCGCCGGAAGCCCTGGGCGGCAACCAGGAACTTTGTCCCGTAGCCGGCGGCCAGCGCCGTATCCCCCTCGGTCCGCGCCGCCGCCTGTTGGAGAAGCCCCGCCCAGTGTCCGGCTTTCCGCCGCACCATGGTCAAAAGCTCCCGCGCGTAGACTGTCTCGTCAAACGCGCCGTCCAGGCCGGCCCAGACCGCCCGGTTCTCCGCCAGCCAGCGGTCCGGGTAGGCATGGCTTTGCAGCTTGTCGTACAGCTCCAGCACCAGCTCCGCCAGGGCGCTGTCATCCCGCCCAGCGCCCAGCGTGTCCGCCAGCTGCTCCCGGCCCGGGGTCAGGTCGTCGTAGAACGACTCCAGCACCCGGCCCAGCACCCGCTGGCGCGCCAGGGCGGCGTCACCCTCGTCCAGCACCCGGAAATCCGGCGTCAGGGCGTGGCGGTCCCCCTCCCGGGCCAGCAGGTGGGTGTTCTCCCGCAGCAACGCCGTACAGAAAGCGTCCACCGTCTTGATGTCCGCCTGATACACCCGCAGCAGCTGGCGCTTCAAGTGCTGGTCGTTGGGCGTCTCCGCCAATCGCTTGGACAGCTCCGAGGCAACCTTGCTCCGCAGCTCCGCAGCGGCGGCCTTTGTGTATGTAATAATGAGGAAATCGTCCACATTGCAGCGCTCCTCCGTCACATACCGGAAGAGCCGCTCCACCAGGACCTTCGTCTTGCCGGAGCCCGCGGCGGCGGACACCAGCAGACTGCCGCCCCGGTTCTCCACCACGGCCCGCTGCTGGGGCGTCAGGGTCAGTTTTGCCATGTCAGTCGCCTCCTTCCTCCAGCATCTTCCAGAATTCCTCCGCCTTTACCGGCAGGATGTAGTGCAGGTGATCGCCGTCCCGTCCGTCCTGGAAGTGGCAGGCGTCGGCCCAGTCGCAAAACTTGCAGAAGCTGTCGTCCTCGCTGTGGCAGCAGGGGTCCGCGTCGATGTTGCCCTGGCGCACCTCGTCCGCGATCTGGTGCAGCAGCGTGTCCACGTACTCCCCCAGCCTGCCCAGACGCTCCGCCGAGGCGATGCTGCCGGAGAGACTGCCGTCCCGCCCCACCCGCACCGGCAGGTAGCGGGGCGCCTGCAGCGCCTCGTGCTCCATGGCCCGCAGGACCTCCGGCTCCGCCAGCAGCAGTCCGGAGCGCTTCAGCTGCTTTTCCCGCTCGCCCCGCAGCTTCTCCGCCGGGACGTTCCGCTCCGCCGACAGGATATCGTCCCGGGCGGGAAAATACAGCACGCCGGCGGGCTCGATGTCGTGCCCGAAATAGGACTTCCCCTCTTTTTGCAGGGCGAATAGGTACAGCAGCATCTGGATATCCAGGCCCATCCGCACGGACGCCAGGTCGAATTTCTTTTTGCCGGACTTGTAGTCCACCACCCGCAGGTACAGCTTGTTGTCCTTCACCCAGCCGTCCACCCGGTCCACCTTGCCGCCGATGCGCAGCTCGGCGTCCGGCTCGGAGATGACCACCGACGGCAGCGTACCGTGGTCGCCGAAGGACAGCTCGAATTCCAGCGGCACGAAGTCCGAGTGCCGCAGCTCCTCCGCCACCTGGTCGACGACCGCGTAGGCCGTGTTCCGCAGGCGGGCGAAGAGATAGCGGAAGCGGGCGTTTTTCTCCTGGAAGTTGTGGAGCTCCCGGGCCACATACTCGTCGATGTACCGCCGCGCCAGGGCGTGGAGGGCCTCGTCGTCCACCTGGGCGAAGCCGCCCTGGGCCAGCACGTCCCGGGTGACGTTTTCCAGCAGGAAGTGCAGGAACGTGCCGATCTGGGGCGCGTCGAAGACCGCCGGCTCCCGGGGCTTTGCCCGGAGGCCGTACTCCATGAAATAGGCGAAGTGGCAGGACCGCAGCCGCTCCAGCCGGGAGGCGGACATGGTGATGCGGTCGCCGTACAGCGCCCGTACCGCCGCCCGGGACAGCGAGCCGCGCTTCAAATTCGCCGCCCGCTCCATGGCGGACAGCCGGTCCTGAAACGCGGGGTTTTCCGCGAAATACCGCCACAGACCGCCGCCGGGAGCCTGTCCCGCCGCCTCCAGCGCGGGCAGAGCCGCTGTCAAGCGGTATCCCTTGTCATTTCCCTCTTTTTCGACCCTCAAGCCGGAGAACAGCTCCCGCAGCCGCTCCACCACAAAGGCGGGCCGCAGCTCGGCGCCGGAGACGTCTGTCACCGGGTAGCTGACCGTCAGCCCCTCCGTCGGCTGGGCCAGAGCGGCGTAGAGGTTTTGCAGCTCGATGCTCATCCGCTCCATGCCCGTGGGGGCCAGCTCGATGCCCCGCTGGGCCAGCTCGTCCCGGTCGTCGTCGTTCAGGATGCCCCCGCTCTGGCCGGGGTCCGGCAGCACATGGTCGTTGGCCCCCAGCAGGAACAGATATTTTCCCGTGTGGCGGTCGTTCCGGGTGATCTCGCTGACAGACACCTGGTCCAGCGACACCGGGATGGTGCCCACGCTGTACTCCGTCAGAACCTGGCGGAACAGCCGCGCGAACTCGTCCAGCCCCATGGGCTCGTCCCCCAAAATCTCCACGAACTGGTCCAGTACGCCGCAGAGGATGTCCCACAGCTGGGCGGTCTCCTCCGCGTCCTGAAGACGGCCCGCCCCAGCCTGGGCGTGCATCTGGGCCTCCAGCGCGTCCTGGAGGCCCAGCTCCTCCATAAAGCTGTAAAGGGCATCCACTTTCTCACCGGCGGTCTCGCCCGCCTTCAGGCCCTCCGCCAGCCGGGACTGGCGCTCCTCGTTCCAGGGCACGCCGTAGCCGTCCGGGTTTTCCGCCCAGTCCACGTTCCGCAGCCACATCTGGCCGTGGACCTCCCAGCGGATGACATAGTTTTCCAGCCGGTCGCACTCCTCCGCCGTCAGTCCCGCCAGGCCGGTCTTCAGCCAGCGGAACATATCGTCATATTCATAGCCGTTGCCGATGGCGGACAAAACGCCGGTCAGCAGGCTCAGCACCGGCTTTTCGAGAATATCGCTGCGGCGGCTGAGATAGGCGGGGATGCCGTAGCGCTCAAACACGGTCTCGATGACGCCCTCGTAATCCCCCATGTTCCGGGCCGCCACGGTGATGTCCCGGTAGCGGCACTTCCCCGCCGCCACCAGGCGCAGAATGTCCGCCGCCGTCTGCTCCACCTCGGAGAACACCGTGTCCGCCTCCCGGAGGCGGATGGCGGAGCAGTCCCCTTCAAAACGCGCGTTTTCGCCGAAGAAATACCGCTCCACATGACCAAGCGCCGTGGCGTCCACCGTTTTCAGCGTCCGGACCTCTGCCGGGCAGCCGTTCTCCTCCGCCAGATGGCGCAGCTGGCCCAGGGTTTTGAGGCTGGCCTCGAAAATCTCCTCCTGGCTGTCCGGCTCCCCCAGCAGCGTGACCGTCATGGACCGGGCCTGCCGCAGCAGGATACCCAGCGCCCGCCGCTCCTGGGCGTTAAAATACGTAAAGCCGTCAATGAAAATATCCTTCCCGTGGGCGTAGCCGGAGGCCTCCAGGCTGTCGCACAGCTTGGTCATCCGGTCCCGGGCATCCAGACCTGGGCGCTTCAGCCGGGCCTCGTAGGCGCCGTACAGCAGGCTCAGGTCCCGGAGCTTGTCGTGGGTGGCTCCGGTGATGTCCCGGGTCTGGGCATAGAGCACCTCCGGCGTCACCTCGTAGCACCGCAGTTCGTCGAACAGGTCCAGCAGCTGCCGCAAAAAGGCGGACTTCTGGGAGGGGCGGCGGTACACCGTCAGCTCCGGCGCGATCTCCAGCAATGCCTTTTGCAGCGTCAGCAGCTTGCCGCCGGCGTCCAGCGTCACCTGGGCCATACCGCCGGTGATGCCCAGCACCCGGTCGCTGAGCCGCCGGAAGCTCAGCACCTCCGCGTGGCGGCTGGCGGTGGGGCCGCAGAAGCGGCACAGGTCCACCTCCGCCTGGTGGGAGGCGTGCTCCGGCACCAGCAGGATCTGGCCGGTGCGATCCCCCAGCTCCGCGATGCGGCGCAGGACCGCGTCCGATTTTCCCGTCTTGGCCCTGCCCATCAGAATATTCAGCATAGCGCGCCTCCTTGTCCGAACTCGTCGCCTCTTATCATACCATATCCGCCCTGGCAACGCACCCTCTTTTTTCGCAAGATCGTTCTCCGTTTCGGCAAATTTTCGGAACCGTCTCATTGCACGAAGGGGACTTTGGCGCTATACTCTGGTCAGGAGGTGTCAGTCATGGCAAATGAGATGCAAAAGGATTTCAACGCGATGATGCAAGACAGCAAGGACATGCCGAAGCTCCAGATCGTCACCGACCCGAAAACCATTGCAAAATACGGCGGGACGAAGATGTTCTTCGCGCCTCCCGCCGCTTACGACGCCCTGATGAAGACCGTACCCTGCGGGAAGGTCATCACCGTCGGCGCGCTTCGGGCGTATCTGGCAGTATCGAACCGCGCCGACTTCACCGACCCCATCACCGCGGGCATCTTCGTCTCCATCGCGGCCTGGGCCAGCGAGCAGCGCCGGGAGGACCCAACGCCCTATTGGCGGACGCTGAAGGCAAACGGAGAGCTGAACCCCAAGTACCCCGGCGGCGCGGAGGCGCAAAAAGAAAAGCTGGAGGCGGAGGGGCACACGGTCCTGCAAAAGGGCCGGAAAAACCTTCGCTATTTCGTGGCGGACTACGAGCGGGCGCTGTTCAACTTGGAGTGAGCGGCGGCGTTGCCTTTTTTCCGCGTCTGTGCTATTTTGAAACAAAGTCGAAACAGGAGGAACGACCATGCCCCATATCCCCCAGGGAACCACCGATACCATCCAATTGCAATTGTTCGCCCCGGCGCTGGAAGCCGCCCTGCGGCCCTCGCCAGACTATGATGTCAGCCGCTGGCTGTACGTCCCCAATACATACTCGGAATACCGTTACATTCTGGGCACCCGGGGCGCGAAGCCCCTGATCTGCGTGGGCATCAACCCCTCCACCGCCGCGCCGGACGCCTTGGACCCGACCCTCCAGTCCGCCCAGCGCATCGCCCTGACCAATGGGTACGACAGCTTCCTGATGTTCAACGTTTACGCCCAGAGGGCCACCCGGCCCGACGACATGGAGCCGGCCCTCAACCCCCTGCTCCACGCGGAGAACCGGAAGGCGTTCCGGTATCTCCTGTCGCTGTCCAGGCAGCCCGCCGTCTGGGCCGCCTGGGGCAACATCATCCTGAAGCGGGACTACCTGATGGACTGTATGCGGGACTTCGCCGCCGACGGTCAGGCCGTGGGGGCCCGGTGGTATACCGCCGGACCGCTGCTGAAATCGGGCCAGCCCCACCATCCGCTGTATCTCAGGGGGGATACAAAGCTGCTGGATTTTGACATCAGCGCCTACCTGAACCGCTGAAAAGACCGCCGCCGGGGCTTCCGGCGGCGGTCCTTCCTGTTTCAGCAGTTCCTTCGCGTATTCCAGACTGATATCCATCCTCCGTGCCACGCCCTCCTCGCTCAGGCCGCCGTCCCGGAAGCGCTTCGCCACCCTGGACATGGACTCTCCCCCACCTCCACGATGTGCCGGTCCGGGTCGTACGGCCGCACCACCCGCTGACCCCAACGGTGTTCCAATGGCGGGCACACCGCCTCCACCTCCGGAAAGTCCCGCAGGGCCTTCAAAAACGCGTCAAAGTCCTCGGCCTCGAAATAGAGCTCGGCGTCGTTCCCGCCAAACCGGATGTCCCCGGCTCCTTTTCCAGAAAGCCCGCCCAGCTGTCCAGGGTCTGGAGGGCCAGCCCGCCGGACGGCACCACGTTGGCCCCGAAGTCGTTGACGTCCTCCAGCCCCAGCACCTTTCTGTAGAATTCCAGAGACCGTCTCAGGTCCCGCACGGCAAACAGCGTATCGCGCATCTGCATTTCTTCACGTCTCCCACTTCTCTCTGAGCCGCTCCCACCACTCCACGGCCTTGAATCTCAGCACGTAGCCCTGGTTTTCCTCGGTGATCAGGCCGACCTCCTCCTTGGAAAGGCCCGCCGCCAGCGCGGAGGCGGGCACGTCCGCCGACGCGGCGGTACACAGCGGCGGGAACACCACGCACCACCAGTTCTGGCCGCCTCCCTCGCCGATAACGACGCGCAGGGCCAGATACTCCCCGGCGGGCAGGGTGAAGCCGTCGTACTCCTTGGTGGGGAACTCTGTGTCCGCCAGCTCCGCGGTGACGGGGTAGTCATAGCCGCAGGCCCTGATCTCCTCCGCCGCGATGCGCTCCAACTCCAGCAGATTGCCCCGCAGCAGGCCCTCGGCCTCCCGCCGGTCCGCCGATTGCTCCAGCAGCTCCGTGGCCCGCTCCAGCACCACGTCCCGGACCCGCAGCTTCAGCGCCTGGTCCTCCTCGGAGTCGGAGTTCGCCAACACATGAAGCCGCACCACCTTGTCCGCCAGGTCGTCCTGCGCCCGCAGGACCAGCGCCCCGGAGGCCAGGAACACCGCCAGGCCGATCAGCAGGGCGATCTCTATGATTTTCAGCTTATCCGCGGATTTTTCAGAAGTTTTCACTTGATTTCCGTCCTTTTCTATGTAGGCTGTCTTCCAGCCCTTGGAAGAAGCATGGACGGAAATGTTTGATTTTATTCCAGATTTTAGAATTTTTTGACCGGCTCCGCCAGGAAGGTCTGGGCGTAGTCCCCTTTCAGCGCCCTTGCCGCCCGCGCCGCGGCCTCCCGCTCCCGGAAGACGCCGAACACCGTGGGGCCGGAGCCGCTCATGGCGGCGTTCAGGGCGCCCAGGTCCAGCAGGCGGCGCTTGATGACGAACACCTCGTGGTACTCCGGCGGCAGGACCTCCTCGAAGACGTTCCCCACGCGGGCCGCCACGCCCGCAAGGTCCCCGGCCTCCAGCGCCGCCGTCATGCCGCCGGTGTCCGGGCGCTTTTGCAGCTCTCCCCCGTCCACCAGCGCGAACAGCGATGGCGTCGGGATGCCGAAATCCGGCTTGCACAGGACGAACCAGCACGGCGGCAGAGGCCGCAGGTCCGTCAAAATCTCGCCCCGCCCCTCCGCCAGGGCCGTGCCGCCCCGGACGCAGAAGGGCATGTCGCTGCCGACGGAAAGGCCGATGCGCTCCAGCTCCGCGCCGGACAGTCCGGGGCAGTAGGCGTCCCGCAGGATGCGCAGCAGCGCCGCCACGTCGGCGCTGCCGCCGCCAAGGCCCGCATAGGCCGGGGTCCGCTTCTCCAGCGTCACGGACAGGCCCGGCACAGGCCGGCCGGCAGCGGCGAAAAACGCCTCCACCGCCCGTTGCTCCAGCGTCTTTTTGCCCGCCGGGATGAAATCCCCGTCGGTGTGCAGGGCGAAGCCGCCTTCCGTCTCCTCCACAGTCACCGTGTCGCAGAGAGACACCGTCTGCATCACCATCCGCATGTCGTGGTAGCCGTCGGCCCTCCTGTCCAAAATGTCCAAGGCCAGGTTCACCTTGGCCGGGGCCCGCTTTGTCAGCCTCATAATCCGCTCTCCCGTCGCGCATGTATTGAACGGCCTGATTATAGCATATCCCTTCCCATCGGAAAAGCCGGACCGGAAAAATTTTTCCCCGCGGCGGGAGGCGCGCGGAACGCCTGTCCCGGTGCCGTCCGCTTTGGAGCGGGATCTGACGCAAACCGGCGCCCCGGGATT
>CABSFC010000052.1 GCA_902476875.1 uncultured Oscillibacter sp. | reverse complement strand
CCCGCGGGGCCCGTGGGTCCAGTCGGGCCGGTAGGGCCCGCGGGGCCGGTGGGGCCCTGTGCGCCCTGCAGCGGGCCGTTGTTCTTCCAGCCCGCCGTCTCGCCGTAGATGTAGATGTCGTAGGGATCCCCGGTGCCCACGCCGTAGGCGTCGCCCGGCTGGGGGTTCGTCACGGCCGCCTGCAGCGCCGCCAGCGTGTCATAGTAGTCCAGCACGGCAAAACCCTCCCCCTGTGGTCCGGTGGGGCCGGTGGGCCCCTGCGGACCAGTCGGCCCGGTGGCGCCCTGGGGGCCGGTAGGGCCGGTGGCGCCCGTCTTGCCCTGGGATCCGGTGGGTCCCTGGGGGCCGGTGGGTCCCGCGTTGCCCTGGGGTCCAGTGGGTCCTTCCGGTCCTGTGGGTCCGGCCGCTCCCGTGGGTCCGGTGGGCCCCTGGGGCCCCGTCGCGCCCTGGGGACCTGTGGGGCCCGTCTCACCAATGGGTCCCTGGGGTCCAGTCGGTCCGGTGTCTCCCGTGCCTGTGGGTCCGATAGGGCCCGTAGGGCCTGCGGGGCCGGTCTCTCCGGTGGGTCCCTGCGGGCCGGTCGGGCCCTGGGGGCCGGTGGGTCCCGTGTTGCCCGTGGGACCGATGGGGCCGCCGGCGCCGGTGGGACCGATGGGGCCCGTGGGTCCAGTCGGTCCGGTGGGCCCCGTCGGGCCCATCACCTGCAGGCTGGCCCAGTCCGCCGCCTCCATGTCCCAGTAGTAGGCCAGATAGTCGTCCTCGGTACCCACCTTGTAACAGTCGCCCGCCGCGCCCGTTGGGTGGGCCCGGCGCAGCTCGTCCTCGGTGGCGTAGGTGCCCAGGAACACCAGGCCGCTGCCCTGCGGGCCTGTCGGGCCCACCAGGGACGCCAGCCACTCGTCCAGGGTACCCACATACCCCCGCTTCACCGCCAGCCCGTAGGCCGTGATGTAGAAGGGAGGGTTCTCATAAAGTCCCATAGCTCGCTCTCGCCTCCTCGCTGATATATCCCTGCGCCGGCTCCCAGGTACTGGCGAACCAGCGCACGAAGTCTCCAAAATGCTCGTTGTAGATCTGCATGGTGTTCTGGTACTTGTTGTACTCGCCGTTGGCCTCGTCGATCTTGGCCGCCAACCATAGGGTGTAGATGTCGTCGTGTGGAGGATCGACCAGCAGCTCCGTGTTCTGATCCGCCGGGTAGGTGTAGCGCAGCTGCTTCACCTCCGCCGGCGCCAGCAGTAGCACGTCCGCCGCGATCCGCCCCTCCAGGGCGTTCACCCAGTCTGTCTTGACCGCGCTGGAGAAGGCGTTGGGCTTGATCTCGTCCACCCGCTCGATGGCCTCCCGGAGCTTCATGTGCCGCCTCCTTCCATGCTGGCCCGGCATACTGCCGCCGGGTCTGCCGAGGCCCGTTCCTTTGGGCCGAGGCTGGACTTGTAGAAGGCCAGGTTGCCCCGGATCCGCTCGTTGTCCGGCTCCACCGCCAGGGCGGCCTCCGCCGCCTGGACGGCCCGCGCCGGCTGTCCCTGGTGCCAGTAGGCCAGGGAGAGCAGGTCATGGATCGCAGCGCCCCAGGCCTCCGCCTCGCTGATGCCGCCGGCGCTGCGCTGGTGGATGCTCTTGGCCCGCTCGCCGTAGTAGATCACCCCGCCCCAGTCCTCCAGGACGTAGGCGGCCCACTCCGCATGAAACCAGTTTTCCCGCAGCTCCGGCGCCTCCGCCGCGGCCCGTAGGGCCCAGCGCAGGGCCTCCCGGTTGTTCCGCAGCCCCAGGTGGCAGGTGGACAGGTACCGCATGGACGCCGCCCGTTGCTCCTCCCAGGTGGCCGACGGCAGCGCCAGGTGGCGCTCCAGCTCCCGGATGCCGTCCGCCCATCTGCCGTAGTACATGTACTCCCGGCCCAGGTAGTGGGCGCAGCGGGCGTCCTGGGGGTTCTCCCGGGCCGCCAGCTCCAGCAGGGGGAGGTACTGGGCCCGGCTCTTGGTCAGGTCCGGCATGTGCTCCACCACCAGCTCCGGCACGTCCACCGTCAGGCTGTCCTGGATGCCCTGGGCGCTGTCCGTCCGCTCCAGGATCTCGTGGACCGGGTACTTCCAGCGGAACAGGCCCGGCCGGTGGATCTTGTCCATCAGAAAGGACGTGCCCGGCGTCCCGTCGCCGCAGCGGTCCCGGATGCTCATGTACCGGCCCTTCTCCGCCCACGGCTGCCAGGCCCGCTCCAGGGCCGCCCGCCAACCGGGCCGCAGCACGTCGTCCAGATCCACGCACACGCACACGTCCGTGTCCTCCGGCACCAGCTCCAGCGACAGGTTGCGGGCCGTGTCAAACCGCCAGGGGGAGACGGTCTCCTGCCGCACGATCACCCCCAGATCCGCCAGCCGCTCCACGGTTTTGTCCGTGCTGCCGGTGTCCAGCACGCAGATGGCGTCCGCCTCCTGCACGCTGCGCACCCACCGCTCCACAAATTTTTCCTCGTCTTTTGCGATTGCATATACGCATACTTTCATGGCAAACCTCCGAGTAAAAGAAAAGGGCAGGGGCAAGGAGGCCCCCGCCCTCGGTGGGTGTTAGCCCGGCAGCGCGGAACCAGCGGCCACGCCGCCCACCGCCGCGAAGCGCCAGTCGTTGAAGGTGGCGTTGAAGCGGCTGCGGCCCCGCCACACGTTGGCGTCCGTGTTGTCGTCGATGGTGGAGCGGACCTCCAGCTGCACGCGGTCGTTCCAGACGGCGCCGCCGTACTGCTGGTTGTACTTGCTGTCCAGCAGCACCCAGGGAGACGTGCCGGCGGTGACAAACTGGTTCAGATAGGACCAGACGATCACCGTCCAGCGGCCGTACTGGTAGTTGAAGGCGTTGTTGGCCGTCACGGGATCCTTGTCCGCGCCGATGGCCGCGAACACCGCCTTCTTCAGACTGGCGATCTCCGGGATCAGGATGGTGTCCGGGGCCACGTCCAGGATCTCGTCGTTGTCGCCCCGGAACAGGTGCATGGCCGTCTCCATCTGGCCCAGAGCGTCCACGGAGAAGGCGTCCTTGAACAGATTGCACTGATCCTCGCCGCTCACCTTGGGCGGGTGGGCGGTGTTGAACAGGCTCTTGCTGTCCGCCGCGGTGATGTCGAACTGCTTGCCCTTGTAGAGTACGGAGCTCTCCCCCTTGATGGCGCCGCCGAACAGGGCCGCGCCGAACATCTCCCGGGTGCGGTTGTAGCTGGTCATGAAGGCCGCCGGCTGCTTCTTCATGTCCATCAGCTTCGCGTCCTCCATCATCTCCTTGGAGATGGAGAAACTGTCCTTCCAGGTGTCGTACACCAGCAGTTTCTTGTAGCCCTCCTGCATCCCGTCCTCGGGATAGGCGCCGTTCTCGCCCACGGGCTCAAAGCCGCTCATGGCCGTCATGGTGGTCATGAGATCGCCGTAGTTGTCGCTGTCGCCCATCAGGAACAGGTCCTTCAGGACGCTCTGCTGCTCGAACTGCTCCCCCCGCTGCTCCAGGAACATGCGGATGGGCGCCTGGCACTTGCCGTACACGCTGTCATTCAGGCCGGAGCCCTCAGAAAAAATGATCTTCATAATGGCTTATCTCCTCTCTGCAGTCTTACACCCAGCGGCCGCGCACGAAGTCGCCCTTGGCCGTGCCCTCCATGGACACCAGCTCGAAGGTGCCGGAGCTGCCGGAGCCGGGCACCGCGGCCTCCAGGCCGCCGGCCGCCACCTGCAGCTTGTCGCCCACGACGGAGCTCGCCGCCGCTGCGGAAAGCTGGGTTTCGTAGATGTGGTCATGACTGATCCGGGTGACGGGCAGCAGCTCGCCCGCCTCCACCGTCCGGTCCGCCATGCAAAGATAGGGCGGGGTCGTGGCGCTCGCCGCCGTCAGGGCCGTCACCTGGCCGCCGCTCACATTCAGCAGCTGGCCGGCCTTGTAGGTGCCCTTGGCCGCCGGCAGGTACTCCCAGGGGATCCTCGCGCCGTTATCGCTTTTCACGGGAATAAACATATTGTCTCCTCTCCGCACCGCCGCCGTAGGCGGTCAGTGCTTGTCTTTGTACTTGTTGTAATAGGCCTGGATTTCCGCCTCCGTGGCGCCGGGGTTGAACTGGCGGAACATGGCCAGTTCCTCCGCCGGCACGGTGGCCGCGCCGGCGCCCTTGGCCTGGGTGGAGGTCAGATGCTCCTTGCTGCGGGCCAGGTTCTGGGCCTGCTGCCTGGCGGCCTCCGCCGCCTGGGCGGTCAGTCGGTCATAGTTGGCCAGCCGGAAGGCGTCCAGGAAGGAATTGCCCTTTTTCACCAGCTCGTAAAACTCCTTGGCGGTGGGCATACTCACCAGATCCCGGACCTCCCGGATACTGGGGTCCAGTTTCTGGATCTCCTTCAGCTCCGCGTCCACCTTTGCCTGTGCGGCCGCCATCTCCTGGCGCCGCTGATCCTCCTGGCCCTTGCGGACGATCTCCGCCGCCGCCTTCACGGTGGGGTTTTTGGAGATGGCGTCGTTTAGGGTCTCCGGCGTCAGCTTGCCGGCCTTCAGGTCCCGCTGCAGCCTGGCCGCCTCGAAGGCCTCCCGCCACGCCCGGAACTGCTCCATGTTGGTAATGGGCTCGCCGGTGATGGTGTTCTTCAGCCCCGCCGCTGCGAAGAAGGCGTCCATCTCCGCCTGGGATCTGGTTCTCTCCTCCTGCAGCGCCTTCTGTACCGCCGCGTCCACGGCGGCCTGCCGCTCCTCTCTCCGGCGCTGGGCGGCGTGGTCCCGGCGCTGCTGCTCGGTCTGCTCGCCAGGCTTCTCCGCCGGCGCAGGGCCTTCCTCGCCGCCCTCCTCGGGCTGCTGGACGGGCTCCTGGCCCCGGGTGGGCTCCTGCCCCTCCTGGCCCGCGCCCTCGCCTGCAGGGGCGGCGGGCTCCTGCTTCGGCTGCCCGTTGGCGGCTTTGCCGTTTACGGGCAGCTCATGCCCTTCGGGTACTTTTGCGCCTGTTTCTTCCTGGCTGGGCGCCGGTGTCTCCTCCGGTGCAGGGGCGGCGGGCTCCTGCTCTTTCGCGCCTAAACCGAAGGCGTCATAAATTCTCTGCTCTGTGATCTCGGCCATATAGCCTCCTGCCGGCCATTGGCCGGGTGGATTTTCCCGCTATTCCATGCGTACTGCGCAGCCGTTGACGGCTTTGCCGTCTTACGGATGCGGCGTCCCCCTTGCGGGGAATTGCCGGCAGCCGCCGGCGCGGTGGGTCTTACTTCTTGCCGGAGCGGAGGTCGCCGCCGGTCTTGACCGTGCCCTTCTTCTTGTCGGTGGTCTGCTTGGGCGCCTTGACGACCTGCGTGCCGCCATTCTTGATCTTGCCGATGTAGCCGCTTTCCATGGTGCTGCCTCCTTTCCCTGCGAATTTGCCATTTTCCCGCGTTGGCCTGCGTGTCGTCCTCGCGGACTTTATATCGCTCAATTCCCCGCAAGCGGGAAATGTCGCTCATGCCGTCGCTCGGCCTCTCCCCACCGGATCCGCTTACGCTGGGTTCCGGCGGGCCCCCGAGTGTGTATGTAGACTTACATACCAGTCCCCGTCTGATTGCCTCCGGCCGCCGCCATGGCGTCCTGGCGGGCCCGCTCGTCAATGGCCTGAACCATGCCCTGGGGGAGCTGCCCGCCGGTGCCCTGGGCCTCCGGCTGCTGCTGGGCCTGCATGGCCGCCATCTGCATCTGCTGCATCCGCGCCATCTGCTGCTCCCGCTGCAGTTTGTCCTCCAGGAAGGCCTTGGTGGTGCCGGCGCCGGGATAGTGCAATTCCTCCATCTTGGCCCAGAACAGGATCAGCGTCTCCGTGGAGGAGGGGTCCCCGAAGGCCCCCGTCTGCAGGTTCATCCGTGTCTCCTGCCACATGGCCTCCCGGTTGCTGGCCAGGGGGGCGGAGGTGTCGCAGGAGAAAAGGAACTGATCGTTCCAGTACCAGGCACCGTCCGCGTCCCGCTTCAAAAAGTCGTAGCGGTTGAACTCCTCATACCGGGCCTCACCCTTGAAGTCCTTGTATGTGACCGGCCTTGGCTCGTCGGAGTAGGCCAGGGCGAACTTGAACATCAGCTCGAAGATGGCGGCATAGGCCGCGTCCTTCATCACCCGTTTGCTCTCCAGCCGGCCGGCGGCCTGGGCCGCAGAGAACTCCTTGGCCTTGCCACTGGTGGCCGTGGTGTCCTGGCGGCCCTGGAAGCTGTCCGTGATGCCCAGGATCTGCCGGGCCTCCTCGTAGACGTTGGCCAGGTACAGCAGTTCGTACTCCAGGTCCCCCTTGAAGTCGTACAGGCCAATCATGGCCTTGTCCGCCGCGTTGCCGATGTACCACCGCTCGCCGTCCTCCGGGTCGGTGCGCAGATTGGCCTTGTCCGGCAGGGTGATCCGCGTGCCGGCCTTCACCAGCCGGTCGATGATCTTCTGCTCCATGCGGTTGATGGTGTTCTGCTGGTCCCGGATCACGTCCACGTCGCTGTTGCCCAGCAGCTGGCCGTACACCGACACGCTGCGCTGCAGGATGATGGGGAACAGATCCGGCTTGTAGAAGGGGATCATGGTGGGCCGCAGCACCGGCTGGCCCATGTCGTCCAGGCCTGGCTCCGCGCCGGGGATCTCCGTGCCGGCCGGCGTGCGGATGGGGAGCATCACCTGCTCGAACTCCTGTTCCGCGCTGGTGAAGTCCTTGCAGCCGCACCAGGGGCACGGCCCGCCGTCATAGTGCACAGGCTCCGCCGGCGGCTGCTCCGCCGCCACATTGACGCCCGCCAGGACGCCCACCGGCTCTCCGCCGCCAGGCGTCTCCACCGGCTGCGCGGCGCCCTGGGCCAGCTGGTCCGCCAGGGCCCGGCCGGCGATCTCCCGCTCTCCCAGCTCCCGGGGGATCAGGCCGCCGGCAAATCCCCGGGCCGGATCCGGCAGCAGGTTCCCCGGCGAGAGGGTGTCCTGCACGGCGTTGTGGATGATCTGGCCGGGGAGAGGGCGCACCCGGCCGCACTTCTTGCAAACCGGCTGCCGCCGCGCCTGGTAGTTCTCCAGGTCCTCCAGTTCGATGTCGTTCACCCAGGAGTAGCGGTCGATGCCGCCCTGGTCGTTCCGGGCAAAGCCCACGTACTGGGTGATGGCGTCCTCGGTGGTGTCCGTGCCGTCCACGCCGCGCACGTCCGGCTCCGCCTCGCTCTCGTCCCGCACGTTCACGCCGTACTTCCGCTTCACGGTCTCCTTCGTGGTGGGGATCTTCAGGATGAACCAGTCCATGTCCTCAATGCCGGTGTACACCCCCGGCTGCGGGGCGAACTGCTTGGGGTGGATCACGCTGACGCCGATCTCGCCCACCGTGTCATGGGTGCGCCTGGCGTTGTCCCATTCCACGAAGAAGCCCACGCCGCCCTGGACAGGTACCGTCCGCTCCGCCATGTCGTTCATGGTCTCGAAGGGGAGGCGGTCCAGCTCGTTGCGCAGGAAGTGCTCGATCACGTCCGCCAGGTGCTCGTCCTCCTTCCGCCGCGGCGTCACCTTCGGCTGGGGGATGGAGGAGCTGACCTGGCTCTCGATGTTCTCAAAGATGATGTTGCGGACGTGGCTGGTCTTTTTCGGCTGCCCGTCCCGCCGAGTGTCCCCCTGCACCAGCGGCGCCAGGGTGTGGTCCCCGCAGTACAGCCGCTCCCGGTCGTCCATCTTGGCCACCTGGGCGGAGTAGGCGCTGTTGCTGTCCGCCAGGCGCTTCTGCCAGACGTCCAGCTTGGCCGGCTTATCCCGCTTTTTCTTCTCACTCATGTTGTCTCTCCTATCTGGCAGGCTCTCCCCACATGCGGATCATCATCTGCCGCTCCGCCGGGGACGCCTTGTTGTAGTCCTCCCACATATCAGCCGTCCACCTGGCCTTGGCGGCCGCCTGGCCAGACGTGGCCGCCGTGGATTGCTGGTGCCGGATCCGGTGGGCGATTCCCAGGCCCATCACCAGGTCGTCGTGTTCGCCTTCCTCGGCCTGGGCCTTCCAGTTCTCGTCGTACACGAATGTCAGCATCTCGCCCAGGGTGTCGTAGTCCCAGATGGTCTCCAAGCTCTGCCTGGCCACGTCCTTCAAGCCGTCCACGATCACCGGCCGGGTGCCGGGCGTCGTCTCAAAGCCGAAGGCGTCCACCATCTTGCCGGTGTAGGTGTCGTACCGCTCCCGGACGTATAGGTTCTTGTACCCCAGGTCCTCCAGGCACATCTCCGGGTAGGTGGAGTAGTTGGTCTCAATGCCGATCAGGGCCTCGTTGTAGTACATGCCCAGGCAAAACATCTGCTCGGCGTACATGCGCTCCCCGAACTGGTGATGCAGCACCGCCACCTGCTCGCCGGTCCGGTTGTCCAGCACCTGGCCCACAAACCAGTCGCTGCCGGTGCCGGCGGTGTCGCCGCCGATCACGTAGGGGACGCCCTTTTCCGGGTGCTTGCGGATCCGTATCGGACCCTTGGGGTCCTGGTGCCATTCGCAGCTGGCGATCTTGCCGGCCAGGTCCCGCTCGACGCGGAACACGCCCCGCTCCCACTGGACCTCCCGCACCCGCTCCCGCCGCAGCACAAGAGCCTCCTTGTCGAAGGCGCACCGGCCAGTGGCTATAAAGGCCTCGTCTGGTGTGGCCGGGTACTCCTGGTGAAACAGGTTCAGGTCTCCGCCGCACTGGGTCTCAATGCACCAGCGGCGCCATGCCAGCTGCTCGTCGTCCAGACCGAATGTCTCCACCAGCTCCTGCTCCTCCGCCGTCCGTTGAAATCCAGGCAGGGGCGGCCGCCTGTACTCGTCCATCTCGAACCAAGGGAAGAAGATAGGCACGTATCCGTCCGTTCCGTCCCGCTGCGCCTGTACCGCCCGGTCCCACATGTGCTTGAACTCGTCGTAGCCGTTTGCCGTGGATTCGACGATGATCACGGTGCCTGGCCGGTCCGGTACCGCCTGGACCAGGCCGGTAAAGGTCTCACGCTTATTGCCCGGCCAGAAGGCGAACTCCGACAGGTGCAGGCACTGGAGCGTATAGCTCCGGCCCACGCCGCTGCCGCCGGCGGTGGCGCATCGGATGCTGCTGCCCAGGCCTGCCCGGTCGCCCTTGGCCTTGGCCGGCCGGTCAAACACCAGCTCCTGGGCGTTGCTGGCCCGGCGCATCGGCTTCACCGGCTCCGGCAGATTCTCATAGAACCGCTGGGACATCTTGAACAGCTTGGCCGTGGCCTCGTCCTTGTGGGCCACGATCATGCTCTCGATATAGAACCGGGTGGCGGTCAGCACGAAGATCAGGGCCTCCGTCAGTGTGGAAAACCCCATCTGCCGGGCCTTCAAGACGATGATCCGCACCGGCTTTCCGGCGTCCCACTGGGCCTTCACGGCGTCATACAGCCGCCGCTGGGGTTTGTTCAGGCGAAAGCGGACCAGCTCGCCGTCCTTGGTCCTGATTTTCAGGAACGTCTCCATGTACTCTCTGACGTTCAGAAGATTCATAGCTCCGTCTCCGCTTTCCCCTCCGCCAGCTTCTGCAGGTACGCCTCAATCCCGCCGCCAGAGAGGTCCAAACTCTGCTTTTCCCGGTAGTCGTAGTTGTTCTCCAAGTTGAAAATAATGCCTTTCAGGTCCCTTCCGCTGCGCGTCACCAGCTCCCGCTCGTTCCAGGCCTGCATGCGGGCCCTGGCCCACTCCGTGGTCTCTGCGAACTCCGGGTACCTGGTCTTATCGCAGTAATTGTCCCAGGTGGAGCGGTGGATGCCCAGGAAGTCACTCAGATCCGCCACCGACGGCGGCACGATGTACTCCGTGACCCGGACCTCCTTGCCCAGACTGTTGATCACGGGCACCTCCTCGTAGATCATGTGCCCTTTCTCGTCCCGGCGGCCCGTGGCCTTCTGCTCCGTCACGGTGATCTCCCGGGTGATGGACCGGAAATACTTTTCCACCGCCCGGCGGAGGCCGTCGGCGGTGTACTCTTTCTTCCTGCCTCTTTTCACGGCGCAGCCCCTCCTTTCGGCCGCGGTTTACATATTGCCTGTTATTATCGTAGCAAAAGCGGCGTGTTTTGAATCGTCAACTTTTTCAGGGCCAAAAAATCCCCGGAACACTTGATACACAAGCGTTTCCGGGTTTCCTGTCCTCTTGCGTGCGCGTGCGCGGGCCCGCGCGTGTGCGCCCCCCTGCGCGCACGTTGTCGTGTCGAAAAATTCCATGCAGGCAAAGCCCCGGCCATGCGGCCCGAGCCTTCCCCCCTGCGTCTCTATGCCGTTTTTCTGCCAGGCGACGGCCTGGGCGGCCGCCGGTCCTCGGGCAGCACGTAGCGGATGTACTGGGCCCGGCCCGGCTGAAACTCGTTTCTGTGCAGCAGCTTCCCGCCCTTGGGCACCCGCAGCTCCGCGTCTGTCAGGGCCACCCGGTCCTTGGGCTGGGGGCGCACCAGGTTCCGGGAGCTTACGTACTTCTTGGCGTCCGGCACCCTGCGGACCTGCTTCACCAAGTATTCCGCAATCGGTGTGTAGTCCTCCTGGCCGGACAGCAGCTCCCAGTCCACGCCGCCCATGCCTTGCCACTTCTCCACGAAGGCGTCTCTGACCTCCGCCGGGACTACCAGGTGATGGTGGATCCGCACGGATTCTCCCGTGTCTCCGTCCATATCGGAGGTAATGGCGATATATCGTAAAGCGGTTCCGGTTTTGTCAAGTTCTCTCTTGACCCTGCGGAGGAGCAGCCGCATCTCCCGCTCCGCCGCTGAGCGGATGAAGTCCATCCGCTCTGCCTCGTCTGCTGTCTCCAGGTCGGCACCCTGGCTCTCTGCCCAGGCCAGCAGCCGGGCCATGCCCTCCTCGGAGTAGTCCAGGCCCAGCAGGAGATCCCCGGGGCCATAATTCGCGTTGATCAGGCGGGCCATCTGTTTCACGGCGGAGTACTCGTTTTGTTCCTGCTTGCGGATCTCGGACTTTTCCCGCCTGGTCTGCCTGTCGGAGCGGACCCCAGGGATCCAAAACTTTGTTTTCTCTCCCACGGGTCCCGCCTCATAGGTGCGCACTACCCAGTACCCCTCCTTCATGCAGATGGCCTCCTTTTCTTCTTTTTCCGGGTTGCGGTTGAAAAGTTAGGCCCCTACCGAGCCCGAATACGCGCGTGCGCGCGCGTATTAAAATAAGTGGTCCTATTCCGTTCCTTCTGGCGCTCTATGGAAGGCGCCGCAGCGCGGCGCCTTCCATACGGTGTCAGGAGAGATCCCGGCTCACCAGAATTGCACTGGAGCGCCCCGCCGAGCGGGGCGTGACCCTTACCGGGCTGTGGTCATATATAAAAGAAAGGAGGGCGGGCCTCTGGGTGGTCTACCCAGCTATGGAGCGGCCCGCATGTTACAATCGCGCCGGAAAATTCTCATAGTATTTTCGGACCACCCGCTCCAGGGTGGACCTGGAGAGGTAGTGCCGTGTGCACACGCCCGTTGCGCCGGCGTCCGTCGTCACGAACTCAAACAGGGCTTGGTAGTACTCCCCGCCGCACTCCAGGCACAGGTTCAGGATCTTCTGCTGGGCCCAGGACGGCAGCTCGTGGTATAGCCTGGACGTGAAGTAGATATAGCCCTGCCGGTCATAGCTGACAGGGATCGACTTTTTATAGCGGAACACGCAGGCACCCCCTTTCCTCCGCCGGTGTCGATTACTTCGCCGCGGCTTTCGCCGCCCGCCGGATCCGGCCCTGACGGTGCTTGCCGGCGGCCCGGAACAGATACAGCGGCAGTGGGGCCATAAACTGGCCAGGCGCAGGCGCAAACTGTTTCATCTGGTTGACACATACGAAATGTGCCTTCTCACTCCGGTGGGAGCGGCGCTGATGGTTTCTTGCACTTGACATGTGGAAAACTCCCTTCACGTTTCTTTTTGCGGGCGGCTCCGCTTTTCCCGGTACCGCTCGATGATCTCCTGTCGCTGGTGTTCAGTGGTGGAGGCCACCAGCTGGCCGTATGTAATGCCCCGCCGGCGGGCCTCCGCCGTCAGGGCAATCAGCTCCCGGTTTGCTCTCTTTCGCATCCCTCGCCAGCCTCCTGTCTCATAGTCGCCCGGCGGATATGCCCCCAGACCCGGCTGCGGCGTTCCTCGCGGCGCCTCTGCAGAAACGCCCCGTACCGGCGGCCGGCGGCCTCCAGCTGGGCGATCTCCAGGCGCAGCATCTCCTCACTTTGCATGTGCTTCCTCCTCGATCTCCTCGCAGTCCCTGGCGCGGATGCCCAGGTAGTTTCCGGCGTGATGGATGAAGTAGATCTTCTCGTCTCCGCACTCCGTCACGGTCTGCGCGTCGTACACCTTTCCCACGTCCAGCAGGGGAATGGTTGTTTTCCTTGTGATCCTGATCCGCACCTCCACGTCCTCCTGTTCTCCCAGCCGCAGCCGCAGCATCTGGTTCTCCTTCAAAAGCCGGTCGTTCCAGCGGTCAAACGCCACCAGGACAAGGCCCAGCAGGAACATGCACACGCCCATGGCGGCGATCACTCCGTACTCACTCATGGCGCAGTCCCTCCGGCAGTTCCTGGATCAGCTCCCCGCCCCAGGTCTCCGCCAGGTTGCCCTTCATGAACAGGGGGACGCACTCCTCCCGGCAGTCCCGCAGCAGCTGCTCCACCCAGGCCCGCTCCGGCTTCACCTTCTCCCGCCGTGTCCCGGTCTCCGCGCCCACGATCACCCAGTCCGCCAGGATCCCGTCCTCGCTGGGAAAGATGGGGCCCGTCATGGGCTCCACGCTGACAAAGGTGTTGTGTATATTGGAGAAGAAGTAGGGCTGGCCCTCCTGGGTGGCCGTGGTGCCGTACCAGAAGTTCTCCCGCCTGGGCAACAGGGCCAGGTCGTCCAGCTGTATGTACCGCTCCGGGTTCTTGGTCAAAAACAGGTAGTTGTGCTGTGGCGCCGCCAGGCAGGCGTCCAGCACCTCCACGATCCAGCCCGTGGGTACCCAGCGCCCAAACAGATCCGCCATGGAGCAGACAAAGATGTTCCGCGGGCGCCGTTTCCGGGCCGGCTCTCCCAGCCGGTAGCGGTGGAAAGTGGGCGCAAAGCCGAAGGGGTAGGGGGCTGGCACGATCTTCCCGTCCGGCCGCTTGACCTTCATGGGCCTGTCCAGCACCGCCAGATTGTCCTTCATCGTCCCCGGCACGCCCAGCGGTGCCGGCAGATGCCCGCCAAAGCGTAGGGCCGTCCGTCTCGCGTAGCAGTATGAGCAGCCGTGCCAGCAGCCCGTGACCGGGTTCCAGCTCATGTCCGCCCAGTCGATTTTCGTATTATCCATAGAGATCCCCTTTTTCAAATCTGATTTTCATTTGCGCCGGGCACAAATCTACTTCCGGGCGTCGTTTACCAGTCCAGCGCAGGCCCCCAGCTTGCCCCACGCATTTCCAGCCAGACGCCCGCAGGCTTGCGCCGTTTTCGCTTTCCAGAATGTATGTCACCAGTCGCTTGTAGCCCATGGCCTTCGTGGCTCTCCACGCCGCAGCATAGAGCATTGAGCAGGCGTTGTGGGTCCCGTCCGTGCAAAGGCGGTTTACTTCCAGTGTCCACCCATCATCCAGGTGCCGCGCCACCGGACGCCCCACTATGGCAACACCCACGATTTTCTCTCCATCTGAACATCCAATAGAAAATTTGTGTCCCACCACCGGACCGTGGTGCCGGTGGTGCTGCTCCACAAAAGCGTTTGCCTCTTTGAGCGTCATTGGTGTAATTTCTAACACCCTATTCCCCCTTCCGAAGTGCTCGCTTTCTTGCACTTATCCCTGCGGCGCGTACCGTTTCAGCTTGGTGCTCCACTGGGATCTCATGTCCGCTCCGCAGGCAATGCACCCGCAGAACACCTCCGCGTCCGTCAGGTTGGTCTTGTAGACCCATGACTTCTTGCAGTCCGGGCAGCGCAGCTCCGCCACCGCTATGTCCCGCAGCGGCGTCACGTGGCCGCAGTCCCTGCAGGCGAACTCCTGCGTCTCCTCCCGGGCGTTGTAGGCGTACACCTTGCCGCACGCCTCGCACCTGATCAGGAGGAAGCCCCGGTAGCCCGGCTCCTCAAAGTGCATCCCGGCCGGGGGCTCCGGCAGCGGGGCGGGCTCCTCTGCCGGCGGCGTCTCCGCCGGCGGCTGATTTTCAGTTACCCCCCCCCGGGGGGCGTTTTCGTACCGCTTCACGGTCCGCAGCAGCGCCTGGAGCAGCTTGTCGTTGTCCGGCACCTCAATGTGCCGCTCGGTGTCCCAGCCCTTCTCCGTGGTCATGATGTGAATAAGCATCTTCATACCTCGTTTCCCCAGGCGTCCCAGCCTGGCACTCGTTCTCTTGCAAACAGTTCTATCCTGGGCACGTCGCCCAGCAGCCGGACGATCCGCTCCCGAACCTCCGCCGGCTTGCGGCTGTGTTCCAGGAAGGGTGCCTCCACGATCTGGTGGACGCCGTGATCCCGGACGGCCGTGCCGGCCCGGGTACCCGGCGTCACGCCCAGCAGGCAGACCTCCGCATTGGCCCTGGTGTATGCGCCCATGCCCCAGAAGTTGCTCCCGCTTTTTCGGTTCTTCTTCACCCACACAAAGGCGGCGGTGCGGTACTCAAAGCCCCAGGCCCGCATGACCCGCAGGGCATCCTCAATATTGGGGAACGTGGCCCAGAGAAGGCATACAGCGTACCCCCCCCCGCAGAGCTTTTGCACCGGCAGGGCGCAGATCTCCTCCGTGGTCATGGTGTCGTAGTGGGCCGCAGCCACGCCGCGCTTGCCCCTGGGCCCGCCCTTCTGCCGGTACCGCCAGGGCGGGTCTGCATAAATGATGTTGTAGTGCTTATCAGGGAAGTCCATAGCCCCTCCTCACTTGTCGAATATGTACGTGTGCCCGTCCAGGGCGTAGGGCTTCTTCACCTTGCCGTTGCAGCGGTCCAGCACGGCCTGGTAGCTCATGTGGTTTGCCTTGGCCGCCGCCCTGGCGCTCGGGTATACCGCCACGATCTCCCCGGCCGGCGTGACCTTGGCAACCGGCATCCGGGACGCGCTGGTGCCCGTCAGCCGCCCCAGCTCCGCCCGGGTGGCGAAACCGATGTTGTTCACATTGTGGTCCCCCAGGTCCCCGTTGCGGTGGTAGGGGACCAGGCCAGGCGGTCTCCCGCCCAGCCACACATCCACCATGAGACCCAGGACAGAGACCTCTCTGGCCCGGCCGGCCTCATCTGTCAGTTTCACCACCCGCCGGCGGCTTTCCCGTCCTCGGTGGGTCACGTACTGCCGCAGCGGCCGAGGCTCCTTCATACGCCGTTCCCCGCGGTACCGCCATGAACGTACCTCGCCCTCCCGGCTGATCTGATAGGCGCCGCCGTAGCCTGGGATGTCGCGCCAGTCCAGGCCCGTCACTTCTTTGGCCATAACAGCTCCAGCACCTGCTCCGGGTTTTTCAGGTCCGCGAAGTCGTCCGTACCGCCCATCACCAGGATGGGGCCCACGAAGTCCAGCCCGCAGACCACAGTGTTGAAGGGCAGACCCTTCCCGCGCCCGTCCTCGTCACATAGGACGCAGGCGTCTACGGCGATAGGGTAGCCCTCCGGCCATCCGCCCAGGGCGTCCCGGATTGCCTCCAGCGTGTTCTCGATGTCCACGATCTCCGCCGGCTCACCCGGCTTTTTGTAGATGGCCTTCATGGTTTACCCCCCCCCGCGTGTTTTGCTCCGATACGTGGAAAAAGTCGATGCCGTTTGTGTTCTGCACCGTGTCCTCCCACGCCAGGCTGGCCGGATCCAGGATCAGCGCAGCCATGCACCTGCGGAACTCCGCGGCCGCCTGCGGGCACTGTTTCCACAGTCTCGTGTGGATGATCTGCATCTGCCTGGCAATATAACTCATGATCTCCGTAAGCTCCCCGCTGCCCGCCATCGTCTCGCCGCAGTCGCTCACCTCGTACTTGTACCGGATCTTCTCCATAGTGTCGCCTCCTCAAAAAATCTCTATTGCTGCTCGCTCCGCAGCTCTTTCTTGGCCTTGGACAGCAGCCAGGCGCGGACGCACGCATCACAGGTGGCCTCCGTCACATACGCACGCCTGCACTTGTCCACCGTGTCATACCGGCACAGGCCGGCAGCCACCATGACCTTCGCCGCGATCTTCACGGCCCGCTGCTCTACGTTGTCTTTCTTCACGGCGCCGCCTCCAGCCCCAGCCACCACAGCGGGTTGTTCCGCTGTTCCTGGTGGGGGCATCCCTGGGCGTCGCAGTCCTCCAGCTCGCACTTGTCGCAGTAGGCCTTCTGGAAGGCGGCGTCCCACGGAGTATTGACTGCCTGCAGGGATGTCAACACCTCTCCAAGCGTCTCCCGGTCCTTCGTGACCTTCTCAAACACCGTCACGCTCTGCCGCCTCCTTCTTTTTCAGGGCCGCCCGCAGCACCTTCTCCTTCGTCTTGGTGTTCGGCTTGCCCTCGATGATCTCCAAGGCCTTCCGAACCTCCGCCGCGGTTGCTCGTTTCAGGTTACTTTTGAAGTTAATATCGCTCGCCGGACAGTTGGTGAGCCATCCCAGACACTCGCTCATATCATCCGTCCTCCCGCTCCGCTAGGGGCTCGTCCCTGTTCGCGTCAAATAAGCTGACGTTGGCCACGGGGTCGTCGGTGCTGATCTGGTTCTCCCAGTCCAACCCGGCAATATACAGGATTTTTTCCTCGTTGGCCCGAGAGAACCGCCCCGGCGCCAGGTACACGGCGGTGCTGCCCCAGGTGAACATGCCCAGGTGCCCGTCGGCGGTCATAGCGACGTCCGGCTCCACCTCCTTGAAGTCGATCAGTTTCAGCAGTTCCAGGTCGAAGGCGAACACCTTGCCCTCCTCCGTCTGGTAGAGCTGCCACCGCTCCCGGAAGATCACAGGGATCTGTCTCATGCGTACCGCGTCTGTGTTCTGGCGGCGCAGCAGGTCGTGGCGTTGCTCCGCCACCTCCTCCAGCACCAGCTGGTTCGGTGCGCCCTTTTGGATGTTTATGGCCTCCACCGGCAGGTACCCGGCGTCCTTCACAATCTGCACCGCCGCCTCGCCGGGCAGGTCCACCGTCTCGCAGCGCACCGCCCAGGTGGCGCCGTTGATGATGATCTCGTTCCGCCGCCATTTCCCGGCAGGCCCGTCCTGCTGGACTGTCTGGGGAATGATGGTGTAGCCGCCGCCCTTGTAGGCGGATTTCAGGATTTTGCATAAACCCTTTTCACTGATCATGGCGCGCCGCTCCCTTCTTTACCGCCGCCCGGCCTTCCTGCTCGGGTTTCTCCGGCTCCACTGGATGCATCCGCTCAATCTCGCAGGCCCTGGCCACGCTG
>CABSFC010000051.1 GCA_902476875.1 uncultured Oscillibacter sp. | reverse complement strand
CCGGCCGCGCCAGACGCCGCGCCGGCGGCGGTGGACGGAAACTGGTGGCGCGCCCTGGCCGAGAGCTGCAAGGGGCGTCTGCCGCCGATGTACCGGGCGTTCCTGGACATGTGCGGCGGCGTTTTGGAGGGAGACCAGCTGACGGTCTACGCGCCGGACGAGATCACGCTGGGACGGCTGGACAATGACCGGGTGCGGGGCACCCTCAACGAGGAGGCCGCCAGAGCCGCCGGGACGGCGGTGCGGCTGGTGTTCCGCATCGGCGAGGCGCCCAAGGCGTCGCCCCAGGAGAATTTGAAGAACCTGCTGAAATTCGGCAGCCGGTTTGACAACATTGAGATCAGGTAAAGGAGAGACGAACATGGGATACAGTGCACGCCGTGGATTTACCAACGGAAAGGTGTCCGGCGCACAGCGCCAGGCGGAGATGCAGCAGAAGATCGCCGCCATGCAGGAGGCGATGACCGCCGCCCAGGAGAATGTGGAGGCCCAGGAGTTTACCGCCAGCGTGGGCGGCGGCGCGGTGGAGGCCAGAGTCAACGGCAAGAAGGAGGTCCTCTCCGTCACCATCAAGCCCGAGGCCGTGGACCCCGAGGACGTGGAGATGCTCCAGGACCTGGTGGTCTCCGCCGTCAACGAGGCGCTGCGCCAGGCGGGCGACGCCATGGAAAACAGCATGAGCAGCGTGACCGGGGGACTGAACCTGGGCGCGTTCGGGCTGTAAAAGAGCGGTTTGGATGGGCGGGGCCGACGGCTCCGCCCATTTTGACAACAGCGCATGACGGGCGGGGCGGACGCTCCGTCCCGCGGGAGGTGTGGGGTACGTGAAGATAAAAAAGATACTGGCGGCGGCGCTGGCCTGCCTGCTGCTGGCCGGATGCGGCGCAACGCGGACGGAGCCGCTGGACGAGGGGCCGGAGGCGGAGGGGGCGGTCATCGCCTACGTGCCGCTGGACGACCGGCCGGACAATGTGGAGCGGGTGGTGTATCTGGCGGAGTCCCTGGGGTATCAGCTGGCGATGCCGGAGGCGGATCTGTACCGCACTCGGCTGGACGGACAGCCCCTGAATGAGAATGGGACCCAGTACGGGGACATGGCGGCGTTGTACGAGTGGGTGCTGGCGCAGGAGGCGGCGGGGTGCGACCGCTACATCCTGTCCGTGGACCAGATGCTGTCCGGGGGATTGGTGAACTCCCGCCACACGGCGGAGACTTTGACGGCCACACTGTCCGACGGAACGGAGATGACGGACGGGGACATGCTGGCGTGGATGCTGAGGAGCCTGTCGGAGGATCCGGACAACCGGGTGTGGCTGCTGGACAGCGTCATGCGGCTGGCACCCACCACGGGGTACGCGGGTTTCGGCCTGGAGGAGTACAACGCCCTGCGGGCCTATGGCGCGGCGCCCAGGCCGGAGCTTTCCCAGGAGGAACTGTCCCGCTGGGGAACGGGAGTGGAGGCCGTTGAGGCGGGCTACCGCCTGGGAGCGGACGGACAAGCCCTGGATCCCGCGGCCTACGGCCTGGAAGAGGCGCGGATAGCGGACTATCTGGCGGCCCGGAGCCGGAAGCTGGAGCTGACGGATCTGCTGCTGTTCTGGGTGGAGGATATGGTGGCGGACAACTTCCGGGTGCTGATCGGCATCGACGACTCATCCGAGGAGGACAGCATCCAGAAAAACGAGATCGCCTATCTCCGCGCCCATCTGCGGGACGGCGACGCCCTGCTCTCCGGCGTGGACGATTTGGCATTTAAGGCGTTGGCGAAGCTGTATCTGGAGGAGCAGGACAGCCTTCTGGCGTTCCCCCACGTATTCGTATCCTATTACGGCGGCACCGAGGACCAGCCCGCCTGTGCCTACGACTACCAGCCGCTGACGGAGATTATGAGGGAACACATCGATTTCTTTGGCATGAAACGGGTGGCGGCAGCGGCGGACGCGGATGTCCGGATACTGGTACTGACCCAGCCGGCGGACACGGAGAAAAAGACCGATTATTACAGGGCGCTGATTCAGGAGCTGAAAGCCTGCCGGAGAGACGGGACTCCCGTGATTCTCATGGATGCGGGAAACGGGCAGTACGGCACGGCCTTCCATGAGGCGCTGACCAAGGAGACGGAGCTTGGCTGGCTGCTGAGCTATTCCGGATTCCTGGACATGGCCATCGTCACCGGCACGGCCCTGAGCCACGGCGTGGCCCGGTACGCGTTTTTGCAGAGCGGGGAACAGACGGAGTCCACGGAGCGGGCCTTTGCCCGGACGCTGGCGGACAGTATCATCAAGGACTTCTGCTACAAGCATGTGGTGCGGGAGGACCTGCTGGCCTACGTCCGCAATGACCTGGGGGGCGACCCCAACAACTTCTGGGCGCCGAAGATCGACCTGGAGGCCGTCCAGGCCCGGCTGGAGAGCGGCATGGCGGCGGCCGCGGCGGATGTGGTCAAAAACCTGGAGCGGAGCAATTTCATCTCCTCGCTGGAGCCGTACGGCGAGCGGGGCTGGGGCGGCATCGCGCTGGAGGATTACCGCTTCCCCTGGGACCGGGCCTTTGAGATCGGCATGGACATCAAACTGGGGGCGTTTACGGAGCCCCATAAGAAGTTATTAGGAGTGTATTACCAATGAACATCAAGAAGATCACCGTCCACGGGCGGGCCGTGGCGGTGATCGAAAGTGAGACGCCGGTCATCACGGACGCGCAGTCCGCGCTGGACGGGATGATGAGGGCGAAATACGAGTGCGGGGCCAGCCGCATCGCCATTCAGAAGGAGGCGCTGGCGGAGGACTTCTTCATCCTCAGCACCGGGCTGGCGGGAGAGATCTTGCAAAAATTCATGAATTATGGGGTGAAATGCGCTGTTTACGGCGATTTCAACCGGTATACCAGCAAGCCGCTTCAGGATTTCATCCGGGAGAGCAACCGCCGGGGGACAGACGTGCTGTTTGTTGAAGACCGGCGGGAAGCGGCGGCGCGGCTGGCGGAGATATAGAAAACCCCCGGGACTGTTTTTGACAGTCCCGGGGGTTTGTCCGCGTTTACAGCTGCTTGACGGTGTAGTATACGGCCAGACCGAAGACCACCATGGCCAGCACCCACATCACGTAGTACGCCGCGGTGGTGCTGATCAGGGCCACGGCCATCGACGCGGCGGACAGGCCCAACGCCACGTACACAGGCAGGGGGTCGGCCTTGGGGGGGAGCAGCTTCCGGAGCTTGCCCTGCTTCACCAGAAGGGCGATGACCGCCAGCGCCACGATATAGGCCACGGCCATGACTTTCACGAAGGTGCCCAGATAGATGCTGTCCATCTCCCGGCGGCAGATCCACAGGGCGATCAGGGAGACGCCCAGGACCGTCAGGGACAGGGCGCACTCGCGGTCGTACAGGCTCCAGAGGATGCCCAGCAGCATGACGACGGGGACCACCACGATCCACAGCGTCACCGCCGGGGCGTTGAACGCCCACACCATCGCGGAGGAGACGGTCAGGAACGCTCCGCCGCCCAGCACATACCAGGCGGGCACGCGCTTCTTTTTGTCGGCGCGCCACAGGATGCTCAGCACCAGCCCGACGGCGAGGACCGCCGCGCCCACGCCGACGAGGATCTTGAAATAGCTGTCAAACCACGCGATCTGCTGCTCCGCGGTGCCGTTGACATAGCAGCGGCGGATGATCAGTACATACAGCTCCGCTACGCAGCCAGCCAGGAAAAACTTCATGGCGCCGTTCATGGGCTCGTCCCGCTTGGCAGCCTTGGACTTGCTGTTCGGATTCTTCGGCATTTATAATGACCTCCAGGGTTGTTTTCGTATGAAGATGATTCCGCGGCGGAAGCGTCCACCGCTGACATACCATGATAGTATAGCAGACTTTGCCCGCATTTGCAAGGGTGCTTGCGCGGCTTTTTCAACTTTTTCCTCCCGGGCGCGGATTCCCGGTTGAGAAGCGGCGCAAGGCGTGTTATACTACGATATTATGTGAAAAGCAGGAATGTGAGGTACGGTATGAGACGTTTTGCGGCACTTGCGCTGGCGCTGGCGCTGGCGGCGGGCCTGACCGCCTGCGGGATGGAGCCGGCCGACCCGGACACGGCCCAGGAGAGCATCCAGGTCATCGCCATGGACACGGTGATGATCTTCCGGATTTACGGCGAAAAGAGCACCCACGCCGCCTACGCGGCGGAGGACGAGGCGCGGCGGCTGGAGGCGCTGCTGTCCCGGACGGACCCGGACAGCCAGGTCTCCGCCCTGAACCGCGCCGGCGGGCGGCCGGTGGCGGTGGACGGCGAGGTGCTGCGGCTGCTGAACAGCGCCGCGCTGTACAGCGATATGACCGGCGGGGCCTTTGACATCTCCGTCGCCCCGGTGGTCTCCGCCTGGGGCTTTACGGAGGAGGAGAACCGGGTGCCCGGCCAGACGGAGCTGGAGGAGCTGCTGACCCATGTGGGCATGGAGCATGTCCACGCGGAGAACGCGGACAATGTCTGGCTGGACCAGGGAAGCCAGATCGACCTGGGGGGCATCGCCAAGGGCTATCTCACCGACCGGATCGCGGAAATCCTGAAGGAGAACGACGTGCCCCGGGCCACCGTCAGCCTGGGGGGCAACGTGCTGGCCTGGGGGGACCGGCTGGACGGGACGCCCTGGGTCGTCGGCATCCAGGACCCGGCCAGGACGGATGTGGCGGATTCCTACGCGGGCTATCTGAGCCTGGAGGACGGCTTTGCCGTCACCTCCGGCAGCTATCAACGGTATTTTGAGGAGGGTGGGAAGGTCTATCACCACATCATCGACCCGGCGGACGGGTATCCGGCGGACAGCGGGCTGGTCTCCGTCACCGTGGTGGCGGACTGCGACCGGAACGGCGCCGACGGCCTGCCGGGGACCGGCACCATGTGCGACGCCCTGTCCACCGCCCTGTTCGTCATGGGGGAGGAGCGGGCCCTGGAGTTCTGGCGGAACAGCGGCTATGACTTCGACCTGGTGCTGGTGACGGAGGATGGCCGTGTCGTCGTCACCGGCGGCATCGCGGACGTGTTTGCGGAGGAGGAGAGCAGCGGGTATGTCTATGAGACCGTCTCCTGAGCTGCGGCCGGTCGTCTGGGACGCGCTGGTGGCGCTGGCGGTGGTCCTGTTGGCCTTGGCCTGCGCCCTGGCGGTCTGGGGCCGGAGCGGCGGGACGGAGGGCCTGACGGCGGTGGTGAGCGTGGACGGCGCGGAGGTGGAGCGCGTGGCGCTGGACGGCGGCGCCGGGGAGCGGGTCTACGCCGGCAACGGGTACACCCTGACGGTGGAATTCGGGCCGGAGGGCGTGCGGGTCCGGGAGGCGGACTGCCCCACCCGGGACTGCGTCCACACCGGGACCATCACGCGCGGCGGACAGAGCATCGTGTGCCTGCCCGCCCGGGTGATCATCCGGCTGGAGGGCGGCGCCGTGGACGCCGGCGCGCCGGACATTGTGATCGGATAGGGGGGCGGACAAGTGAAGCTGACGACGAGGCAGCTGACGCGGTGCGCGGTGCTGACCGCCATGGCGCTGGCGCTGAGCTATCTGGAGAACTTCTTCCCCCTGTCCCTGGCCATCCCCATCCCCGGCATCAAGCTGGGGCTCGCCAACATCGTGACGGTGTTCGCCCTGTACGCCCTGGGGCCCGCCCAGGCGCTGCTGATTTTGTTCGCCCGGTGTGTTTTGGGCGCGGTGTTCGCCGGGAACATGAACGCGCTGATCTTCTCCCTGCTGGGAGGCTTCACCGCCATGCTGGTGATGATCGGGCTGTCCGGGCTCCGGCGGCTGTCGGTGTACGGCGTGTCCATCGGCGGCGCGGCGGCCCACAACTGCGGCCAGGTGGCCGCGGCGGTGCTGACCCTGGGGAATCCGGCGCCGCTTTATTATCTGCCCGTTTTACTGGGCGTATCCCTGTTCACCGGGGCTTTGACCGGACTGATCGCCGCCTGCCTGTTTCGGGCGCTGGCGCGCACGGATTTGATGAAAGGGTGAATGTTATGGACCCGAGGGATATCAGCAAGAAGGACCAGATCATCCTCCAGCAGCTGGAGGTCATCCGCACCATGACGGAGCACAACCTGAACCGCATGGGCGCGGACTTCTGGGGGACGCCCCTGACGCCCCGGGAGGACGCCCCGGCGGCTCCCGGCGGCGACGCGGCGGGGCCGGAGACGCCGGAGAGGAAGGACGGCGGCACGGCGGCGTCCACCGGGAACGGGGACGCGCCGGCGGCGGAGGAGGAAGCCGCCCCGCCGGAGCGGATCGAGGACCTGCAGGCGGAGCTGGACGGCTACATCGGCCTGGACGCCGTGAAAAAAGAGGTGCGGAACCTCATCAACATGGTGACGGTATATCAGATGCGGGAGAAAAACGGCCTGCCGAACACGGATCTGAGCCTGCACATGGTGTTCTCCGGCAACCCCGGCACCGGCAAGACCACCGTCGCCCGCATCATGGCCCGCATCTACCACTCCCTGGGCATTTTGTCCAAGGGGCAGCTGGTGGAGGTGGACCGGAGCGGGCTGGTGGCCGGGTACGTGGGCCAGACGGCCATCAAGACCGGCAAGGTCATCGAGCGGGCACTGGGCGGCGTGCTGTTCATCGACGAGGCGTACGCCCTCAACGGCAGGGCGGAGAACGACTTCGGCCAGGAGGCCATCGACACCATGCTGAAGGCCATGGAGGACCACCGGGACGATCTGGTGGTCATCGTGGCGGGCTACGACGGGCTGATGGACGACTTCATCCACTCCAACCCCGGCCTGGAGTCCCGGTTCAACCGCTTTTTGCACTTTGAGGACTACAGCGCCGACGAGATGATGCGCATTTTTGAGATGCAGTGCAAAAAGGGCTGCTACACCCTGGAGGGCCAGGCGGCGGAGATGGTGCGGGACTTCATCCGGGAGGAGAACACCGACCCCGTCTCCTTCGGCAACGCCCGGGGCGTGCGGAACATCTTCGAGCAGATCCTGGTGAACCAGGCCAACCGGCTGGCGGGGATGGAGCAGGTCACGAAGGAGGACCTGATGACCATCACCCCCACGGACGTGCTGACGGCCCGGGGCATGGAGGAGGGCGCCGTGCCGCCGCCCTACGGAGCCCCGGAAGAGACAACAGAGAAAAAGGACTGAGAAATCATGAAAGTTTTGGTGCTGACCCACAAGGGACGCTATGACCGCTTCGCCCCCAAGGACTCCCCGGTCTTTCAGGCGGCGGAGCTGATCTTCTGCGACCGGGAGGGGACGGAGGAGGAGTGGCTGGCCGCCGGCGGCGACGCCGAGGCGCTGTTCGTGCTGCCGGTGACGTGGGTCCGGGAGAGCCTGATCGCCCGGATGCCCAATTTGAAGATGATCCACAGCGAGGGCGTGGGCTTTGACCGCATCGACCTGGAGGCCGCCCGCAGGCGGGGCGTCTATGTGTGCAACAACGCCGGGTGCAACGCCGGGCCCGTGGCGGAACAGGCGGTCATGCTGATGAGTATGCTGCTGCACCGGACGCTGTGGGGCGACCGGATGGTCCGGGCGGGGCGGCAGGGCGAGGCCGTGCACATCCTGGAGGGGGACGTGCCCCTGGATCTGAGCTGTGTGACGGTGGGGCTGGTGGGCTTCGGCGCCATCGGCCAGGCCACGGCGGAGCGGCTGCGGGCCAACGGCAGCAAGGTCTGTTACTACGCGCGGCACCGGCGGGACCCGGAGACGGAGGCGCGGTTCGGCGTGGCGTATCTGCCGCTGGAGGAGCTGGCGGCGCGGTGCGACATCGTCAGTTTGCACCTGCCCGCCACTCCGGAGAGCGTCCACCTGGTGGACCGGGACTTCCTGGCCCGCATGAAGCCGGGGAGCTTTCTGGTCAACACCGCCCGGGGGGCCATCATCGACGACGAGGCGCTGTGCGGGGCCATCCGCTCCGGCCGCCTGGCGGGGGCGGCGCTGGACGCCTACGTTCCGGAGCCGCTGCCGGGGGACCACCCCCTGCTGCGGCTGGCGGAGGAGTTCCCGGACAGGCTGGTGCTGTGCCCCCATCAGGCGGGCATCACCCTGTCGTCCTTCCGCAACGTGTACCGGATGCTGTTTGAGGACCTGGGGCTGCTGATGGCGGGGAAGCGGCCGGACCGCGTCGTCAACGGGCTGTGACGAGGGGGGCGAAGAAAATGAAAAAGGCGGTCTCCTCGTTTTTATACTCCGTGCTGGGCGGCGTTTGCATCGGCATCGGCGGCACGGTGTTCCTCTCCTGCGAGAACAGGGTGACGGGGGCGGTGTTCTTCTGTCTGGGCCTGTTCGCCATCTGCACCTTCGGCTTCAACCTCTTCACCGGGAAGGTGGGGTATGTGTTTGAGCGGCCCCCGGCCTATGTCGGATTCCTGGCGTCGGTGTGGCTGGGGAACCTGGCGGGCACCGCGCTGGTGGGCTACGGCATCCGCCTGACCCGCATCGCCGGCATCACGGAGAAGGCGGCGGCGCTGTGTCAGGCGAAGCTGGACGACAGCCTGATTTCCATCTTTATATTGTCTGTTTTGTGCAATATCCTGATGTTTATCGCGGTGGACGGCTTCCAGAACAACCCCCACGAGGTGGGGAAGTACATCGGCGTCTTCCTGGGAGTGATCGTGTTCATCCTGTGCGGCTTTGAGCACTGCGTGGCCAACATGTTTTATTTCTCCGCCGCCAATGTGTGGAGCGGCAGAGCGCTTTTGTACATGCTGGTCATGACGCTGGGCAATGCCTGCGGCGGCGTGATCATTCCGCTGTGCCGGAGGCTGAAAGAGACATAACGCGACTCCCTCCGGAGGGCCCGGCCCTCCGGAGGGAGTTTTCTCATTGGATGTCGTACAGGGAGTCCAGCACCAGCCAGGTCTGGGAGAAGGGGCGCATCAGGTTCCAGAAGCCCGCGCCCCGGAAAGCGTACTCCGCGACCAGGCGCAGCTTGGCGTCCATGCTGCGGGCGTCCTCGAACCAGACCTCGTGGACGGCGCCGGCATCGTCGGTGTAGTGGAAGAAGGGGGACTGGGCGGTCTCGTCGTACTGGATGGCGATGTCGTGCTCCACCGCCAGCTCGATGGCCCGCTGGTTGGAGATGGACTGGGCCCGGGTGACGCCCTGGACGAAGGGGAGGGGCCAGTCGTAGCCGTAGTTGGGGACGCCCAGGAAGATCTTCTCCGCCGGGATCTCCGTGACGGCGTAGTCCAGCACCGCCCGGACACTGGGGAGGGGGGCCACCGCCATGGGCGGACCGGCGGTATAGCCCCACTCGTATGAGTGGGGGTTATTAGCACACATTTTTATACTTTGTTTTAATTTGGGTTAGTTTCCTCTGCGTTTCTTCGACATTTTTCTCATAAAGTGTGCTAACATACATTACTCATTCAAATTTTCTTTAAAATGTGTGCTAACCGACACTACACTTTTTCTCCTCGATGTTCTTTGCAAAATCGAGGATTTTTTGTCGTTCAGCAGAAAACTTGAAATAGACATCAATCTGCTTGGGGCTTGTCACCTCAATATGATCTAATAAGCGGTTCAAAACATCTCGGTCTATGACGGAGATGTTTCCATACTCTTTGAAAAAAGCAATAAATTCATCATCCTGCTTCCGAGCCTCTTTGATGTCTGCCAAGTTTGTCTGCAACCGAGTGATTTGACTGTCCTGTTCCGCGATTTCCTTGTTATACCGCTCTTTGAACTGAAGGTATTCATCCTGGTCTATAATTCCTTTTTCAAGTCGGTCATACAAACGAAATTTTGCTTCGGCCAGTCGCTTTTTTTCCTGTTCAGCACGGTTTAATGCTAATAGGTATTCATTTTGCGACTGCCCAACCGGGGTATCTTTTCTTGCGGCATCAATTACTTCTTTTGCGTCTACTAATTCTTGGATCTGGCTCTGAATTGCTTGCAAAATGACATTTTCCAGAAGAGACTCTTTTACGGACGGACATTGACATTTTTCCGGGGCAAATACCCGTGTCATGCAACGATACCGTGGCTGGCCGTTGGAAACATGGCGGTTCATTCTTCCACCACAATATGCGCATTTGACAAATCCAGATAAAAGATAATTCGTATTGCCCTTTGGGGAAACCCTGGTGTGTCGAGCAAAGCGGTCATGGACGATAGTAAATATTTCATCAGTGATGATCGGCTCATGAGTTCCCTCTATAACTATCCATTCGCTTTCATCTGTTGGCACCATTTTTTTGCTTCGATAAGAAGCGCTTTTGAATTTTCCTTGAATAAGGTTGCCGATATATACCTCGTCCTTGAGGATAGAATTTACAGTCGTAAGTGCCCACACATTCCGCTTCATTCCGCCACTTGAATGTTTTACAAATCCCTTACATCCCTGTTCAGTTTTATATACTGATGGCGGCTTGATTTGCAGGGCATTTAGCTGTTTTACAATTCCGCTTGCAGATAGACCGTCCACATACCAATTAAAAATCATTTTTACGACTTCTGCGGCCTCTGGATCAACGATCAGCTTGTGGCGGTCCTCCGGGCTTTTCAAATAGCCATAGGGAGCATAGTTACCTAAAAATTCGCCGCGCTCCCGCTTCATCGCAAAAGTGCATTTTATTTTCACAGAAAGCTGGCGAATATAATCATCGTTCATAATGTTAGAAAATGAAACGATGGCGCTGCAATAGCCTTGGGGGTCCTTAAAGCTGTCAATATTGTTTAGGACGGAAATAATACGAACGCCCATTTGGGGAAAATATTCTTCCATTAGGCGCCCCAGTTCTGGGTAATTCCGGCCCAAACGGGAATTGTCCTTGAAAATGATGCAGTTAATTTTCCCTGCCTCAACATCTGCAATCATTCGTTTGTAGCCAGGGCGATCAAAGTTTCCGCCTGCATAGCCATCATCGGGATAAACCGTAACGGATACAATTTCTTCTCCTTGGGCCTGCAAATATTTGATATGCTGTTCAATAATCCGCTTCTGGTTCTGTATGCTGTCGCTTTCCAATTTGTCTCCATCCTCTTTGCTGAGCCTAACATAGAGGGCTATGTACCATTTAATAATCGAAACACTATTTTTCTCTCTCTTGTTGTTTCGCACAAAGGTCATGGGTACTCCTTTCTGCTGAAACCTCTCATATTTGCGAAACAATATCTGCAATATTATTATAGCAAATATAGAGAGAGCCGTCAAAAATTCGCGTTTTTTGACATATGTGAGGACACTATGGAAATCATGCAGGATGTTAGGCTTGGCCCGTTATCCGCATAATGGATTGTCACATTTATTTCTTTTGTGGCTGTCAAGTTTTTTGTAGCCTCTGGCGTCTGTTTTAGTTCTATGGAAAACACCTCCCGAATGAGCGTATGGGAAGTTAAGAAAGAATATGCAGGGAAATAAATCGCACGATGCGGTTTATTTCCTATTGATATAGGCATAGCCGCACCATTTCCAGGTGCGGCTATGTTGAAGTGTGAAATTATCAGACAGGCCAGACGGCGGCTGGCAAAGCCGCTCCATAGGTGGTAGCCTCCCCCCATTCCCATGGCGGGGCGTTCTACGCTGTGACGCATAGCCAACGCAAGTATCATCATGGCTGTATGTGCGTCATGGCCCCCGGCTCTGCCTGGGCTGGATCACGGCGCTGGCGTATCTCGCTCCTTCCTCCGGTTTGTTCACCCCTTTCCCGGTGGAAAATCCCGGCGCGCCCGCCGCCTGGCTCGGCACATACAGAATGTATCTGGACTATCCTTTATTCAGTTGTAGCAGTTCTTGAAGGTCTGATAAACTCCCTTCACTTACCGCTGTTTTTTGGGTGGTTTGGCACCCCCCTTTGGAGGAATTTTTTCAAAATATTTTTCGCCTGTGTGATCCGCTTCGTAACATTTTGATGGCGTACACCTTCTTTTTCCGCGATCTGCCTCACGGTCAGACCCTCCACATAGTACAGCCGCAGACGGCGGCGTTGGACTGGGGTCAGACAGCTATCCAGGCCAATGGCCAGTTGATGGAGCAGACGCTCCTGTTCCTGCTGGTCGTACTCGTCCATCAGAACATCGTCCGGGGACTGGACGGCAACCACGATCTCCGAGACCTTATAGAGGGAAGCCGTGTGGTCGGTGTGGATATGCTCTTTCTTCTCTGCGGCATGGTAATCTTCATCGGACCAGTCCTTCCACCTCTGGAACTCCTCATCGCTGGAGAAGTCCACACGGGTCAGGCGGATATGTACTCCGGAAACGCTCTTGCACACGATGGCCTCCGGGTCTTTCTTGTTCAGGGCATAGTCGCTTTTTCGATCAAACATGGTCGGTCCTCCTTTGATTTTCGATGGTTCGCGCGGAAGCATCGAAAATCGGGAGGAGACCGGCCGGAGTGCCTTTTTCCCGCAAAAAATTTGGAAAATCCTAAAAATTCTCCCTGTGAGATGGGAGAGGCGTGGAAAAGGGCGGCGGTGTTCGACGGCCTTTCCGAATAGCCCCTATATTTTGATAGGGAATATTCGGAAAAACTGTCGAGGGAAAAAAGAGGCGCGGAAAACCGATCAATGGTTTTCCGCGCTTTTGAAAAATTAGTTGTGGGCGGCCTGCCCGGAGGTATCTCAAAAGGGGTGTCTGTTCATTCACATCCCCCGATCTTTGGTAAAGCGGGAAAATAAATCGCACCATGCGATTTATTTTCCGACAAATTTCGCACAAACAGGAAGGGCGGAACGGCTGTGCCGTCCCGCCCTCCGCTTTGGTCGGTAGCTAATTGTGTAAGGTTTCCGTGAGAACCTGCACAGATTATGCGTAGGCCCGATAGAGGAAAGTCACGATCTGGGCGCGGGTGCAGGAAGCATCAGGGCTGAAAGTGGTCGCGCTGGTGCCAGCGGTCACACTCTCGGCCACGGCCCACTTCACCGCATCAACATAGTAGGCGTTATCCGCAACATCCGTAAACGGATTGCTGCCAGTAGCCGCAGTACCATCGGCACGGTGAAGGAAGGTCACAATCTGGCCGCGGGTGCAAGTGGCATCCGGGCTAAAGGTGGCAGCGCTGGTGCCAGCGGTGATCCCCTGCTCCACAGCCCACAGCACGGCGTCATAGTAGTAGGCGCTGGAGGGAACATCGGCAAAAGGATTGACGCTGCTCTTAGGCGCGGGGGAACCGGCAGCACGCCACAGGAAGGTCACGGCCTGGGCGCGGGTGCAGGCGGTATCCGGGCTGAAGGTGGTGGCGCTGGTGCCAGAGGTAATGCCGTTCTCCACGGCCCACGCCACCGCGTCATAGTAATAGGCGCTGGCGGAAACATCGACAAAGGAGATCTCGG
The DNA here is from genome assembly GCA_902476875.1 of uncultured Oscillibacter sp. Classification (GTDB taxonomy): domain Bacteria; phylum Bacillota; class Clostridia; order Oscillospirales; family Oscillospiraceae; genus Oscillibacter. The sequence continues at coordinate 4,050 of CABSFC010000051.1, read as the reverse complement.
GCTGCTCCTCGATTTCGGTGAAGCTGGCCTCCACAGTAACCTTGGAGGTGGGCATGGTGAAGGTGTACTGGGTGTCGCTCTTGCGGGTCAGCTTCACGGTGTCGCCGTTCTTGTCGGTCACGGTCAAATCATCCAGCTCGTAGCCGCTGTTGGGCTTGACGGTGACGGTCACAGTCGTACCCTTGCTGGCGCTCTTGGGAGATACGGTAATAGAGCCGTTCTTGCCGCTGTCCACGGTTACGGTGTAGCTGGAGCTGCCGGAGCCACCAGAGGAACCGCCGCTGCTCCTGCGGGATACTGTCAGAGTATAGCTGGCAGTGGCTTCATCGTAGTTGGCTTCATCCCCCGCCGCCTTCGCCGTAATGGTGGCCATTCCTGTTCCGACAATCGTAACCTCGCCGCTTTGGGCATCTACCGTCGCAACAGCGGAATCGCTGCTGACATAAGTCACAGCGCCGAATACAGTGGTTTCGGTCAGCTCATTGGTGAACGCCTCGTCACCGATGTATTTGTCCATCTTGGTAGTCGCGTAGCTCATGGCCTGGGTGGCCTTGGCAATCGTGACAACCACGGAGCTGTTGGCGGTCTTGTAGTTGCTGCCGCTGGTCGCCGTTACCTGCCAATACACGGTATGTTCACCCGCATCGGTAAAGATCGGAGCAGTATCACTATAATCCCCATTCTCATTTTCAGCATATTGGATTTTGAAGCCATCGGGGACTTCTGCTTCAACAGAATGGGCCTTACCGTCATAGGAGCCGTTATAAGCGGTCACGGTGATACCCTCAATATCCGCCGCCGTAATCTGTACAGTGATGGTCGCCGTGGCCGTGGCGGTGCGCCCGCTCCCGTCCGTGGCGGTCACGGTGCAGGTGTAGGTATCGCCCTCCTCGCTGGTCACGCCGGGAGCCGTCAGCGTATAGCTGGCGGAGGTCGCGCCGGAGATTGTATCGTTGCCCCTGCTCCATTGATAGGTGTAGGTCACGCCGGAAGCCTCATGGGACGGGGTGACGGACAGCATAATATTCTTGCCGTCATAGGTCTTGTTGATATTTCCGCTGGTTGTCACCGTGGGGGCTTTCAGCACGCCCTCCAGTGCGATGGTCGCATCAGCCGTGATATTGGAGATAGTCAGTTGCGCCGCGCTATCGGAGCTGCCAACGGTGGAGAGGGTGCAGGTCGGCTTGGTTTGGCCTTCACCCACCGTTATATTCTCGTCTGCTATGCTGCTGGGCAGAATATAGCCCGCTTCGGCAACCAGCGTCATAGTGTAGGGTCCATTCTCGCTCACCCGGACGATGGTACTGCCGGAGATGTCCACGCCGTCCAGCGTAAAGGTGAGCTTCTTCTGGTTGGACACCGTGCTGTCATACGCCAGTTCAATATACTTGCTGCTGACATCTTCCTGGGCTTTTACATTTTCTGCGTCGGGGATGAAATACTGCGCAGCGCCGCTATAATAGGTCGTATCGTCCTCCTCCGTGGTGATCTGAATGGCAGAGGTGGAGCTGGAGGTCAATGCCGTCTGCGTTGTCACGCCGATGGTGGCCCCGCCGGTCAGCGGGCCGGAGAGGGTGATGTATTTGCTGTTGGGCAAATAGATGTTATTTTCTTCGCCAGTCGTTTCACCGCTTTTTGTCTTGGTATTATTGAAAATTATAGGATTTTCAGAAATAAGCATTGTACCGCCAGAAACAGAGATACCTCCGCCATATCCCGTAACATCATTTTGGGAAATGGCACCGCCGGACATTTTGACGGAGCCATTACTTCCAATATAAATTCCACCGCCGTTGCTGGCCTTATTTTGGGAGATAGTACCATTAGATATTTCAAATGCACTATTTCCCGTAGCGAAGATACCGCCACCATTGTTCGTTGCGGTATTGTCCGAGATAGTACCACCGGATATGCTGAATTTGCTATTGCCTGCGGCGTAAACGCCGCCAGCAGACCCAGCGTTATTTCCAGATACACTTCCTCCAGTCATCTCTACTGCACTACTGCCCGAAACAAAGATGCCACCACCGGAACCAGTAGCGCTGTTGTTGGCAATATCGCCATTGAGAAGCACAATTTTACTGCTATTAACAGCATAAATACCACCGCCATTTGTGGTTGCAGTATTCATACCAATAGTTCCGCCTGTAATTGTTATCTCACCGCTGTCATAATAAATGCCACCGCCGTTTGCGGCAGTATTTGCAGAATTTTCGTCCGTACCACCAATAGTTCCACCAGACAGCGTAACTTTGTTGCTACCTGTGGCATAGATGCCACCGCCACTATTCTTTGCGCTATTTTGTGAAATCGTTCCACCAGACAGCACAACCGTACTGCTACCGCCAGCATAAATACCACCGCCGGCGTTTTTAACTTCGTTTTTGGTAAGAACTCCGCCAGACATTGTAATCCCGCTGCTGCCAGTGGCATAAATGCCACCGCCTTGAGTGGCCTTGTTGGCGGAAATCCCACCGCTGAAAAGTTTTAACTCGGTGCTTGCGGAAAAAACACCACCGCCGTTACCATTTGACTGATTTTCTACAATAAATCCATTAGATATTTCTACCGTACAGGCGTTTGCATAAACACCGCCTGCGTGTGTGGATTTATTGGTCGAAATGTCGCCGCCTGACAATTTAATTGTGCTGCTTTTGGCACAAAGCCCGCCGCCATAGCCACTTGAAGATGTATTTCCAGAAATGGTGGCAGATAGCGTGCAAGTGCTGCTTTCAGAAAAAACTCCACCGCCGTTCTTTGTGGCGGTGTTCGCAGCAATCGCGCCTCCAGTCATCGAAAAGTTGCCGTGGTCTACATAGACACCTCCACCGTAACCGGCGGTTGAGTTGCTACTCACCACACCGCCAGACATACTGAAAGATCCTTCTGCATAGATACCGGCTCCAACCGGATCGATTGTCACTGATGTGCTGCCATTAGCATAAGTTGTGGTTTGATTGGCGGTATTTCCAGTGATAGCTCCCCCCTCCAGTACGAAGGAACCGCCTTTTGCAACATAGACACCACCGCCTGCATATCGAGTCAAGTTATCCGAATAAACGGCATCATAGTATGTATTCAGCTGCCCAATACCGCCAGTCACCGCGCCAGAGGTATACGAGTAGTAGCTTGTAGCTAATTCGTCATCATCAAGCCCGCTGACAGAATAATAGGTGGTATAGGAGCCATCGCTGTTCGTAATAGTCTTTGCAGTAAAGGTTCTATCTTCTCCGTCACTACCTGCCGTATAAACTTCAGAGGGTAGATTGCTTGTGTCCGCGATCTCCTGCGGCCCGGTTGCTTTGCTGTCTTTCAGCGTCAGCTTGCCATAGACCGTGATGACGCTGCTGGAACCGGAGCCGGTCAAGGTGTGGCCGTTCAAGTCAATAGTCACTTCGGCATTGGCCGGGATCGTTAAGTCCGTGGTCTTGATATCCTCGGTCAACTCATATTCGCCGCTGGCAAGAGAACCGCCATCAGAGGTAATGGCTGTCACATCCACCAACGGCTCCGCAGGCCATGCTGCCGCAATCACGGCATTGATGGTTTCGTTGTCATATATGTCATCAAAACCGTTTTCCCCGGCAAAGGCGTAAATAGCGGAAATCTGATTGTAGACCGCTTCCACCTGCTCCTCGTCCAGCGGGTCAATCTCGGACGGGTCGGGCAGGTCCGCAATCAACTCAGCCAACTGCTCCGCAGGGGTCGGCCCCTGGACAGGCTCTTCCTGCTCCGGGTCGATCACCGTGGTGTCGTCCCCATTATCGTACACGGGGTCTGCATCCGGCTCGCCGGGAACATCGGCGGAATCGTCCTCGCCGTTGCTTTCGTCCTCATTGGGTGCCACATACAGAGGGCAGTCCTCATCGTGGGCGTCCCCGATGCAGCCTTCCAGCTCCATGCAGACAACAGCGGCCTCGTCCGCCGTGCCCTCCGCCGCAAGTGCCGCAGTTGGGAATAGGCCCACCAACAGGCACAACGACAGCAGACTTGCTAATAATCGTTTTTTCATGTGCTGTTTTCCTCCTACATTTCTTTATCTATTTTCTG
>CABSFC010000050.1 GCA_902476875.1 uncultured Oscillibacter sp. | reverse complement strand
AACGGCGTCACCAACGTGGCCATCCACGAGCTGGACATCTGCCGCTGGCTGCTGGACGACGAGTACGAGGACGTGCAGTGCGTCAAGGTCCGCCAGTCCGCCAACTCCGACAAGGGCTATGACAACCCCCAGGTCATGCTGATGCGCACCAAGAAGGGCTGCTTCATCGATGTGGAGGTCCAGGTGGCCGACGGCTACGGCTATGACATCCAGTGCGAGGTCGTCTGCGAGAACGGCACCGTCAAGCTGCCCGATCCTTACGCTGTGGTCCGCCGCTCCCGCCCCGCCGGCTGGGACAGCGTGCAGCCCGCCGAGTCCATGCCCATCATGACCGACTGGAAGGAGCGCTTCATCGAGGCCTATGACATCGAGTTCTGCAAGTGGGTGGAGTCCATCCACGCCGGCAAGCTCACCGGCCCCTCCGCTTGGGACGGCTATGTGGCCTGCGTCGCCGGCGACGCTCTGAACGCCTCCCGCGGCACTTCCCAGTTCCTGAAGGTGGAGACCATGGAAAAGCCCGAGATGTACAAGTAATCAGACAATTGCCCTTTGACCCTGTACAGGGGGAGTGTGCCGGAGGCACACTCCCCCTGTTTTCCACATTCTCTGTGAGCAGGAGGAATCCGTCATGAAACTGTCCCCGCCGTTTATAAAACGGGCCTATGCCGTCCTCTGTCCGGTCTTCATTCTTCTCTGCCTGTCCGCGTCCGCTTTTTATATCCGCGTATCATTCTGGGGGGATGTCACGAAACCATGCGGCTGGGTCTGGCTGGCGCTGACCGTTGTTTTCTGTATCGCGCGGCTTCCCGGCCCTCTTCGCCGCTTCCTGGTCTGGCGGCGCCTTTCCACACTCTGCTCCGCTGTGATCTGTTTCATTCAGATCCTGGCGATCCTCCTCTGGCTGGGACTGTCGGATGGCCGGCACACCTACGTCTGGTCCGTGGATACCGATGTTGTGGACGCCGTGCGGATCACGCCCTGCGGCGCTCTGTTCCATCTCGTGATCCTGCTGGTCGGGGCGGCAGTCCTCTATTGCCTCCGGAAATGTCCCTGCAACACGAAACAGCCGTAGGGCTTTGCCCCGCGGCTGTTTTTCGTTTCACTCAATTTCCATATGCACCGACTCGTGGAACACCGGCTCCACCAGGCCGGGGATATCCACGGCGTCGGTGAAGTGGAGGTCCTCCGTGTACTCCCGGAGGAGGGAGATAATGTAGGGATGGGGCCGCTCATCAGGCCGCCGGGCCGCCACGCTGACCACCGCCGTCCTGGGCCGCAGGCCGTCCAGCAGCTTCCGGGTGGTGGAGGACAGCGACGCGTGGTGGGGGACCTTCAAAATGTCACAGGGGGAGAGCATGTCGTTGTTCCACACCACGGCGTAGGCGTCGCCGCCCAGGACGATCTCCTTCCCGTGGTAGTGCAGGTGCTGGCGCAGGCTGGAGATGTTCATGCACTTGCCCCACTGCATCAGCTCATAGCGGTTCCGCTCGCCCCGGAAAGCCGCGTCGTAGACCGCCTTCTGCTTCGAATACAGCACCGGCTCGCCGCAGATGATGTCCAGGGACAGATCGCCGGTCAGCTGGTAAAACTCCCGCTTGTCTCCGGGCAGCTCCACAAACTCCCGCACCCGCCCCGGATGCTCCCGCAGCATACGGGCGTACATGTCCGCGCACCGCAGGACGTTCCGGGCCGCTTTGGGCAGGCCGTTGTCGCCGTCCGGGTCCAGGCTGCCGCTGTCTGCCGGCGGCACATAGGTGCAGACCAGCCTGTCCACTGTCACCGCGTCCAGCACCCGGCCCAGACCGCCGATGTGGTCCCGGTGGAAGTGGGTCAGCAGCAGCATATCCAGATGGGTGACGCCCTGCTTTTTCAAAAAGTCGCCGGCATAGATGCGCCGGGACCGCGGGTCCAGCTCCACGGGATGGTCGTCCCGGATCAGATTGTCATGTCCGCAGTCCACCAGCATGGCGAAGCGCTGCTCACCCTTCTCCGTTTCCCGGATCAGCGCGGAATCCCCGTTGCCCACGTTGATGAAGTCCAGCACCAGCATCCACATTCCCCCTGTCACGTTGTCAGTTTGTTGGTACTAAGATACCATAGTTCGTTGCGTCTTGCAACGAAAAGCGTGGAGCCTTTCCGCCAAATTTTTGTCCTAAATTTTGACAAACTGACAAATCAAAACTCCCGCTCTCCGGGCGGGAGTTTTGGTTTGTCACAGCTTCCGCAGCGCGTCCACCAGCGCCGTCTTGCGGACCGGGGGCCTTGCCCCCGGTCCGCCTACGCTTTTGCCCCAGGGCAAAAGCGGTCGCCGCGGCGGGCTGATTGAACATGAAAGAGGGGCTCGGCGCCCCCCTTTCATACTTTCCCCCGCTTGCTTGCGGAGAGTCTCCTCTACTTGATCACAGCTTCCGCAGCGCGTCCACCAGCGCCGTCTTGCTCTCGGTTTTCTCATCCTTCATCTTGATGATCCGGGCGGGGCTGCCGGCGACGACGGCGTTTTCCGGCACGTCCTCGATGACCACGGCTCCGGCGGCCACCACGGCGTTTTTGCCGATGTGGACGCCCTCGATGACCACCGCGTTGGCGCCGATCAGTACGCCGTCCTCCACGATGACGGGGGTGGCGGAGGCCGGCTCCACGACGCCCGCCAGCACCGCTCCGGCGCCAATATGGCAGTGGTCGCCCACCATGGCCCGACCGCCCAGCACGGTGCCCATATCGATCATTGTGCCCTTGCCGACGACCGCGCCGATGTTGATGACCGCGCCCATCATGATGACCGCGCCCTCGCCGATCTCCACCTTTTCGCGGATGATAGCGCCGGGCTCGATGCGGGCCTTGACGCCCTTCAGGTCCAGCAGCGGCACGGCGGAGTTCCGCCGGTCGTTCTCCACCACATAGTCGGCGATTTTCCCGGCGTTGGCCTCCAGGACCGGGGCCAGCTCGCCCCAGTCGCCGAACACCGTGAAGCTGTTCCCGCCGCCGAAGACCTTGGCGGAGCCGAAGTCCACGGGGCCGGTGGTGTTGACGTACAGCTTCACCGGGGTCTTTTTCTCGGAATTTGCGATATAGTCGATGATCTCCTGTGCGTTCATACGATTCTCCTAACGATTATTCTCCAAAGAGGATTTTTTGCAGGTCATAGACGCCGTTGGCCTTTCCGGGCAGCATCCGGGCCATGTGCAGCGCGCCATTGACGAAGATCTGGCGGCTGCGGCCGCGGTGGGTGAACTCCAGCTCCTCGTCCGGGCCGAAAAAGTGGACGGTGTGGGTGCCCGCCACGGTGCCGCCCCGCAGGGCGTGGACGCCGATCTCATCCCGGCTCCGCCTGCCGCAATTCCCCTCCCGGCCATAGACCGGGGTCAGGACGTGATCCGGGTCAATGGCGTCCAGCAGCAGCTTGGCGGTGCCGCTGGGGGCGTCCGCTTTCTGGTTGTGGTGTGTCTCGGTGATCTCGATGTCGAAGTCCGGCTTCAGCACGTCGGAGACCACCCGCAGGGCGCGGTACAACACCGCCACGCCCAGGGAGAAGTTGGCCGCCCACAGCACCGGGGCGAAATCACCCAGGGCCTCCAGCCGCGCCTTTTCGGCATCGGTGTAGCCGGTGGTGCCGGACAGCAGCGGCGTGCCGGTGCGGCGGATATAGGAACAGACCTCCGGCAGCGCCTCGGGCCGGGAGAAGTCGATGACCACGTCGGCCACCCTGCCCAGCTTTGCAAGCCGGTCCAGGTCGTCACGGCCGAAGGCGGCCACGACCTCGTCGCCGCCCGCCCGGGCGGTCTCCTCGATCAGTCTGCCCATTTTGCCCCGGCCGATCAGCAGAAATCTCACAGCAGTCCGGCCTCCTTCAGGCTGGAGCGCAGCACCGCCGCATGCTCCTCGCTCATCTCACAAAGAGGCAGCCGCATGGGGCCCACGTTCAGTCCGATCATATTCATGGCAGTCTTGACAGGGATGGGGTTCACCTCGATAAAGAGGTCGTTCATCAGCTTCAGATACCGCAGGTGGTGGGCCACAGCCTCGGCCTGGTTCCCGCCCAGGTACTCCGCCACGATCTGATGGCACATGCCGGGCATGACGTTGGCGTACACGGAGATGACGCCGCTGCCGCCGATGCTCATCAGGGGGATGGTGATGTCGTCGTTGCCGGAGTACAGGGCGAAGTCCGGCCCGATGCAGTGGGCGATCTTCATGGCGTAGCTCATGTCGCCGCTGGCCTCCTTGATGCCGGCGATGTTGGGGTGCTTACTGAGCCTTTCCACCACGCTGACGGGGATGGAACAGCCAGTGCGGCCGGGGACGTTGTACAGGATGCAGGGGATGTGGACCGCGTCGGCGGTCTCGGCGAAGTGGCGGTACATACCCTCGGGATTGGCCTTGTTGTAGTAGGGGGAGATCAGCAGCAGCGCGTCGGCGCCCATGTTCTGGTACTCGACGCTCTTCTCCACCTGGGTGGCGGTGCAGTTGGAGCCGCTGCCCACGATGACCGGCACCCGGCCGTCCACGACCTTGATGGTGTGGGCCACGACGGAGGCGTCCTCCTCGTGGGTCATGGTGGAGTATTCGCCGGTGGTGCCCAGGGTCAGGATGGCGTCGGTGCCCTCGCTGATCTGGCGCTCCAGCAGGTTGGTCAGCACCTCGAAATTGACGCTGCCGTCCTCGTGGAACGGCGTGATCATGGCGACGATGGAACCTTGCAGATGTTCGAACTTCATATCAGTGTCCTCCATACTTTTTCTTTTTTTCAAAAATAAAAAGTCGGTAGAGACACGCCCCTACCGACAGCACATGCACGCCGCCAAACGGCGTGGAGTCTCTGTAAGCGGATAGCGCCCCCGTGGCCGGAACCACGGACAGTCCCGCGGGTGTTCCCCGCGGCCCCACCCTCCGTCCGCGCCCGGACGAAAGGTTCGGCGGATTTGCCCTTCCCACGCTCACAGCCCGCCGGCTCCCGTGGGTCCATCGCATCCGCGCCTCTATCTCATTTTTCGCTATCATACCACCAACCATAGGCAGTTGCAAGAGAAATTTTCAAAATCCCCCTGTTCGTTTTCAAAAAGTCGTGTTATATTGATGCAAATGAACCTGAACCAAGGAGGCCTTTCCATGTCCGCATCCGTCATTTCCCACCGCCGCGCGCTGCACCGCATCCCTGAGCTGGGGGACCAGCTGCCGGAGACTGTCCGCTATGTGCGATCCGTCCTGGAGCCCCTGGGGTGCGAACTGTCCGCGCCCATCCCGGGCAGCGTGTGCGCCTTTTTTGACGCCGGAAAGGGCGAGACCGTCGCCTTTCGGGCGGACATGGACGCCCTGCCGGTGACGGAGGCCACCGCCCTGCCCTACGCCTCGGAGCATCCCGGCGTCATGCACGCCTGCGGCCACGACGGCCACACGGCCATGGCCCTCTCCCTGGCGGAGTATGTGTCCGCCCACCTTGGGGAGCTGCCCCGGAACGCGCTGTTCCTCTTCCAGCCCGCCGAGGAGACCACCGGCGGCGCCAAGCGGCTGTGCGACAGCGGCATCCTGGAGCGGCACAGCGTGGCCCGCGTCTTCGGTCTGCACCTGTGGCCGGGGCTGGAGGCGGGCAGGGTCTTCACCCGCCCCGGTCCCCTGATGGCCCGGGCCAACGAGGTCACGGTCACGGTCACCGGGAAGAGCGTCCACCTGTCCCGGGCCAGTGAGGGGCGGGACGCCCTGGCGGCGGGGGCGGAGTACCTCCGCCGGGCCTATGCCATGGTGGACGCCCTGCCCCCCGAGGAGCCCCGGGCGTTTCTGTTCGGCAAGATGGTCTCCGGCACGGTGCGAAACGCCGTCAGCGGGGAGACCCGGCTGGAGGGGAGCCTGCGGACCTACCGGGAGGAGACCTACCGCCGCTGCCGGGAAGAGCTGGCCGCCATCGGCGGCGAGCTGGCGGCGGAGACCGGCTGCGGCGTGGAGGTGCATCTCAACGAGGGCTACCCCGCCGTCTGGAACCACGAGGGGCTGTTGGAGACGGTCCGTGCCGCCCTGGGCGCCGACGCGCCCGGACCGCTGGCCACCCCTGTTCTGGCGGCGGAGGACTTCTCTTTTTACCAGCGGCGGGCGCCGGGGGTGTTTTTCTTCCTGGGCGTGGGGAACACAGCGGAGCTCCACGCGCCGGAGTTCTGCTTTGACGACGAGGCCGTTTTGCCGGCGGGCGTGGAATTTTTGAAGCGGCTTTTGCGGATGGCGTGAGAGAATCGCCTCCATGGGCGGGCCCTCCGCATAAACGCCCCGTCAGGCGGGGCATGCTTGATTTGTTCACACTTTTCCTGTATCATGGGTAATCATGCAAACGAGACAGAAAGGAGCAGCCTATGCCGTTTTCATTCAACTTCGGCGGCGGGTTCAATCCCGGCGGTGGCTTCAACCCCGGACAGGGCGGATTTCAGGGCGATCCCGGCGCCGCGCCCCAGCGGCCCCGGCGGACCCGGAAGCCTCGCAAGGCCATCGGCAACGCCTTTACCCGCACCCTGATCAACCTGGCGGTGACGCTGGCGGCGGGCCTGGCCTATTTCTATCTGGAGCTTCCCGCCCTGAATTTCCATGCCGAGGAATTTTACGTGTTTCTCTTCCTGCTGTGCGCGGTGTACTGCGTCTGCGCGGTGGTGACCTCCGGCTTCCAGGGGGACGGCGTGAAGGGCTATGTGGGCTTTGTCAAAAAGCAGTGCACCATTCCCTTCCTGCTGATACTGGCGCTGATCGCCGTCATCGCCGTGGGCGCCGTCTCCTCCTGGGTGGTGCTGCGGGCCTCCAGCTACAGTGACCTGCTGCCCCTCCAGACCGGCGACTTTACCGCCGAGGTGGAGGAGATCAGCTATGACCAGATCCCCATGCTGGACGAGGACTCCGCCGCCCGCCTGGGCAGCCGCAAGCTGGGCGAGCTCTCCGACATGGTCTCCCAGTTCGAGATCCTGCCCACCTACACCCAGATCAACTACAAGGGCCGCCCGGTCCGGGTCACCTCCCTGGCCTACGGCGACCTGGTCAAGTGGTTCACCAACCGCTCCGACGGCCTGCCCGCCTACCTGATCATCGACATGGTCAGCCAGGAGGCGGAGGTGGTCCGCCTGGGCGACGGCATGAAGTACACCACCGCCGAGCACTTCGGCCGCAACCTGTACCGCCACCTGCGGTTCCACTACCCCACCATGATGTTCGACGACCCCGTGTTTGAGATCGACGAGGACGGCATCCCCTATTGGGTGTGCCCCCGCATCGTCAGGACCATCGGCCTCTTCGGCGGCACGGACATCAAGGGCGCGGTGCTGATGAACGCCATCACCGGCGAGAGCGCGTATTACGCGGAGGTCCCCAGCTGGGTGGACCGGCTGTACTCCGCCGACATCATCATCCAGCAATACGACTATTACGGCATGTATCACAACGGCTTTCTGAACTCCATCTTCGGCCAGCGGGACGTGACGGTCACCACCGACGGCTATAACTACATCGCCATCGGCGACGACGTGTATATGTACACCGGCGTCACCTCCGTGACCTCCGACGAGTCCAACATCGGCTTCATCCTCTCCAACCAGCGGACGAAGGAGACCCGGTTCTACTCCATCGCCGGCGCGGAGGAGTACTCCGCCATGGACTCCGCCCAGAGCCAGGTCCAGCAGATGCGCTACGTGGCCACCTTCCCGCTGCTGCTGAACATCGCGGACCAGCCCACCTACTTCATGACGCTGAAGGGCGCCGACGGCCTGGTGAAGATGTACGCCATGGTCAACGTCCAGCAGTACGACATCGTCTCCACCGGCAGTACGGTTGCTGAGTGCGAGACCAGCTACCGCCAGACCCTGGCCCGCCGGGGGCTGATCGCCGCCGGGTCCGCCACCGTGGACGTGACCCTGGAGACCCAGACGGCGGACGGCGTCGTCGCTGAGATCCGCAGCGCGGTCATCGGCGGCAACACCCACTACTATATCCGCATGGATCAAGGCGTGGCCTATCTGGACTTCGACACGTCGGCCCTGCCCCGGTCGGTGCTGCTGGACAAGGGCGACCACATCTGGTACGTCTATGTGACGGACAGCGCCAGCATGACGGAGCACAGCATCCTGCAGGTGAAGAGCTTCTGGTTCGAGGGAGAGGACGCCTCAGCCGGGATCGGAGAAGGCGACTGGCAGGGCGAGCTTTGAGCGTGCGCGTAAAAGGGAGCATCCCCGGGATGCTCCCTTTTTTTGCGAAAACGGCGTTGACATCCTTTTTGGGGGCGCTTATACTGGATATGGTCCTCCCCGGAGCGCCGGGGAGGTGTACGAGTGATTCGAAAGAGGAGCGTGAGACCCATGGATCTGACATTGAACAGCGCCGTTTTGGGCGTGGAGATCACCGGCATCCGCCGGTTCACCTATCTGGTGCGGGACACCCCGGGCGCCTGCGCGCTGACCATCGGCGAGCCGGACCAGAACACCCCGGACGTGGTGAAGGAGGCCGCCAAGGCCGCCCTGGACGCCAACGACACCCACTACCCCCCCGGCAACGGCTACGCCTATATGCTGGAGGCCATCTCCCGCTATGAGGAAAAGGCCCATGGGCTGAAATATAACCCCGAGGAGATCATTCTGACCATCGGCGCCACGGAGGGGCTGTTCATCGGCCTGTCCACCGTCCTGAACCCCGGCGACGAGGTCATCGTCCCCACCCCGGCTTTCGGCCTGTATGAGTCCATCACCCGACTTCTGCGGGGTGTGCCCGTGAGCCTGCCCACGGAGAAGAACCGCTACCAGATCGACCCGGAGGCGCTGAAGGCCGCCATCACCCCCAGGACCAAGGCCATCATCCTGACCTCCCCCAACAACCCCACCGGCTGCATCTACACCAAGGAGACGCTGGACGGCATCCACGAGGTGTTAAAGGACAAGCCCATCTTTGTCTTCTGCGACGACGTGTACCGGGAGCTGGTCTACACTGAGGGCTATCACAGCTTCTCCGAGTATCAGGACATGCGGGACCGGATCATCGTGATCCAGAGCTTTTCCAAGCCCTACGCCATGACCGGCTGGCGCCTGGGCTACTGCATGGCGGACGCCCCCATCCGGGACCGGATGCAGATTTTCCACCAGCACTGCGTGGTCTCCGCCCCCTCCTACGTCCAGCCCGCCTGCGTGGCGGCGCTGGAGAGCGAGACCAACACCGTGCGGGAGATCTTCCGCAAGCGGCGGGACTACGTGTACAGGCGGCTGGTGGACATGGGTCTGGAGGTCCAGGAGCCCGAGGGCGCGTTCTACATGTTCATCAACATCGAGAAGTACGGCATGGATTCCGAGACTTTCTGCCAGAAGATGCTGAAAGAGGGCCTGGTGGGCCTGATCCCCGGCATCTACTTCGGCACGGAGGGGTACATGCGGCTGAGCTACTGCTACTCCGACGAGGATCTGAAAGAGGGCCTGGACCGCATCGAAAAGTTCATCAAAACGCTGTGAGGGCGAAGAAAAGGACGCTGTGCCGCTGGCACAGCGTCCTTTTTTACTCTTCAAAGCGAAACAGTTCATTCGGCGTACAATCCAACAGCTGACAAAGTGCCTCAATGTTTTCGTAACGGATGGACTTTGTCTGGTTATTGACCATCTTGTTAAAGTTCTGATAACTCATACCCAGCTGTTTGTACAAATAATACTTCGTTTTGCCTTTACGCTCAAGCAAATTCAAAACATCCAGCTTTACCATGCCCTATCCCCTCATTATCTAATGTTATAATTAGATAATATGAGGCTTTTATGCTTGCGATATAGATTATTGCATTATATAATGTTTACATAAGATACTTAGGAGGTGGATATATGGAACGTGGTCAAAACGAAACGAAACGCCGCAGCGCGATAGGGATTTATGCTGCAATGTTCCTCATCGGGGCGTTTTTGCTGGCAAATCCGCCGGAGCCGGAGGTCTGCGCCCTGTGCGGGAATGGGGAGGGGCGGCCGTATCATGCGCCCTGCGTACTGGAGCCCTCCACCGGACTGCTGGCCGAGCTGGCGGTCTACGCCCCGGAGCCGGCCTGTCCGGGGGAACTGGCTCCGGAGCAGGACCTGGATCACCACGTGTTCCGGGCCGCGTGCGGCGGGCGCATTACCCTGTCGGTGGACCGAAGCCCGACGCTGCAGCGCTGCACCGCCTATGTACCGAAGACAGCCGCAAGGCCGAATCTGGGTCTCTATTGCCGCGCCTGCCGGAAGCTCCTGGCCGGGGCGGAGAGGGCGTATGTGCTGGTGGATCTATCCCATGTGAATCATATCACCGTGTATCCCATTGCGGCGGATGCCGCCTGTCAGATACGGGATTACACGGTTTCCGTTTTTGAGGCCGGCGAACAATATGAAATCGAAGTAACCGCGGCGCTGTTTTAAAAAGGCGCCATGCGGGGCACTCCGCCTGCTCCCGTGCGCGCGGTCTCACCGTGCCATTACTGTTCGCCCTGTCGAAAAAGAATGGGGGGTGCGTATCACCCCCCATTCCCGCCCGCAGGGCGGCCTTTATTTACTTACGCAGAGTTTCTCATCCTCCACGGTGAGCCTTGCGGTGTCGCCCTCCTTCAGGGTGCCGTCCAGCATCTTCTCCGCCACGGCGTCCTCCACCTTGCTCTGGATGGCCCTGCGCAGAGGCCGCGCGCCGTACTTGGGGTCGAAGCCCTCCTTGGCAAGCTCCGCCACCGCCTCGTCGCTGGCGTCCAGGTGGATGCCCATGGCCTCCATCCGGGCGGAGACGGTCTTCAGCATCCGGCGGGCCACCTCCTGGATATCCTCCTCCGTCAGGGAGCGGAACACGATGGTGTCGTCGATGCGGTTCAAAAACTCGGGCCGGAAGGTCTGGCGCAGCTCCGCCATGACGGCCTCCCTGGCCTGCCGGAACTTCTCCTCGGCGTCGGGATCGGAGCCCAGCTCCTCGGCGGAGAAGCCCAGCTTGCCGCTGGCGGCGGTCAGGCTCCTGGCGCCGATGTTGCTGGTCATAACGATGACCGTGTTCTTAAAGTCCACGGTGCGGCCCTGGGAGTCGGTGATGCGGCCGTCGTCCAAAATTTGCAGCAGCACGTTCCACACGTCCTCATGGGCCTTTTCGATCTCATCGAACAGCACCACGGAGTAGGGCTTGCGGCGGACCTTCTCGGTCAGCTGGCCGCCCTCGTCATGGCCCACATAGCCCGGCGGGGAGCCGATCAGGCGGGACACCGTATGCCGCTCCATATACTCGGACATGTCGATGCGGACCATGGCGTTCTCGTCGCCGAACATGGCCTCCGCCAGGGACTTACACAGCTCGGTCTTGCCAACGCCCGTGGGGCCCAGGAACAGGAAGGAGCCGATGGGCCGCTTGGGGTCCTTCAAGCCCACACGGCCACGGCGGATGGCCCGGGCCACGGCCTTCACGGCCTCCTCCTGGCCCACCACGCGCTCGTGCAGGATGTCCTCCATGTGCAGCAGGCGGCTGCCCTCGTCCTCCGTCAGGCGGGTGACGGGGATGCCGGTCCAGCCGGACACCACGGCGGCGATATCCTCGGCGTTGACGGGCCGGTGCTGGGCGTTGTTCTTCCGGCGCTTGTCCCGTTCGATCTCCACCTGATCCTGATAGTTCTTCTCAATATCCCGCAGCTGGGCGGCGGTCTCGTAGTCCTGCTTGGCAATGGCGGCCTCCTTGTCCTTGGCCAGGGCGGCGATCTTCTCCTCCAGGCTCTTCAGCTCGGGAGAAATCTCCTCCGTCTCCATGCGGACGCGGGACGCGGCCTCGTCCATCAGGTCGATGGCCTTGTCGGGCAGGAAGCGGTCGTTGATATACCGGGCGGACAGGCTGACGGCGGCCTCCAGGGCCTCGTCGGTGATGGTCAGCTTGTGGTGCTGCTCATACTTCTCCCGCAGGCCCTTCAAAATCTCCAGGCTTGCCTCCTGGCTGGGCTCGCCCACCTGCACCGGCTGGAACCGGCGCTCCAGGGCGGCGTCCTTTTCAATATACTTGCGGTACTCGTTCAGGGTGGTGGCGCCGATGACACGGATCTCGCCCCGGCCCAGAGCGGGCTTGATGATGTTGGCGGCATCCACGGCGCCCTCAGCGGAGCCGGCGCCCACGATGGTGTGCAGCTCGTCGATGAAGAGGATCACGTCGCCGGACTTCTTAACCTCTTCCAGAGCCTTCTTGATGCGCTCCTCAAACTCGCCCCGGTACTTGGTGCCGGCCACCATGCCGGAGAGGTCCAGGGACAAAATCTTCTTGTCCAGCAGGTCGTCGGGCACGTCGCCCATGACGATCTTCCGGGCCAGGCCCTCGGCGATGGCGGTCTTGCCCACGCCGGGCTCGCCGATCAGGCAGGGGTTGTTCTTGGTGCGGCGGGACAGAATCTGGATGACCCGCTGAATCTCGTCGTCCCGGCCGATCACCGGGTCCAGCTTGCCGGCGCGGGCATCGGCGGTCAGGTCCCGGGTGAACTCCTTCAGGGTCTTGTTCTTGCCGCTCTCCTCCCGGGACGCCGCGGCGGCCTTGGCCTGACTGGCCTTGCCCCGGGGCGTGTCGTTCAGCTTCTGCATGAGCGCGGTGTACAGGTGCCGGGCGTCCACCCCGGCGGTGCGCAGGATGCGGACGCCCATGTTGTTGCCCTCCCGCAAAAGGCCCGCCAGCAGGTGCTCGGTGCCCACGTAGTTGTAGCCGCCCCGGACGGCGTCCTCCACGGCGATCTCCACTACCCGCTTGGCCCGGGGCGTCAGGCCCTGGGCGGGGTTGCTGCCGGGCAGGCCCGCGCCCACGCTTTTCTTGATGATCTCCACGATCATATCGTCGGTCAGGCCCGCCTCGGTCAGGACCTCATGGGCCAGGCCCTCGTCCTCCCGGACCAGGCCCAGCAGCAGGTGCTCGGTGCCCACGTACCCGTGGCCCAGCTCGCCCGCCGCCTCCTGGGAAAGCCGCAGGGCTTCCTCGGCCCTGGGCGTGAATTTGTTTTCATTCATGTTCTTTTACCTCCCTTTTGGGACATCCGCAGTTACTTGCTTTCCTTCTGTTCTTTGTGCCGGGTCTCCAGGTCCTTGATCTGGTCCCGCAGCTCCGCCGCCCGCTCGAAATTCTCCTGGTGGACGGCTTTCTTCATCTCCATCCGCAGGGCGTTCATCTGGCGCATATAGGCGAAGCGGCTCTGCTCCTCCTGGTTCACCAGGTCATCCTGCTTCTGCCGGGTCTGCTCCTGCTGCTGCGCCGGGGCCGCGCTCAGGGCGGGCATGTCGGTGAAGAAGTCGTCGAACGGATTCTCCAGCATCCGGTCCACACGGCTCAGCAGACTGGGCACGGGAGAGAAGAAATCGTCGAAGAAGCTGTTGCCGAAGAAACTCTGCATCATCCGCTGACTGTGGGCCGCGATCTTCTGGGAGTAGCCCAGCTTCTCGGCGCACTCGCTGCAAAGGTGCTTCTCGGTGACGTGGCCGTTGATATTGCTCTGATAAACAAAGGTAACTTCATTCTTACCGCAATTCTCGCATTTCATAATCAATTCCTCCTATAAGATTCATATATTATTTGTTGACAAATTTCGCGCAGGTCATCCATCAAACTCGCAGAATGAGCACCTGCTTCATGATATCCGCCCGGACGCTGTCGCGGCTCTCTCGCGGTACGGCCCCCAGGGCCTTGTCACTCACGGCGGCCAGCAGTGCCTGACCGATGTCCTCCTCCAGCGCCCCGGACTGTACCAGGTTGCTAAGGATGGCGCGGGCCGACGGCAGGTCCACCCGGTCACCCAGGGAGTTGATGACATGCATCATCAGCGTCTGCCGGTCCACCCGGACCCGGGTGATGCGGATGTATCCGTTGCCGCCCCGTCGGCTCTCCACGATATAGCCCCGCTCCGGGGAAAAGCGGGTGGACATCACATAGTTGATCTGGCTGGGCACGCAGTTGAAGCGCTGGGCCAGATCGCTGCGCTGGACCTCCAGCACACCGTCCTCCGCCTCGTCCAGACTGTCCTGAAGGAAGCTGGCGATCAGATCCGAAATACCCACTTGACGACCATCCCTTTCTGTAAAAGTCAATTTTGACTTTGACTTTGACTTTCTTTGACCTTCTTTCTGATTTTTAGTATAGCACTTCCCGCGCAAATGTCAATAGCTGATTTTTGACTTTCTTTGACCAATTTGAAAACAAATTGTTAACGGTTAGTTTAGGCAAACCTTCATTTCGCGCTGTTTTGAAAATTTTTTTCGAAAATTCCCGTTATTATTTTAACGGAGCTCTTGCATTTTTGAAATTCTATGCTACAATGGGGGTACAATTCTAATGGAGGTGCTTCCCATGGCCTATAAGATCACTTCTGCCTGCGTGAGCTGCGGCTCCTGCGCGGACGCTTGCCCCGCCGGTGCTATCAGCCAGGGCGATGACCAGTATGTCATCGACGCCGCTGCCTGCCTGGACTGCGGTTCCTGCAGCGACACCTGCCCCAACAGCGCCATCGTCCCCGAGGACTAATTTCTAAAAGGGATACATAAAAGCCCCGCCGGCTTTGCCTGCGGGGTTTTTTGTGTTTTATGGGCAAGACAAGGGCTGTGCCTGCCCACGTATATGGAGCGTGTGATACCAAGCGGCCACGCTCCATCTTGCAGTTCCCCGCCATTTCCGATATAATGATTCTACCATGTAAAAGGTGTTGATACCATGCGGGCCATTCTATATGAGGACTATATCTTCCATACGGATGCCGCCGCGAACCGGCAGGACTATGCCAGGCGCCCCGCCGCTCCGGTCGCCCTCTCCGGTTATCTGCCGGAGCTGACGGCATTTCTGGACACTTTGGGGATCGACATAAACAAGCCCCGCCCGCCTTTCGGCGACTTCTCCGACCTGTGCTATGACATTCAGGGGACCTTTTCCACGGCTTCCGGCTGTGAGCTGGACTTTTCCGCTCCGGGAAAATATGTATCCTGTGTACTTTTTGGAAAAAACGGCCGCATCACCGTCGAGGTGTTCGGCATCCGTCTCTGACCATCCAAAGGAGGCCCTTATGGAATACTGGGAATCCCTTTGCCCCGGCGGCTTTCGCTTCGTCTATGACGACGAGCGGTTCCGTCCCGGTACGGACACGTTTCTGCTGTCCTCCCTGCCCCGCCTGAAGCCGGGGCTGCGGGTGTGCGACCTGGGCTGCGGCGCGGGACTGCTGGGCCTGCTGCTGCTGCAGCGCCAGCCGGACCTGCGGGTCACCGGCATCGACATCCAGGAGGCCGCCGTCCGTCTGGCGGAGCGGGTCGTTGCGGAAAATTCCCTGTCGGACCGCCTGACCTTCCGGCACGGGGACCTGCGGGAGGTCAAGAATGATTTTCCCACCGGCAGCTTTGATCTGGTGGTCTGCAACCCTCCGTACTACCCGCCTGCCAGCGGACGGCTGGCGCAGACCGATGCTCTGCGGACAGCCCGGGCAGAGGTTTCCTGCACGCTGGAGGATGTGTGCGCCGCCGCGTCGTATCTGCTCCGCTGGGGCGGCAGTCTCTGCCTGGTCCACAAGCCGGAGCGTCTGTGCGACCTGCTCTGCGCCCTGCGGGCGGCGGCCATGGAGCCGAAGCGGCTGCGCTTCGTCTGCAAAATCGCCGGAGCCGCGCCCTCCCTTCTGCTGCTGGAAGGCCGCCGGGGCGGGAAGCCGGGGCTGACCATCGAAGCGCCCCTGATCCTGCAAAACAGTGACGGCGCACTCACGGCGGAGCTGGACGCCATCTATTTCAGACAACAGGAGGAAACGCCATGAGCGGCACGCTCTATCTGGTCGCCACCCCCATCGGCAACCTGGGGGACCTCTCCCCCCGGGCGGTGGAGACGCTGGAGGCCGTTGACTTCATCGCGGCGGAGGACACCCGGGTGTCTCTCAAGCTGCTGAACCACTTCGGGGTCAAAAAGTCCTTGGTCAGCTATCACGAGCACAACCACGTCACCGCCGGACAGGCCATCCTGTCCCGGCTGCTGGCGGGCGAGTCCTGCGCCCTGGTGACGGACGCGGGCACCCCCGCCATCTCCGACCCCGGCGAGGACCTGGTGCGCCTATGCGCGGAAAACGGCGTGGCGGTGATCGCCATCCCCGGCTGCTGCGCGGCGGTGAACGCTCTGGCGGTCAGCGGCCTGCCCACCGGGCGGTTCACCTTTGAGGGCTTTCTGAGCGTCGCCAAAAAGAGCCGCCGGGAGCATCTGGAGTCCCTGAAAAACGAGGAGCGGACCATGATCTTCCACGAAGCCCCCCACAAGCTGCGCGCCACGCTGGACGACCTGTGCGCCGCCTTCGGCCCGGACCGGCGGGTGGCCCTGTGCCGGGAGCTGACGAAGCTCCACGAGGAGACCCGCCGCTGCACGCTGGGGGAGGCCGCCGCCTACTATGCGGAAAACGCCCCCAAGGGGGAGTTCGTGCTGGTGGTAGCCGGAGCGGAGCCCCGGCGGGAGGCCGCCGTCACGCTGGAGGAGGGCGTGGCCCAGGTGCTGGCCCTGCGGGACCAGGGCGTCCGGCTGAAGGATGCCGCCAGGGAGGTGGCGGAGCACACGGGGCTTTCCAAGAACGAGCTGTACGCCGCCGCGCTGGGACGGTGAGGGCTCTGTAGAGAGCTCCGCTTTCCGGCCGCGCGGCCATTTCTCAAAAAAATCGCGCCCTCGCGGATCTCCCGCGGGGGCGGCAGCCATCTGAAAATAATTTTCAGATGGCTGAGCAAGTTTTTCTGAACTCCGTTCAGAAAAACTTCGATTGAAAACGAAAGGAACCCCTCCTGGGTTCCTTTCGTAGCTATCTTCCTTCCCGGTATCCAACGGTCCCGTCCTGTTTCAACAAATCGACGCCCTCGCGGATCTCCCGCGGGGGCGTTTCCTCTTCATCAGCGCTCCATCAGCGTGGCGTTACAGGCCTTTCAGCTCTTTCAGGCATTTGGGGCAGATGTTTTTCCCCTTGAATACGGTGATGTCCTTGGCGCTGTCACAGAAAATACAGCTGGGCTTGTACTTCTTCAGAATAACGGACGAGCCCTCCACATAGATTTCCAGTGCATCCTTTTCCGCAATGTCCAGGGTGCGCCGCATCTCGATGGGGAGTACAATCCTGCCCAGCTCGTCCACTTTCCTCACAATTCCTGTCGCTTTCACAGTGTGCTCTCCTTTTCCGCAGGTTTTTACGTTCTCGTAACAAACACAATAGCACATCCTGTCATAATTTGTCAATTAATAAACAAAATAATTTAAAAAAATTAACATTATTTTGAGAAAAGGGGGATTTTTCCAATGGCAATGGCCTGGGTCTGGACGGGGATGGTGGTGCTGTCCCTGGTTTTCGGCATCCTCACCGGGAGCCTGGACGCGGTGGCGAACGCCGCGCTGGAGGGCGCCCGCTCCGCCATCGACCTGAGCGTCTCCATGGCGGGCATTTTGTGCCTGTGGAGCGGCGTGATGGAGATCATGAACGTGTGCGGACTGTCCGCTGGACTGGCCCGGGCCTTCCGGCCCCTCCTGCGGCGGCTGCTGCCAGACGCCTGCCGGGACAATGAGACCCTGGCGGCGGTGTCCGCCAATGTGTCGGCCAATCTGCTGGGGCTGGGCAACGCGGCCACGCCGCTGGGCATCCGGGCCGCCCGCCGGATGGCCCGTGGCTGCGGCGGCGTGG
>CABSFC010000049.1 GCA_902476875.1 uncultured Oscillibacter sp. | reverse complement strand
CCCAGTGGGCCGGTTCCTCCTGGTACTTCCTGCGCTATATGGACCCCCACAACGACAAGGCCCTGGCTTCCAAGGAGGCCCTGGACTACTGGTCTCCCGTGGACTGGTACAACGGCGGCATGGAGCATACCACCCTGCACCTGCTGTACAGCCGGTTCTGGCACAAGTTCCTGTACGACATCGGCGCGGTGCCCACCAAGGAGCCCTACGCCAAGCGCACCAGCCACGGCATGATCCTGGGCGAGGGCGGCGAGAAGATGTCCAAGTCCCGGGGCAACGTGGTGAACCCCAACGACATCGTGGCCCAGTACGGCGCGGACACCATGCGGCTGTATATCATGTTCGTGGGCGACTTCGAGCAGGCGGCCATCTGGTCCACCGAGGCCGTCAAGGGCTCCAAGCGGTTTCTGGACCGGGTGTGGAACCTGGCCGAGGGCGCCGCGGACAGCTATGACGTGACCCCCGCCAACGAGCCCATCATCCACAAGACCATCAAGAAGGTCACGGAGGATGTGGACACCCTGAAGATGAATACCGCCATCGCCGCCATGATGACCATGGTCAACGAGATGAGCGCCAACGGCGTCACGAAGGGCGACATGCGGTATCTGCTGCTGCTGCTGAACCCCTTCGCCCCCCACATCACCGAAGAGCTGTGGGAGATGCTGGGCTTTGCCGCCCAGACCGGCAAAATGTGCTGCCAGGCGGACTGGCCTGTGTACGACGAGAGCAAGACCGTGGCCTCCACGGTGGATATGGCCGTCCAGGTCAACGGCAAGCTGAAGGGCACCGTCACCATGCCCGTGGACAGCGAGCAGCAGGCCGTGGTGGACGCCGCCCTGGCCGTGGAAAAGGTCCAGAAGGCCACCGAGGGTATGCAGATCGTCAAGACCATCCTGGTCAAGAACCGCTTGGTCAACCTGATCGTGAAGCCGCAGTAAGGCTCCGCGCCGAGTGGCGCGTCAAGTATTTTCGCGCAGCGAAAATCTTGAAATGGGCGGGCTTTGCCTGCCCATTTGAGTCAAATGCGGGGGTCCCCGCGAAATCGGAAGGATTTCGTGGGGTGCCAAGAACCGCTTGGTCAACCTGATCGTGAAGCCCCAGTAAGCGCGTTTTGTGGAAAACAAAAACGGGATTTCAGCAAAAATTTCTTGACAACAGGGCAAAACCTCCGTATAATAGCTTTGTTAACGCCATAGATTATGGCCCTTAAAGTATCCTGGATTGAGCCGGATACCTCGGAGGGAGGGAAATATAGATGTCTGAGATCCATGTGAAGGACGGCGAGTCCATCGACAGCGCACTGAAGCGGTTCAAGCGCTCCTGCGCCAAGGCGGGCGTCATCGCCGAGGTACGCAAGAGAGAGCATTATGAGAGCCCCAGCGTCAAGCGCCGCAAGAAGTCTGAGGCTGCTCGCAAGAACAAGAAGCGTTATTATTGATGCAGAGAAAGTGCTGTACCAGCTGGTACAGCACTTTTTTTGCCTGCCGGGAGACGCTGAAAACGCCGGATACCGGGAGGGAGGACAGCCGCGAAAGGGTTCCCTTTCATTTTGAGCGAAGCTTGGCTGAATTTTTTCGCCCGGGCGGAGACTTCCCACAGGCGCGCCGCTGTGATATACTGTTGCCAACAACACACCGGGGAGGAGTTCCATATGTATACGACAGAATTTCTGGAGGCACTGAAACAGACAGAGGCCGTTTTGACCTTCGCGGCCTTTGACCAGGAGGACGCCTACGTTCTGGGCACCCGGCTGCGGGAGGCGGGACTGGCCGGGGCGCAGCCGGTGGCGGTCCGGGTGGTGCTGGACGGCCTGGCCGTCTACCAGAGCTTCCCCAACGGCACCGGCGGCGAGAACAACGCCTGGATGGACCGGAAGTGCGCCACCGTGACCCGTGCCCGCGCCAGCTCCCTCCGGGCCGCGGCGGAGCGGGAGCTGCTGGGTATCCGGGAGCCCTGGCAGTCCGATGAGGAGCGCCACGCTTTCTGCGGCGGCGGCTTCCCCATCGTGGTGGACGGCGCGTTCCGGGGAGCGGCCATCGTCTCCGGCCTGCCCCACCTGGAGGACCACGCCCTGCTGACGGGCGTTCTGGCGTCGTTCCTGGGCCGGGAGCTTCCGGCGCTGCCGCCCATCGCGGAGGACTGACGCCGCGCTTTTACCGCCGGAACAGGGCGGGGACGATGTCCCGCACCTCCGGCCACATGAAAAACGCCGCGGAAAAGCCCATGCTGCTCCCGATCTTCAGCTTCTGGCTCAGGGTGTCCGCGTCGTCGAACAGCACGAAGTGGGCTTCGCTGTCCACGGTGTAGGTGAAGTACCGGGCGCACAGGTCCTGGGAGAAGAACACCGCCGGAGATTTCCGCTCCATCAGCCGTCCGAAAGCCTCCGCGCTGAGGGGATCGCCCTCTCCGGTGCGGGCGGGCAGGCGGAAGTCCATCCGCAGCCGCTGGACATCCAGGGCCAGCCGCCCCGCGCCGCCCCGCTGCCGGGCCGCCTCCTGGAGCCGCTCCGTGAAACTGCCGCCGGAGATGGCGGTGCAGACCAGGACCACGGCGTCCTTCGCCGCGGCGTCGTAGCTCTCCGGGAGATACAGCGTCCGCCGGCCGGCGGAGAGCGCCTGCCCCAGTTGCTCCGCGAAGACCAGCCGGTCCCGCCGGGGCAGCTCCTCAAAGTCCAGCACCACGCCGCCATACCCCCGGCGGCCGCACTCCCGTAGAACCGCCGCGCAGAGGGCCTCCGGGTCCTCGATGATGGGCGCCTCCCGGTCGCTGACGGACAGCAGCCCGCCCCGGGTCTGCAGCAGCAGGTTCTGCCGCAGCAGCGTGGAGCCGGGCCCAATGCGGTAGGCCACATGGGCAAGCGTCCGGGTGTATTTGGACGCCTCCTGCTCCTGACCCGGCGTGACAGCCAGATAGACTTGCAAATCCCTCTCCCCCTTGTGCATTTCCGCGTAAGCTGATATACTGGATTCCGATGGAAACCTATGCAGACAAGGAGCCGCTTATGCCGTTTTCTCTGATTCCCGACCGCCTGTTCGACCGCTACGCGGATATCACGCCGGACTATCTGGCGCGCCAGGGCGTGACGCTGCTGCTCAGCGACCTGGACTTCACCCTGGCGGCGAAAAAGACCCGCCGCCCGGACCAGCCCCTGCGGGACTGGATCGCCGCCCTGGAGGCGTCGGGCATCCGGTTCATGATCGTCTCCAACAACCGCTCCGGCAGCCGGGTTACGGAGTTCTGCGCCGACCTGGGCGTTGCGTACCAGGGCCACGCGGGCAAGCCGTCCCCACGGGGGCTGGAGGCTGCCATGGCTCGGGCGGGGGCGGACCGCGCCCATACCGCCATGCTGGGTGACAAGCTGCTGACGGACGTGCTGGCGGCCAAGCGCTGCGGCGTGCTGGCGCTGATGGTGGAGCCGGTGGGCGGCGCCGTGACGGCCTGGCAGAAGGTGCTGCACACTCTGCAGGCGCCCTTCAAGGCGGCCTGCCGCCGCCGGACGGCGGGCCATGACTGAAAAAATCCAACAACTGGGTGAAAAATACTTGCAATAGCGGGCAACATAGGATAAAATATTTTCGGTAATTCGCCAGATATGGAAAATTAGAGAAAATGTCCTTCCACAGGTCGTTTTCTCGTAAGATTTGTGAGGAGGAAAATTTATGCCTACCATTACTGCCGGTGATTTTCGGAAGGGTATGATCTTTGAGATGGACGGGAAGCCCATGGTGGTCGTGGACTTCCAGCACGTGAAGCCCGGCAAGGGCGCCGCTTTCGTCCGTACCAAGTACAAGAACGTCATCAGCGGCACCATCCGTGAGGAGTCCTTCAACCCCACCGCCAAGTTCGAGCAGGGCGCCGTGGAGCGCAGAAGCGCCGAGTACAGCTACAACGATGGCGACCTGTACTACTTCATGGACCCGGAGACCTTTGACATGACCCCGCTGAACAAGGACGTTCTGGGCGACGCTTTCCAGTTCGTGAAGGAGAACACCATGTGCTCCCTGGTCAGCTATAAGGGCAGCGTGTTCACCGTGGAGGTCCCTAACTTCGTGGAGCTGGAGGTCACGGAGACCGAGCCCGGCGTGAAGGGCGACACCGCCACCAACGTCACCAAGAACGCCACTCTGGAGACCGGCGCGCAGATCAAGGTGCCCCTGTTCATCAACGAGGGCGAGAAGATCCAGATCGACACCCGCACCGGCGAGTATCTGGGCCGCGTAAAGGAGTAATACGGAAAGGGGGGATGTTCGTCCCCCCTTTCGATTCACATGTTTACAACGAAAGGAGTTACCGCTATGGAGATCACTGAGAAGGTCGCCTACCTGAAAGGTCTGGCCGAGGGCATGGAGCTGGACACCGAGAAGAAGGAGGGCAAGCTGCTCTCCGCCATCATTGACGTGCTGGAGGACATTGCCCTGGAGCTGGAGGACATCCAGGACGAGCAGGCGGAGCTGGCCGACGGCCTGGACGCCGTCAGCGACGATCTGGAGGACGTGGAGGATGTCGTCTTCGGGGACTACGACGAGGATGAGGACGACGAGGACGAGTTGGGCGACGACGAGGACTGCTACGCCACCACATGCCCCACCTGTGAGGAGACCATCTACTTCGACGAGTCCATCCTGGCAGACGGCGAGGTCATCTGCCCCAACTGCGGCGAGAAGCTGGAGTTCGACCTGAACAGCCTGGACGAGGCGGAGGAGGGCTCCGACGAGGAGTAAGCCCGAACACGGCGCCCGGCGCGATTTCGCGCCGGGCGCTTTGTTGTCAGCGAAAATTGACAAAACCTTGACGGAATTTTGAGAAAACAATTGCTTTTCTCCGGGAAGCCGATTATAATGAACGAAATCAAGTCAAGTGACAAGACACTGACAGATCACTGTACCGAGGTGCAAGTATGGATACCGAAAAGAAACTGAACATGACCATGCTCTGCGATTTCTACGAGCTGACCATGGGCAACGGCTACTTTCAGGCGGGCTACAAGGACCGTATCACCTATTTTGACGTCTTCTTCCGGGACGTGCCCGACAAGGGCGGCTTCGCCATCTGCGCGGGGTTGAGCCAGCTCATTGACTATATTGAAAACCTGCATTTCGACGAGGAGGACATCGATTATCTCCGGAGCAAGGGCCTCTTCTCCGAGAATTTTCTGGCCTATCTCCGGGACTTCCGCTTTACCGGCGACATCTGGGCCATCCCCGAGGGCACGCCCATCTTCCCCAGGGAGCCGGTGGTGACGGTCCGGGCCCCGGCCATCGAGGCACAGCTCATCGAGACCTTCACTCTGCTGACCATCAATCACCAGAGCCTCATCGCCACCAAGGCCAACCGCATCGTCCGGGCGGCCCAGGGGCGGACGGTGCTGGAGTTCGGCTCCCGTCGGGCCCAGGGCACCGACGGCGCCATCTCCGGCGCCCGGGCGGCCTTTATCGGCGGCTGTAAGGGCACGGCCTGCACCATCTCCGACCAGATGTACGGCGTCCCGGCGGGCGGCACCATGGCCCACTCCTGGGTCCAGATGTTCGACAGCCAGTACGAGGCATTCAAGACCTACTGTGAAATCTACCCCACCAACGCGACGCTGCTGGTGGACACCTACAGCGTGCTGAAGTCCGGCGTGCCCGACGCCATCCGGGCGTTCAACGACGTGCTGAAGCCCCTGGGCATCAAAAAGTGCGGCATCCGCCTGGACTCCGGCGACATGGCCTATCTGACCCGAGAGGCCCGGAAGATGCTGGACGCCGCCGGCTGGACGGAGTGCCAGATCTCCGCGTCCAACTCCCTGGATGAGTATATCATCCGGGACCTGATCCAGCAGGGGGCGCGGATCGACCTGTTCGGCGTGGGCGAGCGGATGATCACCGCCAGCAGCCAGCCGGTATTCGGCGGCGTGTACAAGCTGGCGGCCGTGGAGGACGACGCGGGAAACATCCTTCCCAAGATCAAGGTCAGCGAGAACGTGGACAAGATCACCAATCCCCACTTCAAAAAGGTCTACCGCATTTTCGACAAGGGGACCGGCAAGGCGGAGGCGGACTACATCACCGTGTGGGACGAGACGGTGGACGAGACCCGGCCCCTGGAGCTGTTCGACTCCCGGGCCACCTGGAAGCGCAAGACCTACACCAATTTCACCGCGAAACCCCTGCAGGTGCCGGTGTACCAGGGCGGAAAGCTGGTGTACCAACAACCGGACCTCCGGGACATCCAGAAGTACTGTCTGGCGCAGGTGGACACCCTGTGGGACGAGGTCAAGCGGTTTGAGAATCCCCATGTGTTCTATGTGGACCTCAGCCAGAAGCTGTGGGACATCAAGCAGGAGCTGCTGCGCAAGAGCCGCTGAGCCGCTCTGCATATCTTCGTTTGACCACCGCGGACCGGTCCGGTCCGCGGTGGTTTTGCGTCGTTCCTGTTCTGTCATTTTTTATTCACAGATTTGTAGTTGAAGCTCCGCGCCGTTTCGAGTATAATACTTGATTAAGCCGCGAAATTCTATATGGATGAAAAAAGGGAGGTGGCCGTCTATGCATAAAAACCTGCTCCACGCCACAGAGCGCACCGAGCGGCGTATTTCCGCCGCCACCAGCATCTCCATGTGTGTGTTGACGGTCCTCGCCCAGATCGCCACCACGCTGCTGCTGACCCACTTCCTGCGGGAGAAAGCAAATTATGTCTACCTGCTGCTGGTGCTGATCGGCGCCGTCTTTGCCATCCGGGTGTACCAGCGCCCCGGTAGCCCCTCCTATAAGCTGGTGTGGATGTGTCTGCTGCTGGCGCTGCCGGTGTCCGGCATGATCCTGTTCTGTCTGTGGGGCGGCACCCATCAGGCCAAGAGCCTGAGCCTGCGGAAGGTCCCGCCCATCCCCCAGCGGGAGAGTCAGAAGATGGCCAGTGAGAACAACCTCGCCCGCCTGCGCCGCCAGTCCCCGGCCTGGGGAAGGCTGGCATCCTACCTGCAAAAGCGGGGATTCTGGCTCTATCGGGACACCCAGGCCCGGTATTTTGGGGATGGCGCGGAATTTTTCGACGATCTCATCGCCCACATGGAACGGGCGGAGGTCTACATCTTTCTGGAGTATTACATCCTGGCCGAGGGCCAGATTTGGGACCGGATCTTCCGCGTTCTGCGGGAGCGGGCCGCCGCGGGCGTGGAGGTCCGCATCATCTTCGACGACTTCGGCAACCTGACCCGCCTGTCCGACGCCACCTTTCAGGAGATCCAGCGGTCCGGCATCGAGGTGGAGGTGTTCAACCCGGTCCACCGTTATGTAAACCGCATCTACTTCAACTACCGGGACCACCGGAAGATCGCCGTCATCGACGGGCAGTACGCCTACACCGGCGGCATCAACATCGCCGACGAGTACGCCAACCTGATCGTCCGCTTCGGCCACTGGAAGGACAGCGCCGTCCGCATCGAGGGGGAGGGCGTCTGGGGCTTTGCCACCCAATTCATGCAGATGTGGAAGATGATGGGCCGGACGATGCCCAACGAGGACGATTACTACCGCCCCCGCCATGAGTCGGCGGCGGCCCCCGGCTTCTGCCAGCCCTTTACCGACGGCCCTCTGAACAACCCGGATAATCCCATTGAGGAGACGTACCTCCAGCTGATCGCCTCCGCCAAGCGGATGCTGTATATCACCACGCCCTACTACGCTGTTGAGGAGTCCATGCAGAAAGCCCTGTGCATCGCCGGGGACGCCGGCGTGGACGTGCGGCTGATGATCCCGGCCATCCCGGACCACAAGCTGACCTACATGGTGGCGGAGACCTACTGGGGCGAGCTGCTGAGCCACGGTGTGAAAATTTACAAATACTCGCCCGGTTTCCTCCACGCCAAGAGCGTCATGGTGGACCGGGAGGTGGCGCTGGTGGGCAGCACCAACATGGACTACCGCACCTTCCAGCTCCACTACGAGTGCGGCGTGCTGCTGTACCACATGCCGGCGGTGGAGGAGCTGCTGGAGGACATGGACGGCATCATGTCCCAAAGCGCCCCGTACACCCTGGAGGAGTGGAACAAGCGACCCTGGCTCCGCCGGGTGTTCGCGTCGATTTTGCGGCTGGGCGCGATCTGGCTGTAAGGCGGCCCCGGCGCAACCCTATGAAAAGGAGTCATTCCATGTCCCGCGAACTGACGCCACGGGAGACTGCCGAGCGCAGTCTCATCAAAACCTACCGCAAGACCCTGTGGAACCCCTTCATCGCCGCCGTCAAGCGGTATGAGCTGGTGTCCCCGGGGGACCATATCGCCGTGTGCATCTCCGGCGGCAAGGACTCCATGGTCCTGGCCAAGCTGATGCAGGAGCTGCAAAAGCACACGAACCAGCCCTTTGACCTGACCTTTCTGGTGATGGACCCGGGCTACAACCCATCCAACCGGCGGCTGATCGAGGAGAACGCCGGGCTGCTTGGCATCCCCATTACCGTTTTTGAAAGCGATATCTTCGATGTCACCACCCAGGTGGACAAAAACCCCTGTTACCTGTGCGCCCGGATGCGCCGGGGCTGCCTGTACGCCAAGGCCCGGGAGCTGGGCTGCAACAAGATCGCTCTGGGCCACCACTTTTCCGACGTGGTGGAGACCACGCTGCTGGGATTGTTCTACGGCGCCCAGCTCCAGGCTATGCCCCCCAAGCTCCACAGCAAGAACTTTCCGGGCATGGAGCTGATCCGCCCCCTCTACTGCGTCCACGAGGACGCCATCATCGCCTGGAAGAACTACAACCACCTGCGGTTCCTCCAATGCGCCTGCCGGTTCACGGAGGCGCGGGACGCCTCGGGCGACGGCGTGGGGGAGAGTAAGCGGCAGGAGATGAAGGTCCTGCTGCGGCAGCTGAAGCGCACCAACCCCAACATTGAAAAGAGCATTTTCCGGGCCATCCACGGCGTCCAGCTGGACACCTTCCCCGGCTTCAAGTACCGGGGCCAGGCCCATTCGTTTCTGGATTTTTATGACGGCGCCGCCCCCTTCGGGGAGGACGGCCCGGAGAGCAGATAGGAGAGATGTCTATGGATTACTTTCGCTGTGAAAACCCGGATTGCGGCTTTGTGGCCGAGGAGGAGCCGGATGTCTGCCCCCGCTGCGGCGGCACTTTTTTCCACGCGCTGACCGAGGAGGAGCTGACCGCCGGCGATTGGGTGACTCTGGGCAACCAGGCCGTGGATGAGAAGCGGCAGACGGACGCCCTGGCCTGCTACCAGCGGGCGGCGGCCATGAACGACCCCCTGGGTCTGACCAATCTGGGCTGGTGCCTGGAGGCCGGCGTCGGCGTGGAGGCGGACCCCAGGCAGGCGGTGCTGCTGTACGCCCAGGCGGCCGCCCGGGAGTATATGCCCGCCCTGACGAATTTGGGCTACTGCTATACATACGGCATCGGCGTGGAGAAGGACGAGGCCAAGGCGCTGGAGTGCTTCCAGAAGGGCGCGGAGCACGGCTTTCCCCGGGCACAGTTTTTGCTGGGCGAGGCATACCGCCGGGGCGCGGGCGTGGAGCAGAACGACGCCGAGGCCGTTAAGTGGTACCAGTCCGCCGCATGGCTGGGCTATGCCGCCGCACAGACGGAGCTGGGCCGCTGCCTGGAGTTCGGCACCGGCGTGCCGGAGGATCTGGAGCAGGCGGTGAAATGGTATACCGCCGCCGCTGATCAGGGCCATGCGCCGGGGCAGT
Source organism: uncultured Oscillibacter sp. (assembly GCA_902476875.1). Classification (GTDB taxonomy): domain Bacteria; phylum Bacillota; class Clostridia; order Oscillospirales; family Oscillospiraceae; genus Oscillibacter. The sequence goes on along the minus strand of CABSFC010000049.1, from coordinate 8,610 downwards.
GCTGCCTGGGCTTCTGCTATGAGGCGGGCCGGGGCGTGGAACAGAGCTGGGAGGAGGCCGCGCGGTGGTACCGCGCCGCCGCGGACCAGAACTATCCCCGGGCACAGTGCAACCTGGCCTGGTGCTATGAGCACGCCAAGGGCGTGACGCAGGACTACGGGGAGGCCGTCCGGCTGTACAAGGCGGCGGCGGAGCAGGACTATCCCCGGGGGATGCTGTGCCTGGGCTTTTGCAGCGAGCGGGGCCGGGGCGTCCCGGTGGACAAGGCGGCGGCCGCGGCGTGGTACCGCAAAGCCGCCGAGGCGGGCGACGAGGACGGCGCCTGCTGCCTGGGCTTCCTCTACGAGACCGGCGAGGGCGTGGAACAGAGCTGGGAGCAGGCCACGGCGTGGTACCGCAAGGCGGCGGATATGGGCCTGCCCCGGGGCCAGTGCAATCTGGCCTGGTGCTATGAGCACGGCAAGGGTGTGGAAAAGGACCTGGCGGAGGCATTTGCCTGGTACCGCAAAGCGGCGGACCAGGGCTATGAGCGGGGACTCTTCTCCGTGGCCCGGGCCTATGACTACGGCTACGGCGTGGAGCAGGACGCGGCGGAGGCCTGCCGCTGGTATCAGAAGGCTGTGGACGCCGGCTCCGCCCCCGCCATGTGCGATCTGGGCGTGTGCTACGAGCGGGGCGAGGGCGTGCCCCGGGACTTCGCCAGGGCGGCGGAGCTTTACCGCCGGGCCGCCGAGTCCGGAAACGCGCCGGGGCAGTGCAACCTGGGCTACCTGTATGAGATCGGCCGGGGCGTGGAGCAGAGCTGGGAGGAGGCTGTGAAGTGGTACAGCGCCGCCGCCCGGCAGGGCATGCCCCGCGCACAGTGCAATCTGGCCTGGTGCTATGAGTACGGCAAGGGCGTGGAGATGAATTTGAAGCGCGCCGTCCACTGGTACAACAAGGCCGCCGAGCAGAACGACCCCCGGGGCATGTTCTGCATGGGCGTGTGCTGCAAGCAGGGCCGTGGCGTGGCGCAGGACTGGGCCGCGGCGGTCCGGTGGTATCAGAAAGCCGCCGACGCGGGCTATCCCGGCGCCATGTGCAACCTTGGCGTGTGCTACGAGCACGGCGAGGGCGTGGAGGCGGACCTGAAAAGGGCCGTGGAGCTGTACCGGCAGGCGGCGGAGAAGGGCGACGCGGCGGGCCAGTGCAACCTGGGCTATCTGTATGAGATCGGCCGGGGCGTGGAGCAGAGCTGGACGGAGGCCGTCCGCTGGTATCAGGCGGCGGCGGACCAGGGCTTTGCCCGGGGACTGTGCAACCTGGGCGTGTGCTGGGAGTTTGGCCGTGGCGTGGAGAAGGACCCCGTTAAGGCCGCGAAGCTGTACCGGCAGGCGGCGGAGAAGGGCTACGCCACGGGGCAGTGCAACCTGGGCTACCTGTATGAGACCGGCGTGGGCGTGGAACAGAGCTGGAAGGACGCGGTGGCCTGGTACGGCAAAGCCGCGGAGCAGGGCCACTCCCGCGCCCAGCATAACCTGGCCTGGTGCTACGAGAACGGCAAGGGCGTGGCGCGCAGCGTGGCAAAGGCGCTGGAGCTATACCGCGCCGCCGCGGACCAGGGCTATGAGGACGCGAAGAAAGCGTTGGAGCGCCTGGAAAAGGCGCCGGCCGGGGCGCCTGCCAAGGGTCCGGACCAGGGCAGGGAAAAGGGCGGTTTTTTGAAGGGCCTGTTCGGCGGCCGGAAGGACCGGTGAAAAAACGGAAAAATTTGAAAAACCCCCTTGACAAAAATCCTCTTTTCAGTATAATAATATCTGTTCGCTGCGGCGGACAGGTATAGCGGGTTTGTGTAAAGGTAGCACAGCAGACTCTGACTCTGTATGTGAGGGTTCGAATCCTTCACCCGCTGCCAGAAGAAAGCCTTGAATCCCAATGGATTCAGGGCTTTCTCTTTTGCTTTTCAGCAAGTTTGGCCTTATTATCGGATGGCCTCGATATAGGCCTGCATCCGAGCAGCACCGTCATCCTTCATCCGTTCCGACACATGGCCGTAGACATCCGGCGTGCGTGGCGTATATCCTCCTTTTGCCACGTGGGATGTACCTTGTTTGTATTGATCAAATCCTTCCGCACCCTGTATATGCGTGGATGGGTTGGATCTGCGCCCTGAATCCGTCTGAAGAGACATTTGGGACCTTGCGGCCATATATGCGGGAGGCATACGAGTATGCAAAAGACCAATATGAAAAGAAGCGGATATAGTCGGAGGAGGCGTTCTGACAGACGCTGTCCTAAAGGTCCGCGGGACTTCCGTTTCAAACCGGACGGTGGGATGCCCCGCGTTTTTATGCGCGCTTGATTGCATTTCACAGCCGAAAAGCGTATAATAAGCCCATCTGATTTCTGTGGGAGGTGTCCATGGTTCGTCGCCGCGTTCAACTCAACGCCGTCCAGACGCTGACGCTTAGCTTTGCCGTCCTGATTCTGGCAGGCGGCCTACTGCTGACGCTGCCGGTCTCCTCCCGCGACGGGCGGATGCTGCCGTTTCTGGACGCGCTGTTCACCTCGGCCTCCGCCTCCTGCGTCACGGGGCTGGTGCTGTATGACACCTGGACGCAGTTTACCGTTTTCGGGCAGGCGGTGATCTTGCTGCTGATCCAGGTCGGGGGCCTGAGCTTCATGACCCTCTCCATCCTGGTCTCCATCCTGCTGCACCGCCGCATCGGCCTCCACCGCCGGACGGTGCTGATGGACACCATCGGCGCCCTCCAGATGGGCGGCGTGGTGCGGCTGACCCGTCGGGCCCTGCTGGTCACCGCCGCCTGCGAGGGCGCCGGCGCGGTGCTGCTGGCGCTGTGGTTCTGTCCCCGGTATGGCCCGGGCCGGGGCCTTTGGATGGCTCTGTTCCACGCGGTGTCCGCGTTTTGCAACGCGGGCTTCGACCTGCTGGGCACCGGCGCGTCGCTGACCTCGGCGGCGGGAGAGCCGCTGCCCAACCTCGTCCTGATGGCGTTGGTCGTCTGTGGCGGCCTGGGCTTTCTGGTGTGGGACGATGTGCTGACCCATGGCCGCCACTTCCGCCGCTGGCGGCTCCATTCCAAGCTTGTGCTGGTCTCCACGTCGATGCTGTTTGTGGGCGGCGCGCTGGCGTTTTATGTTCTTGAGCGGGACCACGCTTTCGCGGGGGCGTCCGTAGGCGAAAAAGCGCTGATGGCGGCCTTTCAGTCCGTGACGACCCGGACCGCCGGCTTCAACACCGCCGACCTGACGGCCCTCAGCGAGAGCGGCACCCTGCTGACCATGGTGCTGATGTTCATCGGCGCGGGCTCCGGTTCCACCGGCGGCGGCATCAAGGTGAATACCTTTACGGTCATTCTGCTCAGCGCCTTTGCCCAGGCCCGCCGAAAGGAGGACGTGAACGTCTTCCGCCGCCGGCTGGACCGGGGCGACATCCACAGGGCGTATTCCACCGTCAGCATGTACTGCCTGGCCTGCCTTGCGGGCTGCATGGTGCTGTGCCTGCAGGGCATCTCCCTGGACGACGCCCTGTTTGAGGCCATCTCCGCCATCGGCACCGTGGGCCTGACCCGGGGGCTGACGCCCTCGCTGCCGGAGCTCTCCAAGCTGGCGATTTTGCTGCTGATGTTCGCGGGCCGGGTGGGCAGCATGTCTGTCGCCATGGCCGTTACCCGGGACCGGCCCCAGGCGAAGATACGCAACGTTTCGGAAAACATTCTGATCGGATAGGGAGGACCTGCTATGAAATCCTTTTTGGTGCTGGGCCTGGGCCGCTTTGGGCGGCATCTGGCGGGCAAGCTGATGGAGCTGGGCAACGAGGTCATGGTGGTGGACCAGGACGAGGAGCGGGTGGCCCGGATGGCCTCCGGCGTCACCGCCGCCTGCGTGGGGGACTGCCAGGACGAACAGGTGCTGGCATCCCTGGGCATCCGGAATTTCGACGTGTGCTTCGTCTGCATCCGGGACGACTTCCAGTGCTCCCTGGAGGCCACCGCGGCCCTGAAGGATCTGGGCGCCAGGTGCGTGGTGGCCCGGGCGGACCAGGAGAAGCAAATCAAGTTCCTGAAAAAGATCGGCGCGGACTACGTGGTCCACACGGAGATGGACATGGCTTTCCGCACGGCCATGCGGTTCTCCGCCCGCAACGCCTTTGACTATTTCGAGCTGACGCCCAGCTACGCGGTCTTTGAGATCGAGACGCCCCAGGCGTGGGAGGGCCGCACCGTGGCCCAGGTGGACGTTCGCCGCCGCTACAACGTGAACATTCTGGGCGTGAAGAATGACGAGGAGATCGAGCCGCTGCTGGACCCGGAGTACCGCTTCCGCCCCGACGCCCACCTGATCATCGCCGGAGACAAGGAGGCGGGCATCCGGCTGATGAACGAGGACTGAGCGCTGCACGACCAGAACAAAAGGCGGGACGGCTTTTGGGCCGTCCCGTCCCTTATTCAGCTGTTTCCACGGGTTCAAACCGGACCCACTCGTGGTCGACCGTGACCATCAGCCCGTCCGCGGTCATGCCGTATTCCACCGCGCAGGAGCGGTCGAAGTTCTGCTGTCCGTCCTCCGTGGGCTCTGTGTCGGTGTAGGAGCTGACGGTCTCCGTCGCGCTCTCGTCCACCTCGCCCGGAACCTGCCGGCCGGTGCTTTTGTAGAGGACGCCGTCCACCATGAGCATCGGCGGATAGTCCTCCGAGGCGGAGGTTGCCTCTTCGCCTCCGCATCCCGCGCACGCCAGAACCAGCAGGAGAATCAGCGCCGCCGCCAGATTTCTTCTCATAGCCATGCCCCTTTTCGCAAAAATTTCCAAAAGCTTCGTGTCTATCCATACAGACGCAGAAATTTTCAAAAAAGTTCCCGCCCATCTTATACGATTTGCCCATGGGCCGCAAGTTGTTTTTCGACAAAATTTGTGGTACAATTGTTCTATCATCTCGCCGGACGCGGTTTTCCCGCGGCCCGGCCCCGGAGGTCTTTTGCATGTTGAAACCCTCACGCCTGAAAACCCTGTATGAAAGTCCCCTGCCGCCCATGGCCCTGACGGAGTACGAGACCATGTCCAAGTTTCTGAACAGCGGCGCCCGCCGCTGCAAGGCATCCGGCAGGAATTTCGACCTGTTCCTGGACTGGGCCATCCACGTTTTGGTGACGAGCCTTGCCTCCGACAGCGCCTCCCGTATCTTCCTGCCCAAGACCAGGACCGGACCCTTTGCGCTGGACGACCTGATCCCCCTGTCGGAGCTGCCGCCTTCCGGCAAAAAGCAGGTCCGTCTGTCGGAGACCCGGCTGATCGCCCCGGTGTGGAACAACAGCGACCTGGAGCAGGCCCTGGAGGCGTTTTACGACAGCGGCTTCAAGGACGTGAAGATCGACCAGCCCTTCGGCGGGGCCTACCTCCAGGAGCTGAATCTGGCCATCATCGACTCTCCCTCCGACGTGGATGTGCCCTATGTTCTGCGCGTCTGGGGCAAGGGCAGCATCCAGCTGGACGCCTACTCCCTGAGAGACCTGGAGCCCGTGCTGCGGACGGACGGGGAGACCTGGTATGTCCGGGAGGAGGACGGCTCCGAGACGGCGCTGCCCGTGCTGGAGCCCCGGATGGCGGCGCTCTACAACTGCGGCCTGCACCGCTTCTGCGGCAAGACGGCCCACGAATAACAGCATCCCCGGAACCTTTGGTTCCGGGGATGTATTTTACTCCAGCAGCTCCCGCATCCGCAGCAGCAGCTTCAGGTCGTTATCCAGACACACCGACGCCGCCAGGCTGGAGTCGTACCGCAGGGCGGAGCCCTTGTCCGGGGACAGGGGCAGGATGACCGCCTCGCTGAGGCGGGACAGGGTCAGGTTCCGGGCGTACCGCTCCCGGTAGGCGTTCTCCAGCGCCAGCAGGATGTCCCGGGAGTTCTCCAGACATGTGCGGGAGAAGTGGAACACCGCCTCCCGGCCGCACTCCTTGTAGAACCGGGGGAAGGCGTAGGGCAGGATCAGGTTCACCGCCGGGGCAAGGCCCGGGACGGAGCTCTCCGCGCCGCCCAGAGTGTCGCCGCCGATGAAGGGGTACATGGTGGACTCCACGAACCAGGCCCGCAGGTCCGGCACGAAGTACACGCAGTCCACGCTGCGGCCCTTGGCGGTCATCAGGTCCCGGCCCCGGCCGGACAGCAGGCCCACCAGCACCTGGTCGATGTCCAGCCCCTCCTGCCGGGCCAGGGGGTCCAGGACGTTCAGGCGGTTGCCGGAGTGGAGCAGGTCGTCCACCAGCACCACGGGCCGCCGGAAGGAGCGGACGGTGCGGATCTGGCTCTCCAGCGGCGCGTAGCCGGGGAAGGGCGCGATGGTGAAGGACTTCAGGTCCGGCGCGAAGACCTTGTCGGTGTGGATGGTCTTGGTGACGGTGTTGGGCACGGCGTTGCCCCGCAGGATCTTGCCGAAGGGCACGCACATCTTGGGGCCCAGCACCCGGGGCTTCGTGGGCTCGGCGGGCACGCCGTTGAGTTCCGTGATCTTCCGCACCAGCCGGTGGTAGATGACCTCCGCGTTGAGGGACAGCACCAGCGTGCCGGGGTACAGGTCGCAGATGGCCCGCTGGAGCCGGAAGTGGGCCGTCTGGATGGCGGAGAGGACCTGGCGGTCCGAGGAGAAGGGCTCCTTCAGCGTGGTGGGGATGTTCTGCATCAGCACCACGGGCGAGCGCATGTCCACCAGCAGCAGGGGGCGGGGGGTCTCCGGCTCCGCCTGGACGAAACCCTGCCGCTCCAGCAGCTCCAGCGTCTCGGCGGCCGTGGGGGCGGCGGACCACCAAACGGCGTAGCCGCAGTCCTCCGCCATGGCCAGGGACAAAGCCTCTGTCAGCAGCAGCTGGCCCACGTTGTAATTCCCGCCGGGGGCGCGGTCCACATACAGTCCGGTCAGCAGCCGGACGCGCCCCGCCGTGCGGACGCGGACGTAGTTGGCAAGCTCCGCATCGCCCAGGGCGTCGTACAGCGCGGCGGAGTTGACGGTCCGCAGGGTCAGGAAGCCCAGCACCCGGGGGCGGGTACTGGTGCTCCGCAGGACGCACACCGCGTCCCGGGGGTCCGGCTCCGGCACGTCGGGAATGGCGGCGCGCAGCTCCTCCCACAGGGCGCGGTCCGGCTGCTCCACCAGGGAGAAGTCCAGATAGCTGGCCCGGATGAGCTGCTTGTACTGGGGCTCCCGCAGGTACAGGCTGTTGCGGAAGATGAAGTCCTGCACCGCCGGATCGATGAGGTTGGAGATGTCCCGCCCCAGGTCGATGTTCTCCCGGATGCGGGTGGAGCTGATGTCTTCCAGGTGGGTGGGCAGCTGCAGCTGGATGACGTCGCCGGCGATGCAGCTGAGGTCCGCGTCGATCTCGTGGCCCTCGGCGTCGCTGGAGCGGCGGAAGACGATGTGGTTCAGGGAGTGGACGGAGCCCTCCGTGGGCGGGACCTTGTAGGACGAGGCGTTGGCCACCACGTCGGACCCCACCGCCAGGTAAAGCTCCCATCCGTCGAAGACCTGCCGCAGGCGGCTGAGATCGTCGGGGGTGGCCAGATTCACCGGGATGTCGTGGGGGAAGAGGTACACGTCGAACTCGTCGGCCACGGACATGCTGACGATCTGCCGCCGCACCAGAGAGGGCTGGGCCTTCTTGGACCAGGAGAACTCGTCGATGGCGAGGTACACCTCGAATCCCAGGTCCCGGATGGCCTGGACGATGCCCTTGTGGCTCAGGGAGAAGGGGTCGAAGGTGCCGGGGAAGAAGGCGGCCTTGCTGAGACGCTGGAACTGGAAGGGGCCGCTTTCGATGCGGTGGCGGACAATGAAGCGGTAGATGTGGCTCAGGGCCGCGGCGGTGTAGAAGAAGGTCAGCTCCTGCTCGGGCTGCTCGTTGATGAGGAACAGGATTTTCTTGGCCGTCAGGGTGAACAGGTCGGTCTTGTCCTCGTAGCTCAGGACTTTGGAGCCGAACAGGCCCTCGCCCAGGATGTGCAGCGCCTCCTGGCGGACGCTCTCCCGGAAGGAGGACAGGCCCTTTAAGAGCAGTCCGGCCATCTGCCGTTTGCGGGCGGTCAGGGCGGCCTCGTCCTCGCCGAAGCGCCCGCCGTAGACGGCGTAGTGCTCCAGCATGGCGCCCACGGTGGACAGGGCGGCGGCCACCACCCCGGCGTTGGCGGAGGACAGCAGGGTCAGCATCTGGGTCAGGACCTCGTCCAGCTCACGGGGGGACAGCCACAGGGCGAACTGGCCCAGGTACTGGGGGATGTACTGGGAGATCTCCGCCTGTCCGGTCTCCAGGGCCTTGGACAGCTCCACGGCGATCTCGTTGCGCCGGTCCGGCGTCAGCATGGGGGCGATGGACAGCAGCGCCGCGCCCGCCATCCGGCGGACCACCACGTTCTCACTGACCTTGATGAGGTTGGAGAAGTGGGTGGCGATGTGGAGGATGTTGGCGCCGCCGCCGTGCTCCGCCTGGTTCAGCAGGTACTCCACGCCCACGGCTTTCAGCACCCAGGGGGTGGCGGTCTTCAGATTGTCCAGGAAGACGTTGCTGACGGCCTCCGCCCGGTCCAGCCGCGCCCACAGGGCGTCCACGTCCAGCCCCAGCCG
>CABSFC010000048.1 GCA_902476875.1 uncultured Oscillibacter sp. | reverse complement strand
CGGCGCTGGCGGGGGCGGCGGTCAGCTTCTCCGGCCTGCTGGGCTTTGTGGGGCTGATCGTGCCCCACGTGATCCGCCGCCTGATCGGGGAGAACGGCCTGCCCCTCATCGCCTTTTCCGCCCTGGGCGGGGCGGCTTTCGTCACGCTGTGCGACCTGCTGGCCCGGACGCTGTTCGCGCCCTATGAGCTGCCGGTGGGCATCGTGCTGGCGTTCATCGGCGCGCCCTTCTTTTTGTGGCTGCTGTTCCGGCAGAAAAGGGGGGTCAGGCATGGTTGAGCTGCGAGGCGTCTCCGCCGGGTATCCGGGGCATCCGGTTTTGCGGGATATCGATCTGACCTTCCGGCCCGGTCAGGTGCTGACGCTGATCGGCCCCAACGGTTGCGGGAAAAGCACCCTGCTGAAGACCGCCTGCGGCCTGCTGCCCAGGAGCGGCGGGGAGATTCTGGTGGACGGCGTCCCCCTGGAACGGCTCCGGGGAAGGGCGCTGGCAAGAAAGGTCTCCTTCCTGGCCCAGTCCCGGAGCACGCCGGAGATCACGGCCCGCCGGATGGTGCTCCACGGCAGGTTTCCGTACCTGTCCTACCCCAGGCGGTATCAGAGGGAGGACCACCGGATCGTCCGGCAGGCGCTGGAGCGGGTGGGCGCCGCCCACCTGGCGGAACAGCTCGTCAGCCGGCTCAGCGGGGGCCAGCGGCAGAATGTCTACATTGCCATGACGCTGGCCCAGGACTGCGGCGCGGTGCTGCTGGACGAGCCCACCACGTATCTGGACGTGGCCCACCAGCTTCGGATTCTGGAGCTGGCCCGGAGTCTGGCGGACGAGGGCAGGGCGGTGGTGCTGGTGATGCACGACCTGCCGCTGGCTCTGCGGGGCGCGGACCGGGTGGCGGTGCTGGCTGGCGGCAGGCTGTGCCGGACCGGCACGCCGGAGGAGATCTATCAAAGCGGCATCGTCGATCAGGTGTTCTCGGTGCGCCTGCGGCGGATGGAGACGGAGTCGGGCTGGCAGTATTTCTGCGAGCTGTGAGGAGTGTGAGCGCATGGCGTATTTCCCGTTCTTTGTGGACCTGGAGGGCAGACACGGCCTGATCGTGGGCGGCGGCAGAGTGGCCCTGCGGAAAGCGGAGAAGCTGCTGCCCTTCGGGCCCGGGCTGACCGTGGTGGCGCCGGAGATATTGCCGGAGCTGGCGGCGCTGCCCGCCGTCCGCCCGGTGCGCCGGGCGTTTGCGCCGGGGGACATCACGCCGGACCTGGCCTTTGTCATCGCCGCGTCGGACGACCGGGCGCGGAATCATCAGATTGCCCTGCTCTGCCGGGAGCGGGGCATCCCCGTCAACGCGGTGGACACGCCGGAGGACTGCTCCTTTCTGTTCCCGGCGCTGGCGCAAAGCGGGCCGCTGTCCGTCGGCGTCTCCACCGGGGGCGCCAGCCCCACGGCGGCGGTCTGGGTGAAGGAGCGGGTCCAGGCGCTGCTGCCGGAGCGGTTCGGGGACATCCTGACCTGGCTGGCGGAGCGGCGGGAGCCGCTGCGGCGGCGGTTTCCGGAGGAGGCCGCCCGGGCGGACATCCTGAAGCGGCTGTTCGCGGCCTGCCTGGAGCGGGGACGGCCCCTGACGGAGGCGGAGCTGACGGAGATATTGGAGGGATACTGATATGAAACAGAGTTGCGGCCATGTGGCTCTGGTGGGCGCGGGCTGTGGCGGCGTGGGTTGGCTCACGGTGCAGGGCTTGGCCCTCCTCCGGGCCTGTGACGCCGTGGTGTACGACGAGCTGCTGGACCCGGCGCTGCTGCTGGAAGCCCCGGAGGGGGCGGAGCGGTTTCCGGTGGGGAAGCGGGCCGGGAAGCACTCCGCCAGACAGGAGGACATCAACGGGCTTCTGGTCCGTCTGGCCCGGCAGGGAAAAGCCGTGGTGCGGCTGAAGGGGGGCGACCCCTATGTCTTCGGCCGGGGCGGCGAGGAGGCGCTGGCCCTGCGGGAGGCCGGGGTTTCGTACGAGGTGGCGCCCGGCATCTCCTCCGCGCTGGCGGTGCCGCTGGAGGCGGGCATCCCGGTGACCCACCGGGCCGTCAGCCGGAGCGTCCATATCGTCACCGCCCACACGGCGGAGGACGCCCTGCCGGAGCGCCTGGAGCAGCTGGCGCGATTGGGCGGGACGCTGGTGTTCCTGATGGGCCTGGGGCGGCTGCCCCGGCTGGCCCGGGCGCTGACGGCGGCGGGGATGGCCCTGGAGACGCCCGCCGCGGTGCTGTCCGGCGGCAGCGCCCCCCATCCCGCCCGGGTGCGGGGGACGTTGGCCGACATCGCGGACCGGGCGTCCCGGGCGCGGGTGGAGGCCCCGGCGGTCATCGTGGTGGGCGACACGGCGGCGATGGACCTGCGGAGCGAAGCGCGTCGGGCGCTGTCCGGCGTCCGTGTCGGGCTGACCGGGACGCCGGAGCTCCGGAACCGGCTGCGGACGGCGCTGGAAGCCCTGGGGGCGGAGACCGCCACGGTGCAGGCCACGGTGTGCGAGGAGCTGCCCACCCCGATCCCCTGGGCGGAGCTGGACGGTGGGCGCCGGAGCTGGCTGGTGTTCACCAGCGCCCGGGGCGTGGAGTTCTTCTTCCGGCGGACGCGGCGGGAGGAGATCGACGCGAGACGGCTGGGGCGCTGCAAATTCGCGGTCATCGGCCGTGCCACCGGAGACGCGCTCTGGCGGCACGGCTTCCGGGCGGACCTGTGCCCGTCCACGTTCACCAGCGCCGCGCTAGCGGACGCGCTGGCGGCGGAGACGGCGCCGGAGGATGCCGTGTGGCTGTTCCAGGCGGAGCGGGGCTCCGCCGCCGTGGGGGACAGATTGGGGCGGCGGTGCCGGGTCGTTCCCCTCTACCGGGCGGACTACCGGCTGGAGAGCGTGTCCGCCGCGGCGGATTACCTGCTGTTCGGCAGCGCCGGGGCGGTGCGCGCCCTGGCCGACGCGGGATACCGGCTGGCGGAGGAGACCGCCGGCGTCTGCATCGGCCCGGTCTCGGCCCGGGCGTTTGAAGAGCGGTTTGGAAGAAAGGCGCTGGTCCCGGCGGTGTGCTCCGTGGAGGGGCTTGTACAGCTGCTGGCCGCGCGGGAGGCCCCGCCGAAGGGACCGGACAGGAGGAGAGATGCGTAAACACACCTATATCCGCCACACGGCCTGCCCCTATTTCCCCTGTCATCCGGGGGCGGACCCCGGCGATTTCAACTGCCTGTTCTGCTACTGCCCCCTCTATGCGCTGGGGGAGGGCTGCGGCGGCGATTTCCGCTACACCGAGAGCGGCGTCAAGGATTGCAGCGTCTGCCTGCTGCCCCACACGGAGGCCGGGTATGAGCACGTTCTGGCGGGCTGCAGAAAGCTGGTGGCGCTGGTCCGGGATGGGAAACACCTGTAAAGCCCATGCCCCTGACAGGGACTGGAACGAAAAAGCGGAGGGAACGCGTTTCGCGTTCCCTCCGCGCTGTTTGTCCGGAAACTCACTTGACAGCCGCGAAGCCCTTCTCCAGGTCGGCGATGATGTCGTCGATATGCTCGGTGCCGATGGAGAGGCGGATGGTGTTGGGCTTGATGCCCTGGTCCAGCAGCTCCTCGGGGCTGAGCTGGGAGTGGGTGGTGGTGGCGGGGTGGATGACCAGGGACTTCACGTCGGCCACGTTGGCAAGCAGGGAGAAGATCTCCAGATTGTCAATGAACCTGTGAGCCTCCTCCTGGCCGCCCCTGATCTCAAAGGTGAAGATGGACGCGCCGCCATTGGGGAAGTACTTCTCGTACAGGGCGTGGTCCGGGTGGTTCGGCAGGGAGGGATGGTTCACGTGCTCCACCTGGGGATGGTTCGCCAGGAACGCCACCACCTTCTTTGTGTTTTCCGCGTGGCGGTCCAGCCGCAGGGACAGGGTCTCCACGCCCTGAAGCAGCAAAAACGCGTTGAAGGGGGAGATGGTGGCGCCGGTGTCCCGCAGGAGGATGGCCCGGATGTAGGTGACGAAAGCGGCGGGGCCGGCGGCGTCCACGAAGCTGACGCCGTGGTAGCTGGGGTTGGGGGCGGCGATGGGGGCGTACTTGCCGGAAGCCCTCCAGTCGAACTTGCCGGAGTCCACGATGACGCCGCCCAGGGTGGTGCCGTGACCGCCGATGAACTTGGTGGCGGAGTGGACCACGATGTCCGCGCCGTGCTCGATGGGCCGGATCAGGTAGGGGGTGCCGAAGGTGTTGTCGATGACCAGGGGCAGGCCATGCCTGTGGGCGATCTCGGCGATGGCGTCGATATCAGGGATGTCGCTGTTGGGGTTGCCCAGGGTCTCCAGGTAGACGGCCTTGGTGTTATCCTGGATGGCCCCCTCCACCTCCGCCAGATCGTGGGCGTCCACAAAGGTGGTGGTCACGCCGAACTGGGGCAGGGTGTGGGCCAGCAGGTTGTAGCTGCCGCCGTAGATGGTCTTCTGGGCCACGATGTGGTCCCCCGCCTGGGCCAGGGCCTGGATGGCGTAGGTGATGGCGGCGGCGCCGGAGGCCAGAGCCAGGGCCGCCACGCCGCCCTCCAGAGCGGCCAGACGCTTTTCCAGCACGTCCTGGGTGGAGTTGGTCAGGCGGCCGTAAATGTTGCCGGCGTCGGCCAGTCCGAAGCGGGCGGCGGCGTGGGCGGAGTCGCGGAACACGTAGGACGTGGTCTGGTAGATGGGCACGGCCCGGGAATCGGTGGCGGGGTCGGGCTGCTCCTGGCCGACGTGGAGCTGGAGGGTCTCAAATTTATAGTTGCTCATAACAGGTGACCTCTTTCTTATTTTTGAATTTTGGCGGCAAAAAAGCCCGGGAAAGCTGCGGCGGCTCCCGGACTGGATATGGCACGATCCCTGTGTCTCACCGACAGAGGCGGACCGAGGGCGCGGTGAAACGCCCGGCCATATGGACAGCCCGGGAGTTCAACATTCGCCCACAGCGGAAATTGCTTCGCAGAAGCCGGAGAAAGATGCCGCGCATATCCGGACGCCTCCTTTTCATTAACATAGTTTGTTAGTTGGTTTATATGGATTATAGCCATCGCCCGCTTTTTTGTCAAGCCTGTTTTAAAAATATTTCCAACCAACCTACTTTGTTGGTTATTAATAATGGCGGCGGGCATCCCGGGAATAGACGCGGTCGCAAATGGAGAGATTCGGACCCACGCCGCGCCGCGGCAACCGCCCGGCACGCCCATGAATTCCTGGAGGAGACCGCGCGCATCTTCGCCAACTGGAAGGCGGATTTCTAAAAACTTGCAAATGGGTATTGACAAATACCCGGCGGGGGTATACTGTATAGATACCCCCACCGGGTATTTTTATGAGGGAGGCGTCACGGATGGAATGTCGGGATTGCTGCTGTCTGCGGACGAAGGAGCGCTCCGAGGAGGAGTATAAGCGCCTGATCCACCGCCTGAACCGCATCGAGGGGCAGGTCCGGGGCATCCGCGGGATGGTGGAGAAGAGCGCCTACTGCACGGATATCCTGGCCCAGGTGGCGGCGGCCAACGCGGCGCTGAACGCGTTCAGCCGCGAGCTGCTGGCGGAGCACATCCGCACCTGTGTGGCCCAGGACATCCGGGACGGCAGGGACGAGACCATCGACGAGCTGCTCGCGACCCTGCAAAAGCTGATGAAATAAGACAGATTCGGGGAGATTATCCATGAAGCAATACAATGTTACGGGCATGAGCTGCGCGGCCTGCGGCGCCCGGGTGGAAAAGGCCGTATCCAAGGTGCCGGGCGTCACGGCCTGCTCGGTGAGCCTGCTGACCAACTCCATGGGCGTGGAGGGCACCGCCGCGCCCCGGGAGATCATCGCCGCCGTGGAGGGCGCGGGGTACGGCGCGTCGGAGAAGGACGCGTCCGCCGCCGGCAAAGCCCCCGGCGCGGCGGAGGCCGAGGACGCCCTGAAGGACCGGGAGACGCCCGTTTTAAAGCGGCGGCTCCTCTGGTCCGTGGGCTTTTTGCTGGTTTTGATGTATTTCTCCATGGGCCACATGATGTGGGGCTGGCCCCTGCCGGCCTTCTATGACGGCAACCACGTGGCCATGGGCCTGACCCAGCTGCTGCTGACGGTCATCATCATGGTCATCAACCAGAAGTTCTTCGTCAGCGGTTTTAAAAGCCTGTGGCACCGCTCGCCCAACATGGACACCCTGGTGGCCCTGGGCTCCACGGCGGCCTTTGTCTACAGCACCTACGCCCTGTTCGCCATGACCCGGGCCCAGGCGGACATGGACATGGACGCCGTCATGACCTATATGATGGAGTTCTACTTTGAGTCCGCCGCCATGATCCTGACCCTCATCACCGTGGGCAAGATGCTGGAGGCCCGCTCCAAGGGCAGGACCACCGACGCGCTGAAGGGTCTGATGAAGCTGGCCCCCAAGACCGCCACGGTGGCGCGGGACGGCGTGGAGACCGAGGTCTCCATCGACCAGGTGCAAAAGGGCGACGTCTTCGTGGTCCGCCCCGGCGAGAACATCCCCGTGGACGGCGTGGTGCTGGAGGGCAGCAGCGCGGTGAACGAGTCCGCCCTCACCGGCGAGAGCATCCCGGTGGACAAGGCCGCCGGGGACGCGGTCTCCGCCGCCACGGTGAACCAGTCCGGCTTCATCAGGTGCCGGGCCACCCGGGTGGGCGAGGACACCACGCTGTCCCAGATCATCCAGATGGTCAGCGACGCGGCGGCCACCAAGGCCCCCATCGCCAAGATCGCGGACAAGGTCTCCGGCATCTTCGTCCCGGCGGTCATCACCATCGCGGTGATCACCACCGCCGTCTGGCTGCTGCTGGGCCGGACCGTGGGTTTCGCCCTGGCCCGGGGCATCTCCGTGCTGGTCATCTCCTGCCCCTGCGCCCTGGGGCTTGCCACGCCGGTGGCCATCATGGTGGGCAACGGCCTGGGCGCGAAAAACGGCATCCTGTTCAAGACCGCCGCCTCCCTGGAGGCCGCCGGACGGACCGAGATCGTGGCCCTGGACAAGACCGGCACCATCACCAGCGGCGAGCCGAGGGTCACGGACATCCTGCCCGCCCCCGGCGCCGGCGAGGAGGAGCTTCTGCGGCTGGCCTACGCGCTGGAGAGGAAGAGTGAGCATCCCCTGGCCCGGGCCATCCTGCGGACCGCGGAGGAGCGGCAGCTGACAGCGGAGGAGGTCACGGACTTCCAGGCCCTGCCGGGCAACGGCTTGACCGCCGTGTGGAACGGCGCCAGGCTGGACGGCGGCAACCTGAACTTCATCAGCGCCCAGGCGGAGGTCCCCGCTGAAATCAAAACGCGGGCCGAGGCCCTGGCGGAGCAGGGCAAGACGCCCCTGTTCTTCAGCCGGGACGGCAGGCTCGCCGGCATCATCGCCGTGGCGGACGTTATCAAGGAGGACAGCCCCCAGGCTGTCCGGGAGCTGCAAAACATGGGCATCCGCGTGGTCATGCTCACCGGCGACAACGAGCGCACCGCCAGGGCCATCGGCGCGCAGGCCGGCGTGGACGAGGTCATCGCCGGCGTGCTGCCGGACGGCAAGGAGAGCGTCATCCGCCGTCTGAAGCAGAAGGGGAAAGTCGCCATGGTGGGCGACGGCATCAACGACGCCCCGGCCCTGACCCGGGCGGACACCGGCATCGCCATCGGCGCGGGCACGGACGTGGCCATCGACGCGGCGGACGTGGTGCTGATGAAGAGCCGTCTTTCCGACGTGCCCGCCGCCATCAGGCTCAGCCGGGCCACCCTGCGGAACATCCACCAGAATTTGTTCTGGGCGTTTTTCTACAACACCATCGGCATCCCCCTGGCCGCCGGTGTGTTTATCCCGCTGGGCCTGACGCTGAACCCCATGTTCGGCGCGGCGGCCATGAGCCTTTCCAGCTTCTGCGTGGTTTCCAACGCCCTGCGGCTGAACCTGTTCGACCTGCGGGACGCCAGTAAGGATAAAAAGATCAAAGTCAAACACAAGGAGGAGCAAACGACGATGGAAAAGACCATGAAGATCGAGGGCATGATGTGCGGACACTGCGAGGCCCGGGTGAAGAAGGCGCTGGAGGCGCTGCCGGAGGTGGAGCAGGCCGTGGTCAGCCACGAGGCGGGCACCGCCGTGGTGACGTTGAAGGCCGGGGTGGCCGACGATGTGCTGAAAAAGGCGGTGGAGGACCAGGACTATAAAGTCGCCGCCATCCAGTAAAAATTGCCCTGGAGAGAGCAAGGCAGAGGAAAAAACGCGCCGCGTTTTTTTCCTCTGCCTTTTCCATGGGAGTTCCGCATAAAAACCGCCTTTCCGCGCAACATAGCTGCAAAAGTCTGGAAAGGAAGTTGCACACATGCCGGAGAGAATCGTCATCGCCCTGGGCGGAAACGCCCTGCAGTCCAAGGACGCCGCCCCCACCGCCGAGGCCCAGCTGGAGGTGGTGCGCAAAACCGCCGCCCACATCGCGGAGATCAGCCGACGGGGCTATGAAATGGCCGTCGTCCACGGGAACGGCCCCCAGGTGGGCCGCATCCTGCTGGCCAGCGAGACCGCCAAGGACACCGTGCCGCCCATGCCCTTCGACGTCTGCGGCGCCATGAGCCAGGGCTATATCGGCTACCACATCCAGCAGGCCCTGAAATACGCCCTCAACGCCCGGAACCGCAATTACCCCGTGGTCTCCCTCACCACCCAGGTGGTGGTGGACCGGAGCGACCCGGCGTTTCAAAATCCCACAAAACCCATTGGTTGCTTCTACACCGCCGGGGAGGCCCGGGCGCTGGAGCGGGAGAAGGGCTACGTCCTGCGGGAGGACGCGGGCCGGGGCTGGCGGCGGGTGGTGGCCTCGCCGCTGCCGAGAAAGATCGTGGAGATCGAGGCTGTCCGGCTGCTGTGGGACCACGCCATCGTCATCACCTGCGGGGGCGGCGGCGTGCCGGTGGTGGAGAACCCGGACGGCACCCTGGAGGGCGTGGCGGCAGTCATCGACAAGGACTTCGCCGCGGAGCTGCTGGCGGAGCAGGTGGACGCCGACGCGCTGCTGATTTTGACGGAGGTGGAAAAGGTGGCCGTCAACTTCGGCAGGCCGGACCAGAGGGATCTGGGCCGTCTCAGCCTGGCGGAGGCCGCCCGGTACGCGGAGGAGGGCCAGTTCGGCGTGGGCAGCATGCTGCCGAAGGTGGAGGCGGCCATGAAGTTCGTCCGGGCGAACCCCGGCCGGCGGGCCATCATCACCAGTCTGGACCGCTGCCTGGACGCTCTGGACGGCAAGACGGGCACCGTGGTGACCTTTGCGTAAAAAGCATCCCCATCCGGCAGGATGGGGATGCTTTTTAACGTCTTCTGGCCGTGGACGACCCGATGCCCAGCTCGATGCGGTACTTGGCCACGGTCCGGCGGGCCACCTGCACGCCGTCCGCCGCCAGCAGCACGCACAGCCGCTGGTCGCTGAGGGGGTGGCCGGGGTCCTCGGCCCGGACCAGGGCCAGCAGCTTCTGCTTCACCGCCTGCCGGGACGGGCCCTGTTCGCCCACCGCCCGGTTGAAAAAGTACCGCAGGGGATAGGTGCCCTGGCGGCACTGGAGGTACTTCCCCCGGGTGGCCCGGGAGACGGTGGAGGGATGCACGTCCAGCGCCTCCGCCAGGGAGCTGAGGTTCATGGGGGCCAGGTCCCCGGTCTCCCCGGCGAAGAAGGGGCGCTGGGCCTCCAGAATGGCGTCGGCGCAGCGGCGGAGGGTGCTGCCCCGGCGCTCCAGACTGTTCAGCAGCCACTTGGCCTGCTGCATCTTCTGCTGTAAGTACGCCCGGGTCTCCTTCTCGTCGGACTCCTTCAGCAGCCTGGCGTAATAGGTGCTGACGGAGACCCTGGGCAGGTAATATTCATTCAGGATCGCCTTCAGCTCGCCGTCCAGCTCCACGATGAAGATGTCGGGCCGGACGTACGCCGTGGGCTCCGACGGCTGGAAGGCCCGGCCGGGATGGGGGTCCAGTCCGGCGATGACCTTCTCCGCCGCCTGGATCTCCTCCACACCGATTCCCAACTCCCGGGAGATGGGGCCGTAGTGCTTCCGGCCCAGCTCCGGCAGGAACCGGGCGGCGATGTCCATGACGGCGGGGGAGACGGCCTCCAGCCGGGCCAGCTGGAGCAGCAAACACTCCGACAGGCTCCGGGCGCCCACGCCGGCGGGGTCCAGGCTCTGGACGGTCTCCAGGGCCTGGTCGATGAGGGCTTGGGGGATTTTCAGCTCCGCCAGGCCCTCCATGTCCTCGTCGGTCAGGTAGCCGTCCTCGTCCACCAGCTCGGCGATGTATTTGGACAGGGCCAGCAGAGGTTTTGGCAGGCGCCGCCGCTCCAGCTGGTCGCAGAGGAAGGCGGAGAGGCTCTCCGTCTCCCGGTCCAGCCTGCCCCGCTCCGGCAGCTCGCCCTCCTCGTGGGTGAAGGTGGCGCCGTAGACGCCGCCGTCGATCCAGCTGGCTTTCTGGCGCAGCTCCTCGTAGGCGCTGCGGAGGTCGTGGGCGTCCTCCTGCTCCAGCAGGGGGTTTTCCTCGGCGACGCGGCCCAGGTACTCCAGCAGCTCCTGGGAGTTCATCTGCAAAATCTCCATGGACTGCAGCAGCTGCGGCGTCAGCTTCAGCTCCTGCCGCAGCTCCGTCCGCAGGGTGACAAGGCTCACAGCAGCTCACCTCCCGCGCTTTTGGGCACGTATTTGGCCACCTTCCGGGCCGCGGTGGCCTGGGAGATGCCCAGCTCCCGGGCCACCGCCACCGTGGTGCCGCAGCGGTGGTAGGAGTCCCGGATGATCTGCCCCTCGTAGGCGGCCATCCGCTCCGCCAGGGTGCCGCCCTGGGCCAGCAGCTCCGCCGGGGGCACGGCCTCGCCGGTGTACTCCACCGGCAGGTGGGTCACGTCGATGATGGGGTCCTGAACGGTGATGACCATCCGCTCGATCAGGTTTTCCAGCTGGCGCACGTTGCCGGGCCAGTCGTACTGCTCCAGAAAGGCCAGAAAGCGGGGGCTGAAGGACAGGTCCTTGCCGTACTCCCCGCAGAACCGGGCCAGGAAGCGGTAGGCCAGGGGATAGATGTCCTCCATCCGCTGGCGCAGGGGCGGGATGTGGATGCGGATGACGTTCAGCCGGTAGAAGAGGTCGGAGCGGAACAGCCCCCGCTGGACGGCCTCCTCCAGATTGCGGTTGGTGGCGACGATGAGCCGGAAGTCCAGCTCGATCTTCTTGGTGCCGGACAGCCGCTCGATGGTCTTCTCCTGGATCAATTGCAGCAGCTTGGACTGGATGTGGGGCGGCAGCTCGCCGATCTCGTCCAGAAACAGCGTGCCGTGGTTGGCCAGCTCGATCTTGCCGATCTTTCCGGAGGTGGACGCGCCGGTGAACGCGCCCTTCTCATAGCCGAACAGCTCGGATTCGATGAGGTTTTCGTGGAGCACCGCGCAGTTGACCTCGATGAAGGGGCCGTCGGCCCGGTTGCTCATGGCGTGGATGGTCTTGGCGATGGCGCTCTTGCCCACGCCGGTCTCCCCGGTGATGAGGATGTTGGCCTTGGTGTTGGCGGTGTTCTGCATCAGGGTCCACAGCCGCTGCATGGGCGTGCTCTTGAACACCAGACTGGTGGAGGTGGCCCGGGTGCGCAGCTCGGCGATCTCCTCGGAGTACTGCTGCAGGGAGTCCTGCAAATGCCGGTAGTTCTGCTGGATGGCGTTGATCTGCTCCATGGACACCGTGTTGAAGCACACGGCGTACTTCAGCTCGCCGTTGTCGTCGAACAGGGGGATGCCCACCGTCATGACGTTCTTATAGGCGTGGTTGATGGTCTGGGTGGCGGTGATCTTCCGCTTCTGGCGGATGACCTCCGCCGTGATGCAGGGCGTGAAGGTGCCGTCCGCCTCCAGGTCGAAGGCGGACTTGCCCACGATGGAGTTGTGGGCAAAGCCGAAGTTCTTCTCATAGGTCTCGCTGACCCGGAGGATGGTGCCGCTGGCGTCGGAGAGCATCATGTCGTCCGCCAGGACCAGGTTGTTCTCCGGGCTGATGATGTCGAACAGGCCCTTGAGATTGATATCCTTGTCAAAAAGATCGGAAAAAGCTGTGGACTGTGACAAAGTTTTTCACCCGCTTCCAAAACGCCGGTATCAGCCGGCGTACTATTCAATTTTGAGTATACCATATTCAAAACTGAATAGAAAGAGGAAATCAACAAAAAATTCCGGGCGAATCCCACAGAAATTTGGCGCAAAAATTATTCCCTCCGCACAAAGACGGAGGCCGGCAGGGTTGACCGGCGGCTTTTTTTGGGCTATTCAAAAATGAATACCCCCCAAAAATTTTGGAAATTTGATGCGCGGGTCTCACAAAAACCGCCCTGAGATTTCGGCGGCTTGCACAGAAAAAAACGCCAGGTGGCAGGAAGTGGCGCTTGAAAAGATGGCATAAAATTTGCTATAATTTTTATGGCAGCAAGGAATCGGGAAAGCGCGGCGGACCGCGGCGCGGACCCGAAAAAATGAAGGAGGAAGCATGTCATGTATCAGACCATTCGCTACGAGAAAAACGACAATATCGCCATTGTCACCATCAATCGTCCCGAAGCGCTGAACGCTTTGAATTCCACCGTGATCTCCGAGCTGGAGCAGGTCGTCTCCGAGATCGAGCGGGACGCCACCCTGGGCGCCATGATCCTCACCGGCGAGGGCCGCTCCTTCGTGGCCGGCGCCGACATCGGCGAGCAGTATCCCCTGGATGTGGCCGGCGGCCGCAAGTGGGGCCAGCGGGGCAGCGCCCTGTTCCGCCGCATCGAGAAGCTGGAGATCCCCACCATCGCCGCGGTGAACGGCTTCGCCCTGGGCGGCGGCTGCGAGATCGCCATGAGCTGCGACATCATCCTGGCCGCCGGCCCCAACGCCGAGGGCAAGGGGGGCGCCAAGTTCGGCCAGCCCGAGGTGGGCCTGGGCATCACCCCCGGCTTCTCCGGCACCCAGAGGCTTCCCCGCCGCGTGGGCATCGCCAAGGCCAAGGAGCTGATCTTCTCCGGCAAGACCATCGGCGCCGCCGAGGCCAAGGAGATCGGCCTGGTCAACGCCGTCTACGCGCCCGAGGAGCTGATGAACGGCGCCATCGCCATGGCCAAGTCCTTCACCGCCAACGCCCCCATCGCCGTGAAGTACTCCAAGGCCTGCATCGACCGCGGTATGCAGATGGACATCGACGACGGCATCGCCCTGGAGAACGAGCTGTTCGCCATGTGCTTCGCCACCGCCGACCAGAAGGAGGGCATGGGCGCTTTCCTGGAGAAGCGCAAGGAGAAGCACTTCCAGAACAAGTAAGCATCCGTCATTTATCCACATTACATATAAAAAGAGGGATCAGACATGAAGAAAGTTCGAGTCATCACCGCTGAGGAAGCGGCCCTGATGGTCAAGGACGGCGACACCGTCTCCACCGGCGGCTTCGTCAGCTGCGCCTGCCCCGAGGCGCTGACCAAGGCGCTGGAGCAGCGCTTCGTCGAGACCGGCCATCCCCGGGACCTGACGCTGTTCTTCGCGGCCGGCCAGGGCCACCGGGACGGCACCGGCGGCGATCACTTCGGCCACGAGGGCATGTGCAAGCGCGTGGTGGGCGGCCACTGGGACCGCGCCGCCAAGCTGGGCGAGCTGGCCCTGCAGAACAAGCTGGAGGCCTATAACCTGCCCCAGGGCGTCATCACCCACATGTACCGCGACATCGCCGCCCACAACATCGGCACCATCACCCACGTGGGTCTGTACACCTTCGTGGACCCCCGCAACGGCGGCGGCAAGCTGAACGAGTGCACCAAGGAGGACCTGGTGAAGCTGGTCAACATCGAGGGCGAGGAGCGGCTGCTGTATAAGCCCATCCCCATCGACGTCTGCCTGGTCCGCGCCAGCTACGCCGACGAGTACGGCAACTGCACCGTCCACCGCGAGATCGGCCCGCTGGACGTCACCGCCCAGTGCCAGGCCACCAAGAACTCCGGCGGCAAGGTCATCGTCCAGGTGGAGAAGATCGTCCAGGGCGGCTCCCTGGACCCCCGTCTGGTGAAGATCCCCGGCATCTACGTGGACGCCATCGTGGTGGGCTCCATCGAGGATAACCTCCAGTGCCTGGGCATGCCCTATGACGGCGCCCTCAGCGGCGAGTTCCGCATCCCCGTGGACGACATTCCCTCCATCCCCCTGGACGCCAAGAAGATCCTGGCCCGCCGGGCCGCCATGGAGCTGCCCCAGGACGCCATCGTCAATCTGGGCACCGGCGCGCCCGAGAAGATCGCCAACGTGGCGGCCGAGGAGGGCATCTCCAACAAGATGACCCTGACCGTGGAGGCCGGCTCCATCGCCGGCGTGCCCTACGGCGGCACTCAGTTCGGCGGCGCGGCCAACTCCATGGCCATCCTGGACCACAACGTCCAGTTCGACTTCTACCAGGGCGGCGGCCTGGACGTGGCTTTTCTGGGCCTGGCGGAGACCGCGCCCAACGGCGATTTGAACGTCTCCAAGTTCGGCACCCGTCTGGCCGGCGCCGGCGGCTTCATCGACATCACCCAGAACGCCAAGAAGGTGGTCTACTGCGGTACCTTCACCGCCAAGGGCCTGAAGACCGAGTGCCGCGACGGCAAGCTGGTCATCGTCCAGGAGGGCGCCAAGAAGAAGTTCGTCAACCAGGTGGAGCACATCACCTTCTCCGGCACTTACGCCAACAAGGTGCACCAGCCTGTTCTGTACGTCACCGAGCGCGCCGTGTTCGAGCTGCGGCCCGAGGGCGTGACCCTGATCGAGATCGCCCCCGGCATCGACCTCCAGACCCAGGTCCTGGACCAGATGGAGTTCATGCCGAAGATCGCCGAGGACCTGAAGCTCATGGACGAGCGCATCTTCCGCGACGAGCTGATGGGCCTGGCCAACGACTGATAAGCAAACCCCCAATATTTGAGGAGGAAAAAAGAAATGGCATTGAAAACCGCACAGGAGTACATCGAGAGCCTGCGGAAGCTGAACACCCGGGTGTACATGTTCGGCGAGAAGATCGAGAACTGGGTGGACCACCCCATGATCCGCCCCTCCATCAACTGCGTCGCCATGACCTACGCCCTGGCCCAGGACCCGCAGTACGCGGATCTGATGACCGTGAAGTCCAGCCTGACCGGCCACACCATCAACCGCTTCACCCACCTGCACCAGTCCACCGAGGACCTGATCAACAAGGTGAAGATGCAGCGTTTGCTTGGCCAGAAGACCGCCAGCTGCTTCCAGCGCTGCGTGGGCATGGACAGCTTCAACGCCGTGTTCTCCACCACCTTTGAGGTGGATGAGAAATACGGCACCCACTATCACGAGAACTTCAAGAAGTTCCTGACCTACGTTCAGGACAACGACCTGACCGTGGACGGCGCCATGACCGACCCCAAGGGCGACCGCTCCAAGGCCCCCCACGACCAGGCCGACCCCGACATGTACGTCCACGTTGTGGAGCGCCGTCCCGACGGCATCGTGGTCTGCGGCGCCAAGTGCCACCAGACCGGCTCCATCAACAGCCACTGGCATATCTTCATGCCCACCATCTCCATGGGTGAGGCGGATAAGGACTGGGCCGTCTCCTTCGCCTGCCCCACCGACGCCGAGGGCATGTACATGATCTACGGCCGCCAGTCCTGTGACACCCGCAAGCTGGAGGAGGACGCCTCCATCGACGTGGGCAACGCCAAGTTCGGCGGCCAGGAGGCCCTGGTGGTGCTGGACCACGTGTTCATCCCCAACGAGTACATCTTCCTCAACGGCGAGTATGAGTTCGCCGGCATGATGGTGGAGCGCTTCGCGGGCTATCACCGCCAGAGCTACGGCGGCTGCAAGGTGGGCGTTGGCGACGTGGTCATCGGCGCCGCGGCGCTCGCCGCCGAGTACAACGGCGTGGAGAAGGCCAGCGCCGTGAAGGATAAGCTGATCGAGATGACCCACCTGAACGAGACCCTGTACTGCTGCGGCATCGCCTGCTCCAGCCAGGGCTTCAAGACCAAGGCGGGCAACTATCAGATCGACCTGCTGCTGGCCAACGTCTGCAAGCAGAACGTCACCCGCTTCCCCTACGAGATCGTCCGCCTGGCGGAGGACATCGCCGGCGGCCTGATGGTCACCATGCCCTCTCAGAAGGACTTCAACTCCGATACCGTGGTGGGCCGCAACGGCGAGACCATCGGCGAGATCTGCAACAAGTTCTTCGCCGCCCGGGAGGGCGTGGCCACCGAGGACCGCCAGCGGATCATGCGCTTCCTGGAGAACATGTGCCTGGGCGCCGCCGCCGTCGGCTACCGCACCGAGTCCATGCACGGCGCCGGTTCTCCCCAGGCCCAGCGCATCATGATCGCCCGCCAGGGCAACATCCAGGGCAAGAAGCAGCTCGCCAAGGACATCGCGGGGATCGTCTAAGGGGGACTGCGTCCCCCCTAGATACGAAACCGCCGCGCCGCCGTTGGCGGCACAACGGTTTCGATACCCCCCTCTCCCTCGCACGGCGAGGGAGCCGCGCCCAATCAACTTGCGTTTCCAAATTTTGATATAAGGAGAAAACATCATGGATTTCAATCTGAGCCGTGAGCACCAGCTGATCCGGAAGATGATGGCGGACTTCACCGAGAACGAAGTGAAGCCCATCGCCGCCGAGACCGACGAGAAGACCCAGTATCCCCGGGAGAACATCGAGAAGCTGTTCAACCTGGGCGTCATGGGCATGTGCGTGCCCAAGGAGTACGGCGGCGCTGGCGCCGACCCCCTGGCCTCCGCCATCTGCATCGAGGAGCTGAGCAAGCAGTGCGCCTCCACCGGCGACATCGTGGCCACCCACAACGGCCTGTGCTGCGACCCCATCCTGACCCACGGCACCGAGGAGCAGAAGAAGAAGTATCTGCCCATGCTGACCACCGGCCACAAGGTGGGTGCTTTCTGCCTGACCGAGCCCAACGCCGGTTCCGACGCCTCCAAGGGCCAGACCGAGGCCAAGCTGGAGGGCGACCACTATGTGATGAACGGCTCCAAGATCTTCATCACCAACGGCTATGTTGCCGACGTGTTCGTGGTCTTCGCCATGACCGACAAGTCGAAGGGCACCAAGGGCATCTCCGCTTTCATCGTGGAGAGCAGCTTCCCCGGCTTCTCCGTGGGCAAGCACGAGGTGAAGATGGGCCTGCACGGCTCTCCCACCGCTGAGATCGTGTTCACCGACTGCATCGTGCCCAAGGAGAACCTGTTGGGCCGCGAGGGCAAGGGCTTCAACATCGCTATGCAGACCCTGGACGGCGGCCGTATCGGCATCGCCGCGCAGGCCCTGGGCATCGCCGAGGGCGCTCTGGAGGAGGCCAAGAACTACACCAAGGGCCGCGTTCAGTTTGGCAAGCCCATCAGCAAGTTCCAGAACACCCAGTTCACTTTCGCCGACATGGAGCTGGGCTGCGAGGCCGGCCGTCTGCTGACCTACCAGGCCGCTACCCTCAAGGGCCAGGGCGTCCGCTACACCAAGGAGGCCGCCATGGCCAAGCTGTGGTGCTCCGAGCACGCCATGAAGACCACCACCAAGGCGCTGCAGATGTTCGGCGGCTACGGCTACACCAAGGACTATCCCATGGAGCGCATGATGCGCGACGCCAAGATCACCGAGATCTACGAGGGCACTTCCGAGGTCCAGCGCATCGTTATCTCCGCCAACATGGGTCTGTAAGAGGAGGAAAAGACGATTATGAAGATCATTGTTTGTGTCAAGCAGGTTCCCGATACCTCCGGTAAGGTCGCCGTCAATCCCGACGGCACCCTGAACCGCGCGTCCATGCAGACCATCACCAACCCCGACGATATGAACGCCGTGGAGGCCGCCCTGAAGCTGAAGGACGCCACCGGCTGCAAGGTCACCGTGGTCACCATGGGTCCCCCTCCCGCCGCCGGCATGCTGCGTGAGCTGATGGCCATGGGCGCCGACGACGCCGTCCTGGTCTCCGGCCGCGAGTTCGGCGGTTCCGATACCTACGCCACCTCCCAGATCCTGGCCGCCGCTGTCAGCACCATCGGCGTCGAGGACGACGACATCGTCATGTGCGGCCGTCAGGCCATCGACGGCGATACCGCCCAGGTGGGCCCCCAGATCGCTGAGAAGCTGCACCTGCCCCAGATCACCTACGCCGCCGACATCCAGAAGGATGGCAAGACCGTCACCGTCAAGCGTATGCTGGAGGACGGCTACATGACCATTAAGATCCAGACTCCCTGCCTGATCACCTGCATCAAGGAGCTGAACGAGCCCCGTTACATGAGCATCGGCGGCATCTATGCCACCTATGAGAAGCCCCTGGAGGTCTATGACTACGAGAAGCTGAAGGACAACCCGCTGATCGACGCCTCCACCATCGGCCTGAAGGGCTCTCCCACCAACATCTTCAAGAGCTTCACGCCTCC
>CABSFC010000047.1 GCA_902476875.1 uncultured Oscillibacter sp. | reverse complement strand
CGGCGGGCGGACGGGGCGTGGGCAGGCCGCCCAGCTGCTCCGGGCAGACGGGCACCAGCGTGTGGCGCCTCGCCAGCTCTCCCATCAGCGGGTGGGCCTTGGACGCGCCGTCATACCGGCAGCGGACGCCCAGGAGACAGGCGGAGATCAAAAGCCGCACAGCTGCCTCACTTTCCCTGGATGGCCTGTCGCTCCCGCAGCAGCTCCGCGTACAGCGTCACGGCGTTCCAGCTCCGGTTGTGGGGCGTCAGCACCGCTTTCAGGCAGTCCGGACCGGCCCCCGCTTTCGCCAGGACCGGCAGCAGGGCGTCCAGCTCCCTGTCCAGGCCGCACAGGACGATCATCCGGCCCCCCAGCGTCCCCCCGGCATAGGGCTGCACCGGGCCGGGGGCCGCGTCCAGCCCCGCCAGGACCGCCAGGGTCTTGT
Organism: uncultured Oscillibacter sp.; assembly: GCA_902476875.1. GTDB lineage: Bacteria > Bacillota > Clostridia > Oscillospirales > Oscillospiraceae > Oscillibacter. The sequence continues at coordinate 18,175 of CABSFC010000047.1, read as the reverse complement.
TGTAGTCCGTCCGGGCCACCGGCACCAGCTCCGCGCCGAAGGGCTTGACGGCGGACTCCAGCGCCAGGATCTGCAGCAGGGACTCAAAGCCAAACAGCAGCAGTTTTCCGCTCATAGACGTTCCTCCTTTTTCATGCCGGGACTCCGTACGTAATCCCAGATATCCATGGTCCGCCCGTCCCGCCGGAACGCGCCGGGGCGGACAGCGGTGCGCACAAAGTCCAAATGTTCCAAAATACGGACGCTGGCGGTGTTCTCCGCCACCGCGTCGGCATACACCGTGGCTGTGGGAACCATGCGATACAGCTCGGCCAGCGCCAGACCGGCGGCGGTCAGGCCGACGCCCCGGCCCCATACCTCCGGCAGAAGCTGGTAAAACAGGCCAAAGGTCCCCCGGGCCTCGTCCACAGGGGGACAGCCCGCAATGCCGCAGAACCGTCCGTCCCCCAGGACGGCGAAGATGGTGGGGCCAGGCAGAAGCGTCTGGTAGCTCCGCAGCCGCTCCAGCCGCAGCGCCGCCGCGTCCCCGTCACAGGGCTCCGCCAGGTTGGTATAGCGGATGACAGCGGGGTCGCTCCACAGCGCTTCCAGACCCGAGAGGTGGGCCATGGACAGGGGCTCCAATTTCAAGTCCATCCGCTTCCTCCCTTCGCCGCGCCCACGGCGTCATACGATACGCGCTCCGTCCAGCACCGCCAGAACCAGCGCTTCCCCTTCATATTTTAATTTCAGGGAGAAAAAGGGGCGGTCCGTGTCCAGCAGGCGCAGGAAGATCTTGTCCCCCTCCCACAGAGGCAGGGACAGCAGCTTTGTTTTTTTGATCCAGGCCAGTTCCCCCTCGTCGCACTCGTGGGACGTTCCCGTCCAGCCGGTAGCGGTAAAGAGGTGCATATACTCCGTGGGCCACTGGTCGGAGACGAAGGTCACCAGGCCCCGGTAGCGATAATCCGTCAGGGTCAGGCCCGTCTCCTCCCGGGTCTCCCGCAGGACGCAGTCCTCGGGGCTCTCCCCCTCCTCGAACTTGCCGCCCACGCCGATCCATTTGTCGTGGTTCAGGTCGTGCTCCTTTTTCACCCGGTGGAGCATCAGGTATTCGTCCCCCCGCTCCAGATAGCACAGGGTGGAGTTGATCATGGGACATCTCTCCTTTTCCTTATTATACCTGTATTTGGTCAAAAAGAAAAGCCCCAGTTGCAACGCGCCTCTTGGCGCGCGTCAGGCGGGCTGAGGCACCAAAAACCGCCACTTTATTGATAAATAATATCAATAAAGTGGCGGTTTTGATGAGAAGGGCCATCCTTCGGGGGAGGGGCCCTCGCCTTTTCCCCTATTTTCTCACCCGTACCGCTTTCAGCGCCTGGATGGCAAGCATAGACCCAAAGGCCAGCCCCGCGACGCTCCCCAACTGTCCGGCGGACAGCGGCGTCACCTGAAACAGCGGCGCCAGGGGCGGGGCCAGCAGGACCGCCGCCAGCAGCGACACGCCCGCCGCGAAGGCCCCCAGCAGGAATTTGTTGTTCCAGAACCGCCCCGTCAGCAGCACGGGCCGGACGGATTTGCAGTTGAACCCGTGGAACAGGCGGCTGAGGCACAGTGTCGCAAAGGCCATGGTGCTGCCCGCCGCCGCGCTGTGGGACAGGCCCAGGCGAAACGCCGCAATGGTGGCAAGAGCGATGACCAGCCCCTCCGCCGCCACACTGGTCAGGAACGCTCTGGTCAGGATGCCCTCGCTCCGGGGCCGGGGTTTTGCGCGCATCACCGCGTCGGAGTGGGGCTCCAGCCCCAGGGCAATGGCGGGCAGGGAGTCGGTCAGCAAATTGATGAACAGCAGGTGCACCGCCGCGAAGGGCACCGGCAGCCCCGCCAGGGACGCATACAGCACCGTCAGGATGCCCGCCGCGTTGCCGGAGAGCAGGAACTGGATGGCCCGCCGGATGTTGGCATAAATGTTTCGGCCGTTCTTCACCGCCTGGACGATGGTGGCGAAGTTGTCGTCCGCCAGCACCATGCCCGCGGCGTCCTTGGCCACCTCCGTGCCAGTGATACCCATGGCGACGCCGATGTCCGCCTGCTTCAGGGCCGGGGCGTCGTTGACGCCGTCGCCGGTCATGGCCACCAGCTCGCCCCGGTCCTGCCACGCCCGGACGATGCGGATCTTGTGCTCCGGGGAGACCCGGGCGTAGACGGAGACCTTCGGCACAAGGTCCCGCAGCTCCCCGTCGCTCATCCTGTCGATGGCCGCGCCCTCCACCGCCTCGGTGCCCTCGGTCAGGATGCCGATCTCCCGGGCGACGGCGGAGGCGGTGACCCTGTGGTCGCCGGTGATCATGATGGGCCGGATGCCGGCGGCCACGCACGCCTCCACCGCCGCTTTGGACTCTGGCCGGGGCGGGTCCATCATGGCGATGAGCCCCAGGAAGTTCAGTCCGCGCTCGTCCTCCAGGCCCACGGCGGCGCTGTCCACCGTCCGGCAGGCGAAGGCCAGAACCCGCAGGCCCTCCCGGGAAAATTGGGCGTTGACACGCTCCGCCTCCGCCCGCTCCTCCCGGGAGATGACGCAGCGGTCCAGCAGCACATCCACCGCGCCCTTTGTCACCAGCAGCAGACCGCCGGACAGCTGGTGGACCGTGGACATCAGCTTCCGGTCCGAGTCAAAGGGCAGCTCCCCCAGGCGGGGCCAGCGGGCGCGGGTATCGGCTTCGTCAAAGCCGTGATCCTCCCCCAGCCGCACCAGGGCGGTCTCCGTGGGATCGCCCACCTCGCCGGTCTCATCCACCGTGGCGTCGCTGCACAGCAGGGCCGCCCGCAGCAGCGGCTCCTGCACGGGGTCCCGGAAGTCGGCGTCCTCCGCCGAAAGGACCCTGCCGCCGGCATACAGCTTTTTGACAGTCATTTTGTTCTGGGTCAGGGTGCCCGTCTTGTCGGAGCAGATGACCGACACGCTGCCCAACCCCTCCACCGCCTGGAGACGGCGGATGACGGCGTTTTCCCGCGCCATCTGACCGGTGCCGAAGGACAGCACGATGGTGACGATGGAGCTGAGGGCCTCCGGGATGGCCGCCACCGCCAGCGCCACGGCAAAGAGGAAGGCGTCCATCACATTTTCCCGGCGCAAGAACACACTGACAGCGAATAAAACGGCACAAATCACCAATATAATGGCGGAAAGCCGCCGTCCGAACTGGTCCAAGCTCACCTGGAGAGGCGTCTTTTTCTCCTCCGTGCTCTTCAGCAGGGCGGCGATTTTTCCCATCTCCGTATCCATGCCTACCGCCGTCACCAGGAATCTGGCCCGACCATAGGTGACAAAGCTGCCGGAGAACACCATGTTCCGCCGGTCGCCCAGGGGGACCTCTCCGGCGATCGTCGCGACGTCCTTCTCCACCGGCAGGCTCTCGCCGGTCAGGGCGCTCTCAGCGCATTTCAGGCTGGCACACTCCAGCAGCCGCCCGTCGGCGCAGACAAAGTCCCCCGCCTCCAGCACCGCCACATCCCCCACCGTGACCTCCCGGCCCGGGATCCGGACCACATGGCCGTCCCGCAGGACCTTGGCCGTGGGGGCCGACATCCGCTTCAGACTGTCCAGGGACGCGGCGGCCTTCACCGTCTGCACCGTGCCAAGAACGGCGTTCATGGTGATGACCGCCAGGATCACGATGGCGCTCTCCACGTCGTCCAGCAGGGCGGACACTGCGGCCGCCGCGATCAGAATGAGGACCAGGAAATCCGCGAACTGCTCCAGAAAGATCCGGGGCACGCTTTTCCGCCGTCCCTCCCGCAGCTCGTTGGGTCCGTATCGCTCCAGGCGCTTCGCCGCCTGGACGGCGGTCAGGCCGCCGCCGGTGCAATCCAGGTCCTGGAACAGCTCCTCGCTGCTCTTCTGCCAAATCTGCTTTTCCATAAAGGCCTTCCCTTCCGGCAGGACGCAAAAAGGCGAGGCCCTTGCGTCAATGCCCTGCATTGATACAAAAGTCTCGCCGTTTCAATCCGCAGCGGGGTCATCGCCCGTACTGACGCTGACGGATACACAAGCCGTGCCAGCTACTCCCTTTTTGTTGTTAGAGCATTCTATGCCAGTTTGCCCCGGCCGTCAAGGGTCTATGCCGTTCAGGTTGTGATAAGATTTTATCCCGCAAGAAAGGCCGCGGGTATTGTCTGGCCTCCGTCCCGGTGGTATACTATGGCTAAAAGGGGTGTCGCACGATGGTGGAAAAAATCCGGGTCTCCACGGAGATTGAGGTCACGCTGAAAGTCATTGGCGGAAAATGGAAACCATTGATCCTGCATTATCTCCAATGCGAGGGGCCCAGGCGCTATATGGATATCCTGCGCTTTGTGGAAAATGCCCCGAAAAAGACACTGACCGCCCAGCTGCGTGAGTTGGAAGAGGACGGCATTCTTTCCCGGACTGTTATCCCAGCGGTTCCTGTTCAAGTGGAATATGCCGTCACCCCTCTTGGGGAGACCTTATATCCCGTTTTGGACGCCATGTGCGACTGGGGCTATACGCATCTGGGGGACCGTTACGAGTTGACTCACGCCACCTGCACGGAATCAGACGACTAGGGAACTTTTTAGTGCCCTGGAGAATAAAAAGTGCCGTCTTACGCTGTTTTGAACGCTGATGTATACTTGCGTCAGAAAGCAAAACAGAAAGGACGGCACTTTTTTATGTACGATTTCAACTATTATACCCCCACCAAGGTCATTTTTGGCAGGGATTCCGTTCAGCAGCTAGGTGCCCTGGTAAAAGCACAGGGCTGCAAAAAGGTTTTGATCCATTACGGCGGCGGCAGTGTCATCGACTCGGCCAAAGCCATTGGGTACGGTGCAGCCGAAGATGCGGACGTCTGGGAGCTCTATGAGCAGACCCGCACCGCCAGAGCCTGTCTTCCTGTGGGAGTCGTGTTGACCATCGCCGCCTCCGGCAGCGAAATGAGCATGGGTTCGGTCATCACCAAGGACGAGGGCGGCATCAAGCGGGCCTATGACGACGACCTGGCACGCCCCAAATTCGCCGTAATGGACCCTGCTCTGACCATGACTCTGCCGGATTATCAGACCGCCAGCGGCTGTGTGGACATCCTGATGCACACCATGGAGCGGTATTTCACTGCCGGCAGCACCATGGAGATCACAGACAGTATCGCTGAGGCTCTGATGCGCACGGTCATCCACAGCGCCAGGATTCTGCACAACACGCCGCAGAACTATGAAGCCCGGGCTGAGGTCATGTGGGCGGGAAGCCTTTCCCACAACGGCCTTACCGGCTGCGGCAATGACGGCGGAGATTTTGCATCCCACAAACTGGAGCATGAACTGGGCGGAATGTTTGATGTAGCCCATGGCGCAGGATTAGCCGCTATCTGGGGAAGTTGGGCCCGATATGTATATGACGCCCGTCCAGACCGCTTCCGCCGCTTTGCAGTAAATGTCATGGGCGTCACAGACACCGGAAGCGACCTGGAGTTGGCTCTTCGGGGCATTGAAGCCATGGAGGCGTTTTATCGCTCCATCGGGATGCCCACTTCCTTGGAAGAACTGGGCATCGCTCCTACCGATCAGCAGATCGAAGAGCTGGCAGAAAAATGCGCGCTGGCCTGTGGCGGTGTCGCCGGCAGTGTCAAAAAGCTGCGGCAAGAGGATATGCGAAACATTTATAAAATGGCCCGCTGAATCAAAACCGTCAATAAGTCCCTGTCACTCCCCCATCACCTGGAACACGATATCCCGCACCCGATCTCGGGTGTCGCACTCCACCAGGGTCAGATTCTGCCAGGGGCCGATGGTGATCTTCCCCGCCACAAAGGGGATGGTGATGAAGGGGGACAGCAGCGCCGCCTTGATGTGGGAGGAGCCGTTGTCGTCGTGCCAGGTCTCATGGTGCCAATAGGGCACCACCCGGCCCTTCTCGTCCAGATAGGGGGAGAACACGTCCAGCGCCGCCTTCAGATCGTGATTCACCATGCCCGGCTCAAATTCCAGGGTGGTCAGGCCCGCCACGCCGCCGGTGGTGAAGCCGGTGACGGTGCCGGCGGAGATGTTGTGCTTTTTGCAGGCCTCCGTCACCGCGTGCTGAAAGTCCTCCGTCACGTCGATCATACCCATATGCGCCTTGGTGTGATAGGTTTTTGTCTCCGTATAAACTGCCATGGAAGCAGCCTCCTCTTCGGTGATTTTCTGCATTGTAACATATTTCCACTCGTGATACAATGGAGCATATCAAACGTGTGGGGGATTCCGTGATGAAATCGAAAAAAGGCTGGCTTGCTGGATATGCGGTTCTTGCCGCCGGACATCTCTATCTGGGATATCTCCGGAAAGCGCCGCTGAGCGGCGTTGTCTTTCTTCTCTTGTATAGTATGATCCTTCGGGAGCACAGGTGGGCCAGGATTGCCCTGTATATCTGGGGCGTCGTTACCATGCTCATGTCCCTGGCTGCCCTCAAGGCCGTATATCTGACACCCCGTGGCCGTATGCCGCTTTATGGGCTGCTGGCCTGCACGGCACTCGCCATGGTTCTTACCTGTTTTTACGGGCGGCAGTTCAAGCACTGAATCGCCCCTTTTCCAACGCCCCCGGTGTCCAGTCCGGGCAGCATCAAAAATCAGGAGGCCGTCTTATGGACGCCGGAACGCTGACCGTGAACCTTCACGGCAAAAATACTTATCAGGCCAAGATCACTGTGGACGCCCTGCTGCGGCGGGCCAAAAGCGGCACCTACCGCATCCGGCTGATCCACGGCAGCCACGGCGGTACGGCCCTGCGGGATTTCATCCGCGCGGAATATGCCCGCCACCCCAGGGTAAAGCGGCTGATCCTCTCCCCCGACGGCGGCGCCACGGAGCTGGTGCTGCGGGAATATGTTTAGGAGGCACTTCTATGCGTGTCGCGTTGATTCAGATGCCGGTGACGGCAAATAAACTCCAGAATATCGAAACCGCCTGCGAAAAAGTCCGGGAGGCGGCCCGAAACGGCGCGGATATCGCCGTGCTGCCGGAGATGTTCTGCTGCCCCTACCAGAACGACTGCTTCCGGGCCTACGGCGAGGCGGAGGGCGGCGCCGCCCAGACCGCCCTGTCCGCGCTGGCGGCGGAAACGGGTATCTACATCGTCGGCGGCTCCCTCCCGGAGCTGGCGGAGGGGAACGTCTACAACGCCAGCTATGTCTACGGACGGCGGGGCGAACTGCTGGCAAAGCACCGGAAAGCCCACCTCTTCGACATTGATGTGGCGGGCGGACAGCGCTTCATGGAGTCGGACACCCTTTCCCCGGGAAATGCCGTCACCACCTTTGAGACGGCGTTTGGCACCATGGGCCTGTGCATCTGCTTTGACCTGCGGTTCGAGGAGCTGGCCCGGTGCATGTGTCTGCGGGGCGCGAAGGTCCTCTTCGTCCCGGCGGCCTTCAACATGACCACCGGGCCCGCCCACTGGGAGCTGCTGTTCCGCCAGCGGGCGGTGGACAACCAGTGCTTCACCGTCGGCGTCTCCCCCGTCCGGGACGAGCACGCCGGGTACGTGGCCTACGGCAACTCCATCGCCGTGGACCCCTGGGGCACGGTGCTGTGCCGGGCCGGGGCGGAGGAGGCCACGCTGTACGCCGACCTGGACCTGGCCCGCATAGACGATGTGCGGCGGCAGCTGCCCATCCTGTCCGCCCGACGGACGGACGTGTACGAGGTGCGGGAGAAATGAGCGGCTGCATCTTCGCGGTGTTTTACGATATCGTCCGCCGCATCCCCGCCGGAAAGGTCGCCACCTATGGTCAGGTGGCGCGGCTGGCGGGGATGCCCCGGTGCGCCCGGACGGTGGGCTACGCCATGGCGGGGTGCCGGGACCGCTCCGTTCCCTGCCACCGGGTGGTGGACCGCTTCGGCGGGACGAAATCGGCCTTTGATACCTATGCCCCGGGGACGCAGCGCGCATTGCTGGAGGCAGAGGGCGTGGCGTTTCGCCCGGACGGGACGGTGGATTTGGAGCGGTGCCAGTGGCGGCTCTTCGAACTATAAAAAACAGGAGGCGGCTTTTGCCGTCTCCTGTTTTGACGCTTTTTTCAGTTCCTGTTTGGTTTCCTGCTCTGTCTCCGGCTCCGCTTTTGCGTCTTCAGCCTCCAGCGACTGCAAATATTCCTCAAAGCACAGCCCGCTGTCCCGGATGGCCAGGGCGGCCTCCCTGCCCACATAGCGGTAGTGCCAGGGCTCATAGCCGATGCCAGTGATCTCGCTCTTGTCCGAGGGATAGCGCAGAATGAAGCCGTACTCCCAGCAGTGCTCCATCAGCCACTTCTGCTCCGCCGTCTCCTCCTGGCGCTTGTCCAGCACCTGGTAGTCGGCCGCCACGATATCCAGCGCCAGGCCCGTCTGGTGCTCGCTGGTGCCGGGGACCGCCACCCAGCGTCCCGCCTCCTTTACCGCGGCCTCTCTGGAGTAGCCGGCGGCCCGCAGGCGGGCGATCTTATTGTTATACAGCCGGGTCTGGGTCTCCAGCGGCCGGTAGGCGGAGCAGATCCGCGGGCGCAGCCCCGCTTTCCGGCAATCGGCCAGCATGGCGTTCAGATCCTCCACGATCCGCTCGTCCACCTTCATGCCGTTGGACAGCGTCTGCAGCTCCACCGTAAAGTCCTCCGGCAGGGAATTCCAGGGGTTGACCAGCAGGAGCCGCCAGTCCGCGGTCTCCTCCACAGTGTCCCGTGCGTCCTCTGCCGGCGTTTTCTCCGGCTCTGCCGCCCACGCGGCGGAGGACAACAGCATCAGCCCCGCCAGCAGTCCGGCGGCAAATCGGCTCCATCGCATATGTAACGCTCCTTTCAAGGGTCCTGCTCTTATAGTACAACCTCTCCCCTGTCGAAAGCAAGGAACAATTTGTAAACAAAAAGCAGCAGGAGCGGCAGCGCTGCCGCTCCTGCTGTTTTCCGGATGCTTCCGTATCAGATCTTCACGATCTTGCCGGTCTTCCACGCCTCCGTGGTGGCGTAGCCGATGGCGGTGGACTTGGTGCCGTCATAGACGGTGGTGCCGGGCTGCTTGCCCTCCAGCGTGCAGTTGACGAACTCCTCCATCTCGATGAGGTAGGCCTCCTCGAAGCGCTCGGGGAAGGAGCCCACGCACTCGGTGCAGGCGCCGTTGACATTGTACACCATGGCCTGGTTCTTCTCGGGAACGGCGGAGATGCGGATGGTGCCCTCAGTGCCCACGATCTCGGTCTCCACATGGTAGCCGTAGGGAGAGGTGCGGCCCACATGGGTGATGCCCATGGCGCCGTTTTCAAACTTGAATACGGCAACGCCGGTCTCGTCGTCGCCGGCCTCCTTGAACTCGGGGTGCTTGAACGTGGCGCCCATGGCGTAGACTTCGGTGGCCTCGCTGCCCAGGAACCAGCGCATCAAGTCGATGTCATGAATCGCCATGTCCAGGAAGATGCCGCCGGAGGTCTTGGCGAAGCGGATGGCGCCGTCCACAAATGCCTCGGGGTCGATACCGGTTGCCTTGACCAGATAAGGTGTGCCGATGGCGCCCTCCTCGATCTTCTTCTTGGCATAGGAGTAGGACTTGTCATACCGGCGCATGAAGCCCAGCATGAAGGTCAGGTCGGGGTGGCGCTCCACGGCGGCCTCCGCCTGCTTGCACTGGGCCACGTCCACGCCCAAGGGCTTTTCGGAGAAGACGTGCTTCCCGGCGTCCAAGGCGGCCTCGATCTGCCAGCAGTGCTCAGAGGAGGTGGTGACGATGACCACGGCGTCGATGTCGGCCTTGGCCAGCATCTCCTTGTAGTCGGTGTACACATCGGTGACACCCAGCTCGTTCTTGGCATACTCCAGCTCCGCGGGCATGATGGAGCAGGCCGCAGTCAGCTCCGCGTTGGGGATCTTGTAGGCGATGTTCTGCGCGTGGACCTTGCCCAGGCGGCCCAGGCCGGCAATGCCGATCTTCAGTTTCTTCATAAGAATTCCTCCTGTTCCTTTATGAAGGGCACGGGGCTTTGCCCCGTGCCCTATCATGCGTTGGATGATGGGATTTACTTGCTGGCGGCCAGACGGCGGCGCTTGGCATCCATCTGCTCGCGGACGACGTCCATCAGAACGGCCAGGATGATGACCAGGCCCAGGACGATGTTCTGACCGGCGGAGTCGATGGACAGCATGGTGAAGCCGTTGCGCAGGACGGCGATGATCAGGCAGCCCAACATGGTGCCGATCATGGTGCCCTTGCCGCCGGTGAAGGACGCGCCGCCGATAACGCAGGCGGCGATGGCATCGGTATCAGCGGGCTGGTTGGCATTGGCGCCGTTGCAGATGCCGCTGCGGCCCACGGAGTAGATGCCGCCCAGCGCGGCCATGACGCCGGACAGGGTGTAGCAGAAAGTCAGCACGTTGGCGGTGTTGATACCGGAGAGGCGGGTGGCCTCCATGTTGCCGCCGGCGCAGTAGATGGAGCGGCCCAGAGCCGTTCTGCTCAGGAAGATGTGCATGATGACATACAGCACGATGACAACGATGAAGCCCACAGGGAGTCCGCCGCCGAAGGAGCCGATGGTGGCCTTGCCCAGCCACTGGACGGACTCGGGGAAGTCGTTGATCATCTTGCTGCCAGTGACCAGCAGCGCCGCGCCCCAGAGGACGTTCTTCATGCCCAGGGTGGACACGAAGGGATGGGGCAGGTGCAGACGGGTCAGCAGGGTGCCGTTGATGAAGCCGAACGCCGCGCCGCCGATGATGGCGACCAGCATCAGCACCAGGCCGCTGGTCATGCCGGCCTCCTTCAGGGCGCCCATCAGACAGGCGCAGAACACGGCGTTGGCGCCCACGGACAGGTCGATACCGGCAGTGATCAGGCACAACAGCATACCGGTGGCCAGGAAAGCGTTGAAAGCGGTCTGCTTGAAGATACTCATGATATTGCTCGGGTTGTAAAAGTTCTTATTGGCGATCGCCAGGATCACGCACATGACGATCAGCGCCAGCAGCGTGCCCATCTGAAATCCGGAACTGCTCTTTTTCTTAGTCTTCATCTAAACTTCCTCCCCATGCCGCTTTCATGATGTCTTCCTGGTTGAAATGCTTGCTGTCCCGCTCCACGGTGGCCATGACCCGGCCGCCGCGCATGACGACCACCCGGTCGCTCATGCCCAGGATCTCCGGCATTTCGGAGGAGATCATGATGACGCATTTTCCAGCCTTGACCAGGCTGTTCATAACATTGTAGACCTCGACCTTGGCGCCCACGTCGATACCGCGGGTGGGTTCGTCGAAGATATAGATATCGGCGTCGGAGTTGATCCACTTGCCGATGACCACCTTCTGCTGGTTGCCGCCGGACAGCTGCCCCACGATCTCGTCGATGGAGGGGGTCTTGATCCGCAGCGACTCGATGTGGCCCTGGCCGGTCTCCTCGATGCGCTTTTCGTTCAGGAAGGGACCGTCGCTGTGCTTTTTGAAGCTGGACATGATGAGGTTGGTGCGGATGCTCTGGGCCAGCACCAGGCCGGAGCCCTTGCGGTCCTCCGTCAGCAGGGCGATGCCCTCTTTAATGGCCTGCTTGGGACTCTTGATCTTGGCCTCTTTGCCCTTGATATAGATCTTGCCGCCGTCCAGCGGGTCGGCGCCAAAGATGGCGCGGACCGTCTCGGTGCGGCCGGCGCCCACCAGGCCGGACATGCCCAGGACCTGTCCGCCGTAAGCTTCGAAGCTGACGCCGTGAAGCACGCCGCCGATCTCCAGGTTCTCCACCTTCAACATGCACTCGCCCTTTTTGCCGAACTCCTTGGGATACTGGTTCTCCAGGGTGCGGCCCACCATGGCGGTGATGAGGGAGTCATTGGTCCAGTCCTGGATGTCCCGGGTCTCGATGTACTCGCCGTCACGGATGACGGTGACGCGGTCGCACAGCTCGAACAGCTCCTCCAGCTTGTGGGAGACGAACAGGATGCCGATGCCGCGGGCTTTCAGCTCCCGGCAGGTCTTCATCAGCTGTTCGACTTCCTTCTCGCCCAGAGAGGAGGTCGGCTCGTCCATGATGATCATCTTGGCGTCGATCAGGACCGCCTTGGCGATCTCGATCATCTGTTGGACGCCCATGCCCAGGGTGCCAGCGGGCTTGCGGGGGTCGATGTCCTGACCCAGGGACGCCATGACCTCCTTGGCCTTGGCATGCATGGTGTCATAATCCAGCAGCACGCCCTTTTTCAGCCACTTGTTGATGAAGATGTTGTCTGTTACGCTCAACAGCTTCTCGATGTTCAGCTCCTGATACACGCACGCGATGCCGGCGGCCTTGGACTCGTTGGGGTTCTTGAACTCCATCTTTTCGCCGTTGACATAAATCTCGCCTTCATCAGCCCTATGAACACCGGTGAGGACCTTGATCAGTGTGGATTTGCCTGCGCCGTTCTCTCCGATCAGGCCGTGGATCTCACCCGGCTTAACGGCAAGCTGCATATCTTTCAATGCAACTACGCCTGGAAATCGCTTGGTTACGTTTTTTAGCTCAACTACGTATTCGCCCACCTGTATATCACCTCAATTTCTCCCAGATCAGGGTACCGTAAAAAAAGAAATTTCCTCTCCTTCAGGAAAACAGCAAACGCGCTCAGTCAGTAAAATGCTCGCAGGTTCGATTGGCCGGCCGCGCCGGCGGGTCTGAAAATGGCAGGGGGCCCCGCCCCAGTTCCACCGGGACGGGGCCCAACCGTGCTTTTTTATGAACTTAGATCGTAATGGGGGCGAATCAGGCCAGATAGCCCTTCAGCAGGTCCAGGCGCTCCTGCGCGTTGGAGGGATCCACGATGCTGGCGCCGGCGTCGACGAACTCGTCCAGGGTCTCGCCCTGCAGAGCGCGAACGACGGAGTCAACGGACTGATAGCCCATCTCATAGCCCTGCTGGCAGACAGACATGGTCTCCTCGCCGGCCAGGATGGAGTTGCAGGCGGACTGGGTGCCGTCGAAGCCCAGGAACACGGTGTTCTCATAAGCGGCGTTGCCGGCGGCGGCGCGGGCGGCGGCCTGCGCCATATCGTCGTTGTTGGCGCAGATCACGGCGATGCCCTCGGGATGGTTCTGCATGATAGCCTCCATGCAGGTCACGGCCTGGTCGGCCACGGCGTTGGCGTACTGGACCTCGTCATACAGGAAGGTGCCGCCAGCGGCCTCGATACCGGCGGCGTAGCCGGCCATACGGGCCTCGTTGGTGGAGTCGCCCTGAACACCGGCGATCTCGATGCACTTGATCTCCTCCCAGCCGAGCTCCTTGGCCAGCTCAGCGGCGGCCTGGCCGCCCAGCTTGCCGGCGGCCTCGTTGCCGGTGCCGACGAAGGACAGGACCTCGGGGGCGTCGATGTCGGTATCAACGGCCACGATGGGCTTGGTCTGGCCGGCGATCATGTTGGCGACCATGTCGGCCTGCAGGGGAGCGATGACATAACCGTCGATGTCGGCATTGTTCATATCGGTCTCGATCATGTTCTGCTGCTCGTCGTAAGCGGTCTCAGAGCTGGGGCCCTTGACTTCGACGTGGACATTGGGATGATCCTTGGCATAGGCGTTGGCGCCAGCCACCACGTAGCCCCAGTACTCGGAGGCGGTGGTCTTCAGGATGACGGAGATGTTGTACTCCTGCTCGCCGTCGGCGGGCTCGGTGGTCTGGGTGTCATCCGTGCTGGTGTCGTCGGTCTGGGTGTCCCCGCCGCCGCAGGCGACCAGAGACAGGGCCATGACCAAAGCCAGGATCAGGGCAAAAAACTTCTTCATTTCTTCTTTTCTCCTTTTCGACTTGATTTCCGGGGAATGTCAACGCTCCCCTTCGGCCCTTGAATCGCCTTTCCGCGCCCCGACCGGGGGCGCGGAAAAAAGGGGGGATCCCCCCTTTTTGCAAGGACTTAAAAGAAATCGATTAGCATTGCCCGGCGAATGTATGTTCATCCTAGCACAAAAGGCCCGCTTCCGTCAATAAGTTCCTACAAATTCTGTACATTTTTGAAGAATTATTTTGGCCATTTTTGTGCATAATATAAGTTTCTTTTGGAGGCGACGGCGCGCCTGTTCGCTGATTTTACAAAAGTTTCATCAGGACTTTACAAAAGCCGCGCCCCGCGCTTTCGAAGGCGGCCGCGTCCGCCCCGCTGCGGCCGTCCTCCCGGCGGAAGTATCCAAAGATGTTTCTGTCATATCTGCAAAAAAAGCGGAAAAGCCTTTGGCGAAATCGGAAAAAATCAAATACTCTCCTGAAAAACCGTTGATTTTTGGCCGAAATGATGCTATTTTTATGTGTGGCGAAAACGATTGCGTCCACAGGGTTTTGTCCGTATGTCTGTGAACGCACACAGAGCCACGCCGCGGCCTGCGGCGTAGAATTTATAAGGGTTACCTATTATTTTAAGGAGGTCATTTCCTATGTTTGATCCCAAGAACGTATCCCTGGGCATTGCCCCCATCGGCTGGTGCAACGACGATATGCCGGAGCTGGGCGCGGAGAACACCTTCCAGCAGATCGTCAGTGAGATGGCGCTGGCCGGCTTCACCGGCTGCGAGATCGGCAACAAGTATCCCAGCGACCCCGTGGAGCTGAAGAAGGCCCTGGACCTGCGCGGCATGCGCATCGCCAGCCGCTGGTACTCCTCCTTCATCCTGACCCGCCCCATGGAGGAGGAGATCGCCGACTTCACCGCCAATCTGGACTTCCTGGCCGCCGTGGGCGCCAACCGCATCAACGTCAGCGAGCAGAGCTATTCCATCCAGGGCAAGGTGGATGTCCCCATTCTGACCGGCGGCCACAAGCACGTCATGGACGACGCCGAGTGGGACCGCTTCTGCAACGGCCTGAACACCCTGGGCAAGATCGCCGTGGAGCGCGGCTTCAAGCTGTGCTTCCACCACCACATGGGCACCGTGGTCCAGACCAGCGAGGAGACCGACCGCATGATGGCCAACACCGATCCCCGCTATGTCTTCCTGTGCTATGACACCGGTCACTTCACCTTCGCCGGCGAGGACCCCCTGGCCATGCTGAAGAAGTATGTGGACCGCGTGGGCCACGTCCATCTGAAGGACATGCGCCTGCCCGTGGTGGAAGAGGCCCGCAAGAACAACTGGAGCTTCCTGCAGTCCGTCCGCAACGGCGCTTTCACCGTCCCCGGCGACGGCGACGTGGACTTCGACCCCGTCTTCAAGGTCCTGTCCGAGGCCGGCTATCAGGGCTGGTTGCTGGTGGAGGCCGAGCAGGACCCCGCCAAGGCCAATCCCCTGGAGTACGCCATCAAGGGCCGCAAGTACATCGCCGAGCACACCGGCCTGTAAGTACGTTTACCCGCAGGGGCGATGTCCGCATCGCCCCTTGCAAACAAATTCAAAAATAGGAGATGTTCCCAATGGCCTATTTTAACAAGAACGCCGAGCTGAAGCGGGGCTACAACGCCTATATCGACACCGCTGTGGACGATATGGGCACCCAGATGGACGTGGGCCTGCTGGTGATGGAGGACGGCGACGTCTTCACCATCGAGGAGGCCGAAAAGGAGACCGCTGTTCTGCTGTTCTCCGGCAAGGTCACCTACGAGTGGGACGGCAAGAAGGTCGAGGCCGACCGCCCCGACTGCTTCCACTACGACGCCTACTGCCTGCTGGCCGGCAAGGGCACGAAGATCACCCTGACCGCCAAGGCCCACAGCGAGCTGTATATCCAGAAGACCATCAACGAAAAGCCCTACGAGGCCGTCATGTACAGCCCCGACAAGGTCCAGGTGGAGCACAAGGGCTTCAACGGCGAGCTGATGGGCTGCATGTCCCGGGAGATCAAGACCTTCTTCGACCTGGACAACGCCCCCTTCTCCAACATGGTCCTGGGCGAGGTGCTGAACCTGCCCGGCAAGTGGTCCTCCTATCCTCCCCATCACCATCCCCAGCCGGAGGTCTACTTCTACCGCTTCGACTATCCCGACGGCTTCGGCGCGGGCTTTGCCAACGGCGAGATCTTCAAGACCGGCCACAACGGCCTGGCCGTCATCAACCACGGCTTCCACTCCCAGACCGCCGCGCCCGGCTACGCCATGTGCTACGCCTGGGGCATCCGGCACCTGGAGGGCGATCCCTGGGACAAGACCCGGATCGACGACGTGGAGCACGCGTGGCTGTGGAAGGCCGACGCCAACGACCACATCTATCCCAATCATTAATTAGGAGGTAAGCCCCATGAAAACCGTTCGTTTGACCATGGCCCAGGCCCTGGTCCGGTTCCTGGAAAACCAGTTCATCGAGGTGGACGGCGTCCAGAACCGCTTCGTCCGCGGTGTGTTCATCATCCCCGGCCACGGCAACGTGGTGGGCTTCGGCCAGGCGCTGACCCAGGAGGCCAAGCATCTGGAGGTCTGGCACGGCCAGAATGAGCAGGGCATGGCCCAGGCCGCCGTGGCTTTCGCCAAGCAGATGAAGCGCAAGCAGATCTGCGTGGCCACCTCTTCCGTGGGCCCCGGCGCCGCCAACATGGTCACCGCCTGCGGCACCGCCACCGCCAACAACATCCCCCTGCTGGTGCTGCCCGGCGACGTGTACGCCTGCCGCCAGCCCGACCCCGTGCTACAGCAGGTGGAGCAGACCAACAACCTGTCCATCTCCACCAATGACGCGTTCAAGGCCGTCTGCCGCTACTGGGACCGCATCGTCCGTCCCGAGCAGCTCATGAGCGCCATGATCTCCGCTTTCCGGGTGCTGACCGACCCCGCCAACACCGGCGCCGTCTGCATCGCCATGCCCCAGGACGTGGAGGGTGAGGCCTATGACTATCCCGTCAGCTTCTTCGCCAAGCGCGTGTGGCGCCTGGAGCGCCGTCCCGCCACCGAGGCCGCGTTGAACGACGCCGCGGAGGCCATCAAAAAGGCCAAGCGCCCCATGCTGGTCTGCGGCGGCGGCGTCCGCTACTCCGAGGCCCACGCCGAGTTCCGCGCCTTCGCGGAGGCCACCGGCATCCCCTTCGGCGAGACCCAGGCGGGTAAGAGCGCCATCGAGTGGACCCATCCCCTGAACCTGGGCGGCCTGGGCGTCACCGGCTGCTCCGCCGCCAACGACATCGCCAAGAAGGCGGACCTGGTCATCGGCGTCGGCACCCGCTACACCGACTTCACCACCTCCTCCAAGTGGCTGTTCAAGGACACCTGCAAGTTCGTCAACATCAACGTCTCCGAGTTCCAGGCCCTGAAGATGGACGCCATCCCCGTGGTGGCCGACGCCAAGGACGCCCTGCCCCGCCTGCTTGAAAAGCTGGACGGCTACAAGGCCCCCTACACCAGCGAGGTCACCGTGGCCCGTGAAAAGTGGGCCAAGGAGCTGGAGCGTCTGGACCACATCGTCTTCGAGGACAAGAAGTCCTGGAAGCCCATCATCAACGACGCCAACGCCGACTCCGCCAAGCGCTACGCCAAGGATCTGGACGCCGCTCTGTGCCAGACCACCGTTCTGGGCGCCATCAACGCCATGATGAGCGAGGGCGACGTGGCCATCGGCGCCGCCGGCTCTCTGCCCGGCGACATGCAGCGCATGTGGCGTCCCACCGGCATCGACTGCTACAACATGGAGTACGGCTACTCCACCATGGGCTATGAGGTCGCGGGCGCCCTGGGCGTGAAGCTGGCCATCGGCGACAAGCGGGAGGTCTACGCCATGTGCGGCGACGGCAGCTTCAACATGCTCCACGGCGAGCTGGTGACCGCCGTCATGGAGCGCAAGAAGATCAACATCTGCCTGTTCGACAACGCCTCCTTCGGCTGCATCAACAACCTGCAGGTGGGCCACGGCAACAAGACCCTGTGCACCGAGCTGCGCTACCGCAACAAGGAGGGCCTGTTCGGCGACTTCCTGAACATCGACTACGCCAAGGTGGCGGAGGGCTACGGCTGCAAGAGCTACTCCATCCGCACCATGGAGGAGCTGGTGGCCGCTTTCGAGGATGCCAAGAAGGTGAAGAACCAGCCCGTCCTGTTCGACATCAAGGTCCTGCCCAAGACCATGACCGACGGCTACGGCTCCTGGTGGCGCGTGGGCGACACCGAGGTCTCCGAGCGCAAGGAGAACATCGAGGCCTACAAGGATCACCTGGCCCATGTGAAGGACGCGCGGAAATACTAAGCGGCCTCTAGGGGGGACTTCGTCCCCCCTAGATACGAAACCGCCGCGCCGCCGTTGGCGGCACA
>CABSFC010000046.1 GCA_902476875.1 uncultured Oscillibacter sp. | reverse complement strand
CGAGAGGCCCCGCCGGACAGCGCGCTTTGTCACTGGACAGTCAGACTGCCCCGGGTGATCAAACGGCCGTTTTTACGGCTGAATACTACCACGTCATTGCCCCGGAAGTCCACCCGGACCTTCTGACCGATCTGGTACAGCACGCCGCCGAACACCACGCCGGTCAGCAGGAATTCGCCGATGCGCACCTTCACGGTGGTCTCCATGCCGGTGGGCATGGCGGAGTAGATTTCGCCCTCCAGGGCGCCGTTTTCGCGGATGTCCAGGAATTCGGGGCGGACGCCGAGAACGAGGTCCTCGTCGGTCAGCACTTCCTCGTCGCCGAAGTCCTCTTCCTCGTTGACCTTGGCCACGTGATAGCGGAAGCGGGCGTCCTTGTTGCCCTTTTCCACATGGCCCTTCTCCCTGGCCTTGGCGGCCTCCGCCTCCCGTTTGGCGTCGTCGGCGGCGTCGGCTTTGGCAAACCAGTCCGCCAGGTCCAGCGGCGCGGCGGGCTGGAACGTCAGGTGGGCGCCGTCCAGCGCCGTCAGGGAGATGGTGCCGTCGGCGTTCTGGGCGCCTCTGCCGTCGATGAAGTTGATGGCGGGATTGCCCACGAAGTCCGCCACAAAGAGGTTGGCGGGCTGGCCGTACACGTCCAGGGGCGCGTCGTACTGCTGGAGGACGCCGTTGTCGATCAGGCAGATCTTGGTCGCCAGGGTCATGGCCTCCATCTGGTCGTGGGTGACGTAGACGAAGGTGCTGCCGGTCTCCAGGTGGAGCCGCTGCAGCTCGGAGCGCATCTCCAGGCGGAGCTTGGCGTCCAGGTTGCTCAGCGGCTCGTCCATGAACAGCACCGTGGGCTCCGGGGCCAGGGTGCGGGCGATGGCCACCCGCTGCTGCTGGCCGCCGGACAGCTCCGCGGGGTAGCGGTCCATGAACATGCCGATCTTCACGATGCGGGCCACCCGCCGGACGGAGAGGTCGATCTCCTCCTGGCTGAGCTTGCGGACAGAGGTGACGGGCTTGCCGTCCTTTAAGTAGGCGTAGTCCGGGCTGAAAGCGCAGCCCTCGGCTTTGCATTTGGCCTCCGCCGCCTGCAGGGCCTTCTCCAGCTCCGCCAGCTTGGCCTTGGCGACGGTGGCGGGCTCCATGGACTCGTGGAGCTTGTAGCCCATCAGCGTTTTCGCGGTGTTGATGGAGATCTCATAGCGGTCGATGAGCTTGATGTGGGCCTTGTTCACGTCCAGCTTGCCCTTTTTGTCCACGCACTCGGAGATGGTCTTCACCACGTCGTCCGCCTTTTGCAGGATGCGGATCAGGGCGGCGGTGCGGCGGGCCTCCAGGTCGATCTTCGGCAGCTCTTCCTTGATGTTGGACAGGCCGAAGGAGATGTTCTGATAGACCGTCATGTTGGGCCACAGGGCGTAGTTCTGGAACAGGAAGCCCACCTTGCGCTTGTTGGGCGGCACGTTGATGCCGGCCTCGCTGTCGAACACCACCTTGTCGCCGATGGTGATGCGGCCGCTGGTGGGGGTCTCCAGACCGGCGATCATGCGGAGCGTGGTGGTCTTGCCGCAGCCGGAGGGCCCCAGCAGGGTGACGAAGGCGTTGTCGTCGATGACCAGATTCAGATCATCCACGGCGTAGAATTTGTCCCAGCGCTTTGTCACGTGTGTCAATACGATTTCAGGCATGGTTTAACCTCCTATTCCCTTGTCCAGGCTGGCGCCGGTGACTTTGTTCACAAGGGTGTTGCAGACCAGAATGGTGATGATGAGGATCAGGTTGATGCCGCTGGAGAAAGCGTACAGGCCCATCTCGTCGAAGTAGTCCAGCGTGGTGGAGAGGATGAAGCCCTGGACGCACAGCAGCATGAACAAACTCAGCTCCCGCAGGCAGGTCATGAAGGGCAGCAGGTAGCCGCTGATGATGGAGGACTTCTGAATGGGGATGATGATGCGGGTCATCCGCTTGATCCAGGGAATATCCTGGATGACGGCCGCCTCCTCGATCTCGCCGGAGAGCTGCAGCATGGAGTTCAGGGAGCTGCGGCTGGCGAAGGGGATGTACTTGATGGTGCCCACGATGATAAGCAGCGTGTAGGTGTTGAACAGGTTCACATGCTCGTTGGAGAACAGGATGAAGAACGCCACACCCACGGCGATGGAGGGCATCAGGTAGGGCAAAAACGCCACGGAGTTGACGTAGTTTGCCCACTTACTTCGTCGGCTCTTGGCCACAGCGTAGCCGATCAGGGTGCCGATGGTGCCCGCCAGCAGCGCGCAGCACACGCTGACCAGGATGGTGCCCTTGAAAGCGTGCCAGATGGTCTCGTTGTGGAGGATGCCCTTCTGACCGTACATGCCGTTTTCCGTGATGTTTTCATCGGTGGTCCACCACTTGGCGGTCAGGTTGCTGGGGTCGCCGGTGTACAGGAAGCTGTAGTCGCCGGGGTTGGGCAGGAAGGTCTCAAAGGCGAAGGAGACGATGGGGAAGATGCTGGTGAAGAAGGTCACGATCACCAGCGCCAGGGCGATGACATACCTGCCCGCCCGGCCCAGGTTGATCTTGGAGATCTGGCCGGACTTGCCGGTGACGGTGGTGTAGCTCTTGCGGCTCTGGAGGCTGATCTGGTTCAAAAGCATGATGGCCACGCCGAAGAACATCATGATGATGGCCAGGATGCTGGCCTCGCCGGTGTATTTGGAGTTCATGGACACGTACTTGGTGGCCAGGGTGGTCAATCCCAGATAGTGGGGCACCGGGTAGGAGCCCATGGAGCTGCCGAACACCAGCAGGATGGTGGAGAGGATGGCGGGCTTGACCATGGGAAGCGTGACCTTGAACATGATCTTCCACTTGGGGGTGTCCAGGATGGTGGCGGCCTCCTCCAGATTGGCGTCCATGTTGCGGAAGATGCCGCCGATCAGAATGTAGGCGAAGGGGGCGTAGTGCAGGCCCAGCACCACAACGCTTGGGAACAGGCCCTTGCACCACCAGAGGGGCATGTTCACGCCCAACGTGGCGGCAAGCAACCCGTTGGAGGTGCCGGTGACGGCGTTGGAGTTGAACATGTTCTGCCACACCACCGCCAGGGTCCACTGGGGCATGATGTAGGGGAAGATGAAAATGGAGCTGAGGTACTTCCTCCACGCCATGTTGGTCCGGGTGATGAGGAAAGCGAAGACGCCGCCGAAGAGGATGGCCACAAGGCACGTGCCCACCGCCAGCAGGACGGTGTTCAAAAGCGGCGTCCACAGATTGGTCTTCGCCATCCGGCTGGTGAAGAGATCGATGTAGTTCACCAGCGTGTAGCCGGAGGCCATCCCCGTCAGGTGCTGGTCGATGGTGCCGGGGTGGATCTTGAAGGTGTCCTCCACAATGGCGACGATGGGGGCCACGGTGCTGAAGGTGAGCACGATGCCCATCAGCAGCAAAATGACGTTGTGGGGCTTGGAGAAGTAAGTCTTGAGCTTGTTCTTGAAAATCATGGACTGGTTCATAACGTTCTCCCTTCCAAGGCCGGCGGGCGGCCGGGATGAAGGACCCGTCCGCGCCCGGGGGCTCCCGGCCGCGCATACAGGTTCTAAAGAAAAGCGCCCTTGGACGCGGTATGCGTGACACCGTTCCAAGGGCACTTTTTACGCTTGGTCTATGCTATTTCCGCGTCAGTGCCTTGAAAAGCCGCGGAGTTTCACAGAGGGATCAGCCCGCGCTGTACTTGGTCAGCATCTCGATCCAGCTGCCCACGGTGAAAGCCACGGAGGCGCAGTATTCGGGGTCCTCCAGGACCAGCTTGCCGTCGGTGGTCCACCAGTCGTAGCCGGCGTCGTTCTTGGCGGCGAATTCCACGGTGGTGCCGTCCTCGGCCATGCCGCCGGTCTGGTGGTGGTAGACCTCCTCGTTCTCAGCGGCGACCTCGGGGTTGGAGGAGTAGCCGCCCATGTCCTTGCCCCAGGCGGAGAAGCCGTCCACGGTGCAGGTCATGTAGGCGATGAAAGCGCAGGCGGTCCAGGGCAGGGGGCTGTTGTCGGTGACGAACAGGTAGTGGCAGTAGCCGTAGCCGCCGATGCCGGTGTAGCCGTCGTCATAGGCCGCGACGTTGATGTTGTTGACGGAGACGGAGCTGGACTCCTCCACGGAGCGCAGCTTGGAGTACACCAGCAGGCCGAACTGATCGGTGGCGGACTTGTCGACCAGGGTGTTGCAGATGGGGCCGTCGTCGGTCTGGGCGTTATAGGACTCCACCCACAGCTTGATCCAGGCCAGCGCGTACTTGCCGTCGGCGCCCAGGCCCAGATCGGCGG
The DNA here is from genome assembly GCA_902476875.1 of uncultured Oscillibacter sp. Lineage (GTDB taxonomy): Bacteria > Bacillota > Clostridia > Oscillospirales > Oscillospiraceae > Oscillibacter. Next base: position 15,091 of record CABSFC010000046.1, on the reverse strand, counting down.
CCTCGGACTCCATGGCGTTGATGGTGGGCTGGAAGTAGGCCTGCTCATCGGCGGACAGGGCCTCGAAAGCCTCCTTCAGCCAGCCGGCGTATGTATCCTCGGTCAGCATGTACAGGAAGTTCTTGCCGACGATCTCGGAGTCGATGTCCATGTACAGGCCGTGCTCGCCCTCGGCCACGAAGTCCCAGCAGTTGTCATAGGTCTTGGAGCCGGTGTTGTTGTACATGAAGACCTTGTTCAACGTCTGCAGGGGCAAATAGCCCTGGTAGGCGTCGGCGGTGGTGCCGTTGGCGTCGGCCCAGTCCTTGGGGACGAAGGTGTCCAGGATGCCGGTCTGGACCATCTTGCTCTCGATCTGGTTGCCGTCCTGGATCAACGTCATGGCGTAGGTGCCGGTGTCCTTCAGGGAGTCGGCGGTCAGCTGGTCAAAGATCTTGTTGTTCTTGGGCTGCTGCCACTCGAACTCCATATTGTAGGAGGGGTCGATGGTCTGCAGGTACTCGATGAACAGGGGCAGGGCGCTCTTGCCGCGGCTGGAGTTGCCCACGCCCAGGAAGGTCTTGCCGTTGGACTCCTCGATGGCCTTCTTGGCCAGCTCCTCCAGGGTCATGGTCTCGGCCTCGGCGATGATCTTCTGGGTGGCGGTCAGCTCCACCGCGGGCTCCACGGGCTGGGTCTGCTCCTCGCCGCTGTCGGCGGGCTGCTGGGTCTGCTCGGTGCTGCCGCCGCCGCAGCCGGCCAGCAGGGTCAGCATCATGGTCAGGGTCAGGGCAAATGCAAGAAACCTCTTTTTCATAACTGTGCAATCCTCCTTATGCATATCGTGGTTTTCGACAAATTCGGAGACGATCTCCGGGCTTGCTATAATGATATTTTACAAAGAGAATGGTAGAATATCCACTGGACAAAACTGATATTATTTTCATTTTTTCAAGGATTTATTGTCCTCCTGCCACAAATTTATCCAAAAGCCATACGAAACATTTGTATATTATGCACAATATTGCTGGATTCGGACAGGACGGCGCCTACCACCCCGCGCGGCGCGCGGAAAAAAATTTTTTCCGGCGTTGCACTTCCGCGTGCAAAAATCCCCCCGGGGGAGACGATTATCAGAGCGCCTGTTCCGGTCCGACGGCGCCCGAAGAACGTTTTATGGGGAGGGAGTGAACGCTGAATGAACAATGAAGAGATGGCGGAGCGGCTCGTGGAGATCGAACAGCGGGCCAGGTCCAATACCCACCGGCTGGACGCCGTGGAGCGGAATCAGGAGGCCCTGAACAGCATCGCCACATCCGTGGCCGTCATGGCGGAGCAGCAGAGGAACATCTCCGACAAGGTGGACGCCATCGACGCCAAGGTGGACACGCTGGAGGGCAGGCCCGGCAGGCGCTGGGACACGCTGGCGGACAAGGCCGTCTGGGCGGTGGCCGCCGCCGTCATCGCCTGTCTGCTGGCGCGGGTGGGGCTGTGAGCGGCAGGCGCGAGGCCCCGGGCGGGAGGCGGCTGACAGCCTCCAAGCTCATCGCCCTCTGGATGCTGGGGCTGGTCACCGTGGTGTCCATGGCCACGCTGTATCTGATGCGCCTGTGCGTGGTGCGGAGCTTTACCGGGGCGCTGTATCCACTGTCGGCGCTGATCACCCTGTGTCAGGCGGGGAACGCGGTGGTGCTGGCGGCGTATTACGGCAAATCCAGGGCGGAGAACGTCCGGGGCGGCATCACGTACGACGCCGCGCTGGGACGCTCTGCCGCGACAGGCGCGGCGGGAGATACCTCGCCCAACGCGGACAGGAACGATTTATAACCACAGTTGATCAAGGACAAAACGGCAGGGCGCCTTTTACGCCCGGAAAGGAAACACATATGAACATTGTCACGATTTTAATGGTGCTGCCGCTGCTGGTGGCGCTGACCAACATGCTCACCAACGTCGTCAAGGGGCTGTGGGGGCTCTTCGGCGATCACGCCCAGCTCGTCGCGGTCCTGGTGGCGGAGCTGCTGACCCTGCTGGCCACGGCGGCGTATCTGGAGATCTTCGGCGTGGCGTCCGCCTGGTACTGGTACGCCGGAGGCGCTGTCACGGGCGGCGTGGTGGCCTACATTGCCATGAACGGATACGACGGCCTGTACGAGGACCTCATCAGGCATCTGAAGGGATTGGCGGGTGGCGGCAATGGGTAAGCCCATCGGCGCGGCGGGACTGGCGCTCATCAAAAAATTCGAGGGCTGCCGCCTGACGGCGTACAGGGCCGTGCCCACGGAAGCGTACTGGACCATCGGCTGGGGGCACTACGGCCCGGATGTCCGCGAGGGGCAGACCATCACCCAGGCCCGGGCCGACGCACTGCTGGCGGCGGACTGCCAGCGGTTCGCGGACATGGTGGACGACCCGGCGTACTGCCCGCCGGCGGGCCGGCTGAACGCCAACCAGCGGGACGCGCTGATCTCCTTCGCGTTCAACTGCGGCGCGGGGTGTCTGAAGACCCTTTGCGGGGGCCGCACGCCATCTGAGATCTGCGCGGCCATGGCGCTGTACAACAAAGCCGGGGGCAGGGTTTTGGCCGGGCTGACCCGGCGCAGGGCGGCGGAACAGGCGCTGTTCCACACGCCTGTCGAAGATCAGAGAGAGGAGGAAGCTATGGTGACATATCCATATTTGAAGGACGTGCCGGAGAAGTTCCGGCCCGTCATCGAGGTGCTGATGGACGCGGGCATCATCCAGGGCGACGGCAGCGACCCCGCCGGCAACGGCGACGTCATCAACCTGACCCACGAGCAGGTGCGGACGCTGGTGTTCGTCTACCGGGGCGGCGGGTTCGACAGGCGGCTGGCGGCCCGTGGGCTGGAACCGGCCGTGGGGGCCTGACCCATCCGGCTTGCGGGGCCGGCTTTTCGCCAGCCCCGCGTTCCCTTCGGCGCGCTCCCGGCGGGCGGCCGCCGCTTGAATTTGGCCGCCCTTCGTGATACGATTGAAAAAACACCGGCACAGGAGGCGTATCAGATGCACATCAGCCGTGTGGGCGGCATCATTGCCGCCGCAAGTATGAAAACCGCTGTCCCCATGCTTCAGGTCGGCTCCATCTCCATCGTCGAGCGGATCGTCATCACCTTCCAGCAGGCGGGCATCTTCCCCATCGTCATCATCACCGGGGTCGATGAGGAGGAACTGCGATACCAGCTCTCCAGCTATGGCGTGATCTTCATTTCCAACGAGCGGGCGGAGGCGCCGCCGCTGTTCGACTCCGTCAAGATCGGCCTGCGGTATCTGCAGGGGAAGTGCGACCGGGTGGCCTTCACGCCGGTGAACGTCCCCATGTTTACCCCGGACACGCTGACGCAGCTTTTGCAGGCGGAGGGCGCGGTCGTGACGCCGTCCTGTGACGGCCACGCCGGACACCCGGTCCTCCTGTCCAACGACATCATTCCGCGGCTCCTCTCCTACAGCGGTGAAAACGGGCTGCGGGGCGCTTTTTCGGCGCTGGGGCTCCGGCGGACATTCGTTGAGGTCCGCGACAGGGGCATTCTGACCAACGTTCACAACCAGCAGGAGCTGCGGGCCCAGCTGGAGGAGCACAACCACGCCATCCTCCACCCCATGGTCCGCCTGAGCATCGAGCGGGAATCCTCCTTTTTCGACGGCAGGCTGAAGCTGCTGCTGTTTTTGATCTCCGACACCCGGAACGTCCGCAGGGCCTGCGCCGCCATGGGCCTCTCCTACAGCAAGGCGTGGAGCATGATCAACACGCTGGAGCTGGAGCTGGGCTACCCCGTCGTGGCCCGCAGGCAGGGCGGCAGCCACGGCGGCGGCACCCACCTGACCGAGCGGGGCGCCGCGTTTCTGCTGGCCTACCAGCGGTACGAGGAGGCCGTGTTCCACTTCGTCCAGGACCGGTTTCAGGCCATGCTGGTTGCGCCGAAGCTCCTGTGAGGAGAGGCGCGGGGGCCAGCGGGACCGCGACGAAAAGCAGGCGGGGCATCCCCCGCCCGCTTTTGGTTCCCGCCGCGCGTCCATATGGCGCGCCCGCCGGTCGATCGCCTGTGTGTTCCACAAAATTCCGCGGCATCCGCGCCGGCCCGCGGCGGCTCTCTGTCCGGTCCATCGTATATGGCGAGCCGGTGGGCCGCTGTATCCAATACCATCTGGCGGACAGCTCCGCCATCACGGGCATGAGCCTACGCACGGAGGTGACCAACCAATGGCTGGACTATCATCCGAAAGGGAGCGACGCCACATGAGCCTGCCGGGCCTGGGGGCCATGGCCAGCACACGCTGTTCACCGCCGCGCTTCCCAGCGGCCCCCATTTCCATCTGCCGCGCACTGTCAGCCACGGGTGGTGGCTCTTCGCCGCCATAACAGGGTTGTTCTGCGTCACGCTGACCGTGCGGCGGCTCAGTCCGCCGCACGGGCGCCGTGGTCCTCCGCCACCTCGCCGGAGGTGTAGGCGTTCAGCAGCTCCCGCAGATCGTCGATCCGCGCCTGGAGCTGGCGGCCCATGTCGGTCTCCGCCACCTTCATGCGGGCGTCCATGCGCTCGAAGACCGTGGTGGTGGAGTCGATGTCCCAGTTGTTTTCAATGGCGTTCTTGCGGCCCACAAAGGGCTGGTGGGCGGCGATGCGCATACACCTGGAGTTGTAGATCAGCGTGTAGCCCGCGATGCCGGAGGTGGGCTGATAGGCTTTGCAGAAGCCGCCGTCGATGACGATCAGCTTGCCGCCGCCCTTGATGGGGGACTCGCCCTTTCCGGCCTTCACCGGGATGTGGCCGTTGATGATGTGGCAGTGGGGGCCCTCCAGCTGGAACTCCCGCAGCAGGGCGCCGCACACCGCCGGGTCGTTGTAGAGGGTGTAGTAGGCGTTCTTCGGCTCCGTCCAGGCGGATTCGTCCCGGATGAGCCGCCGCTCGAAGGTGGTCATGCGGTCCCGGCCGAAGATGGGGCTGTTGCGCCCGGCCCACAGCCACCACAGGAAGTCCAGGCTGTCCTGCCGCTCCAGGGAGCCGGGGTCCCGGTAGTAGGCCTTCCGGGCGGCGGTGTCGGCGTAGTCCAGGAATTCCCGGCCGCGCCGCTCCTTTCCGCCGATGGTGAAGGTCATCAGCTCTCCCTCCGCCGTCAGGGGGATGCAGCCGTGGAACAGGAGGTTGCCGTTGTAGACCTTGTAGAGGCTGCCCTTGGAGTACAGGAAGCGGATGTGCCGCTGGAGCTTCTCGCTGAGCCGGAAGGAGGCCGTCAGCTGATTGATGACCGCGTCCTCCTCCGCCGTCAGGGCGTAGGGGTCCGCCGGGTTTACCGTCGGGAAGTCGCAGTCCTCCAGGGGATAGGCGACGCCGCCGATGGTGATGCTCCGGGTCTTGTAGTCGATCTTGTCCAGCAGCAGCCGGTCCTCCATGCCGTACTCTGGGTGGCGCAGGAGCTTCTGGCCCTCCAGCTTGAAGAGGATGACGGTGATGGCCTTGTGCATCCGGGCGGAGAGCAGCTTGTCCTTCTCCGAGTAGGACGGCGCGTCGTCCCCGGTGAGCTTGACGGCGAAGCGGCTGGTGTCGCAGTCCCGGTAGACCTCGTTGGCGAACACGGACAGGGGGCGCAGGGAGATGCCGTAGCCGGTCTCCACCACCTCCAGGTTGTTGTAGTGGATGGAGTTTGCCAGCACGGTGGCCACCAGGGTCCGGGAGCCGGAGGCCGCGCCCATCCAGAGGATGTCGTGGTTGCCCCACTGGAAGTCCACGCTGTGGTAGTCCAGCAGGGAGTCCATGATGATATCCGCCCGGGGGCCCCGGTCGAAGATGTCACCCACGATGTGCAGGTGGTCCACCGCCATGCGCTTGATCAGGCCGCACACCGCCTCGATGAAGCCGGGGGCCTGGCCCGTGTCGATGATGGTGTTGATGATGTTTTCAAAGTAGTCCCGCTTGGCGGTCTCCTCCCGGTGGGTGTGGAGCAGCTCCTCGATGATGTAGCTGTAATCCCTGGGCAGGGCCTTGCGCACCTTGGAACGGGAGTATTTGGAGGTGACCAGGCGGCAGATCTCCACCAGCCGGTGAAGGGTGATCCGGTACCACTCCTGCAGGTTCTCCGCCCTCCGGCGCGCCAGCTCCAGCTTCTCCTTGGGGTAGTAGATCAGCGTGGCCAGCTGGTTCCGCTCCGCCTGGGGCAGGCTGGTGAGAAACAGCTCGTCCACCTTCTCCTTTACCACGCCGGAGCAGGAGTTGAGGATGTGCAAAAACGCCTCGTACTCCCCGTGGATGTCGGAGATGAAGTGCTCCGTCCCCTTGGGCAGGTTCAAAATGGCCTGGAGGTTGATGATCTCCGCGCTGGCGGCCTGGACCGTGGGATACTGGCGGGCCAGCATATTCAGATAGCGCAGCTCTTCGGCGGAATACGCCGCTTGTGTTGTCATGAACGACCACACTCCTTGTCACGATGATATGCCTATTATCACATATTTCCAGCTAAAGTACAACGCAAATTTGGGTAAATTGCCCGCGGCGCGAAAAGAGGGCGGGACCCGCGGACATCTTTCCGCGGGTCCCGCCGCCGTTTTTCACGCTCAGAATCTCGGGTGCTGATAGGGGGCCGGCTCCACGCCGCAGTACAGGCCGTAGGCGTCGCAGATCCAGTACTTGCCGTCCACCTCCACACGGCACCACTGGTGGCCCCACTGGTTTTCGTTGACGTGCTCGTAGGGGATGCCCAGGATGTTCAGGCACAGCCCCGTGGCCCGCGTGCAGCCCGCGCAGGAGGCTGTCTTCAGAACGAAGTACCCGTAGGGGTCGTTGTAGTGCGGCGCGTCGGTGGAGTAGGTCATGCCCTTGTCGAACATGTCCCGGAGAGCCTTGGCAATGCCCTGGAGCTGCTCCTCCCGGGACTTCTTGGCAAGAGGCGTGACGATCTCCAGGGCCACGTCATAGGCCGCCCGCAGCTCATCGTCCGTGCACTTTTTGCGCAGGCTGGCCAGGTTGGACAGCTGGGCCATGGGGACGGGCTCGAAGGGGTCCTTTTCCAGCGTGACGGCCTTTCTCAGGGAGCTGTCCGCCATGCGGCCGATGATGGCCGCCGCCGCGCCCCGGGAGATCGGGCTGTTGGGTGTAAAGGTGCCCCTGGCGTCGTTGCCGGTCAGAACGCCGGCCCTGTACAGCCGGTACACCGCCGCGGCATACGGCGCGTCGGCGGCCACGTCCGGGATGGCGCCGTCCTCGATGCCGCTGATGGGCTTCAGCGCCTGATCCGGCAGGGCGCTGCCGAGGATCACGGCGAAATCGGCCCGGCTGACGGCGGCGCCGTAATCGGCGTACTCCCAGGCGATGCCATTCTTCTGCGCGTACTCCAGATAGGGCTGATACCACGGGTCGCCCACGGGGAATTCGGCGCCGGCGCGGTAGTAGCCGTCGCGCAGGCGGCAGGCCATGACGATGGTCTGCGCCACGCTGACGTTCCCGCCCACGTTGAACAGTGTGCCGGTCATTCCGGACATGATGCCGTACTCATAGGCCGTCTGTACGTTGGCGGCGCACCAAAGGCCGTCGGGAACGTCGGTGAACTGGCCCGGCGTGTAGCTGTTGACCTTCCTGAAGCCGGTGCCCGCCGCCATGGCTGGGGCGCAGAGCGCCGCCGTCAGAAGCAGCGCAAGAAAAAGCGCGGTGAGTTTTTTCATGGATGTAGACCTCCTTAAACAGATGGTATCTCCCTCCGGCCAGACGGAGGGCCGGTTCCAAAACGCGCTGTGGGTCCGGCGCGCGGGGCAAGCCGTCCGCCCCGGCGTGTGCTGTGGACATTATACCACAAACCGGCGCGGCGGTACACCGTAAAAACGGCCCGGGGAACGGTTCTCCCCGGCGGCTTTTGGCGGTCATGTCTTGACGCCGCCGCGCCGCAAAGGCTATAATCACTTTTGTGGAGAGCGCGGGGCCTTTGGGAAGCGCGCTTTTCAGGATTCCGCGCGCCAAAGGGAGGGAGCCATGTCGCTGTCCGTGCAGGTACACCGCATCGTCAAGGAGCGCAAGGAGCGGGGAGAGTACATCCCCCTTCACACGCACCCCTTTTTTCACTGCGTCTATATCATCAGCGGACGCGGCCGGGTCCAGATCGGGTCCCGGGTCATCGACGCCCGGCGGGGGCTTTTTCTGCGCATCGCGCCCCATGTGGAGCACGCGATCTTCGGAGAGGACGCCATGCAGAGCTTCGACATCAAGTTCTCCGCCGCCGGCGCCTTTCTGGAGCCGCTGAACGCCCTGCCCCTGGCGCTGCCGCTGGACGCCTACGAACATTCCCTGGTCATGAGCATCTTCCACCTGGCGGTCCGGGACGAAGCCTACGCGGAGGCCCTGATCAACACCCGCATGACGGAGCTGTTGCTGCTGCTTTTGCGCCGGGAGGCGCGGGAGTCCGTCTCCCATCCCATGCTCCCCGGCGGCTCCGGCGCTTCGCTGTATCCCGCGCTGACCTATATCGAGCAGCACCCGGAGCAGATGCCGCCGGTCTCCTTCCTGGCGGGTCTCTGCGGATACACGCCGTCCTACTTTTCCACCGCTTTCAAGCAGGCTCTCGGCTGCAGTCCGGCCCGCTATCTCCACCGGAAGAAGGTCGAGCTGGCCCGGGAGCGGATGCTCACCACGGACTGCACGGTGGGCGAGCTGGCGGCACAGGCAGGGATGGACGCCGCGTCCTTTTCCCGGATGTTCAAGCGGGAGACCGGCATCTCCCCCAGCCAGTACCTCCGCCGGGCCAATTCGGACGTGGGGATCAACATCTCTCCCCACAGCCCCTATCTGCCGGACGGCGACTTCGAGATCCCAAAGCAGTGCTGAGCATCGCCCGGCACCGCTTTTTTTCTAAAAAAATGCCGGATAAATCAAAGATATCGCCAAAGCCTTTTCCGCCTCCGCCTGTTATAATGGTATCGATGTCTCAGAGATTTTACACGGCAGGAGATGCTTATGGCTGAAAAATTTACGGATTACAGCAAGATCGAACCCCTTCTGGCGGACGTCGCCCTCCCCCGGATGTTCCGGGCGACCCAGACCTTCCCCAACGACCACATCGCGGACCCCGCCGCCGAGACCCGGGCGCGGCTGGAGGCCGCCGGCCTGCTCCCGCTGATCCGCCCGGGCATGACGGTGGCCATCACCGGCAGCAGCCGCGGGATCTCCAACATGAACGTCATCCTGCGGGAGACCGCCGCCTTTTTGCGGCGGGCCGGGGCCAGGCCCTTCATCATCCCCGCCATGGGCAGCCATGGCGGCTCCACCGCCGAGGGACAGCGCCAGATCCTGACGGGCTACGGCATCACGGAGGAATTCTGCGGCTGCCCGATCAGATCCTCCATGGAGACGGTCCACCTGGGGGATGTGTCCGAGGACGGCGCCTTGCTGCCGGTGTATATCGACCGGCTGGCCTATGAGGCCGACGGCATCGTCGTGGTCAACCGGATCAAGCCCCACAGCGCCTTCCGCGGCCCCATCGAGTCCGGCCTGACCAAGATGATGTGCATCGGCCTTGGCAAGCAGAAGGGCGCGGACAGCCTGCACAAGGACGGCTTCGGGCCCTTCGCCACCCGCATCCCGCTGATCGGCAACTACGTGCGGACCCACACCAACGTGCTGTTCGGCGTGGGGACCATTGAGAACGCATACGACCAGACCAACCGGATCGTGGTGCTGCGCAACGAGGAGATCCCGGAGCGGGAGCCGGCCCTGCTGGAGTATGCCAAGAGCCTGATGCCCCGCATCCTGGTGCCGGAGACGGACGTGCTGGTGGTCAAGGAGATCGGCAAAAACTTCTCCGGCAGCGGCATGGACCCCAATATCACCGGCACCTGGTCCACGCCTTACGGAGGCGGAGGCATCAAAAAGCAGCGGACCTGCGTCCTGGACCTGACCGACGTGTCCCACGGCAACGGCCTGGGGATCGGTCAGGCGGACACCACCACCGTGCGTTTTTTCAACAAGATGGACTTTCTGGCCACCTATCCAAACGCCCTGACGTCCACCGTGTTCCTGCCCGTCAAGCTGGCCATGGTGCTGCGGGACGACGAGATGGCCATCAAGGCCGCGGTCAAGACCTGCAACGGCGTCGCCCCCGGCCGCATGCGGGTGGTCCTGATCCGAAACACGCTGCATATGGGCGAGCTGTATCTCTCGGAGGCGTTTTGGGACCAGGCGCGGGAGACACCCGGCATGGAGATCGCCGGCGAGTGCGCGCCGCTGCCCTTTGACGCGCGGGGCAATCTTTTACTGTGGAACGAGGAGGAGACCATATGAGCAAAATCGTCATGACCCAGGCGCTGTGCGCCGCCGGGTATGAGCCGCTGGCGGCGGAGGGTTCCGTCTACGTCGCGGACAACGCGAACCCCAGCGAGTATCTGGAGGAGCTGCGGGACGCGGAGTGCATGATCGTCCGCATCGGTCACATGAACCGCGCCGAGATCGAGGCGGCGCCCCGGCTGCGGGTGATCGGGCGCTCTGGCGTGGGGTACGACAGCATCGACATCGCCGCCGCCAGCGAGCGCGGCATCCCGGTGGTGATCGCGCCCCACTGCAACGCGGACTCCGTGGCGGAACACACCCTGGCGCTGATGTTCGCGCTGGCCTCCAACATTGTGGAGTGCCACAACGAGGCCGTCCGGGGCAACTTTGAGATCCGCAACAGCGGAAAGACATTTGAGCTGCAGGGCCTGACCGTTGGCATCGTCGGCTTCGGGGATATCGGAAAGCGGGTGGGCAGGCTGTGCCGCGCCCTGGGGATGCGCCTGCTGGCCTACGACCCCTACTGCCCTGATGGGGACATGGAGGCCGGAGGCGCGACGCGCTGCCAAGCGCTTTCGGAGCTTTTGGCCGCCAGCGACATCGTCACCATCCACACCCCGCTGAACGGCGAGACCCGGGGCCTTTTGGGCCAGGAGCAGCTGCGGCAGATGAAGCCCACCGCCCTGCTCATCAACTGCGCCCGGGGCGGCATCGTGGACGAGGCGGCGCTGATCGCGGCGCTGCGGGAGGGCGTCATCGCCGGAGCCGGCCTGGACGTGACGGTGGAGGAGCCGCTCCGGGCGGAAAACCCGCTGTGCGCCGCTCCCAACCTGATCCTCTCCCCCCACAGCGCCGCCCAGACCCGGGAGGCCACCATCCGGGCGGCCACCATGTGCGCCGAGGGCTGCGTCGCCGTCCTGCACGGCCAGCGCTGGCCCGCGGTGGCCAACCCGGAAGCATACCTCCACCCGCGCTGGAACCCCTGATCAACCAGCCCCGCGCCGCGGGGACGGGGTCTTCGGCCCCCTTCCATGCAGACCGCCTGCTCCGTTTTGGGGCAGGCGGTTTCCTCATGCGGCGAAGCGCCGCTGGCGGCTCTCATGTTTGTGAAATAATAATTTTTTAGTTTGCCTGAAAATTTTTTTGATAAATATCTTGCGTTTGCGCAACGTCGCCGCTATACTTACGTTATGAGGGGTCATTTTTAGGCCGGCGTTACGTCGGCCCAGAGGAGGAGAACAGAGATGAGCAGATTAGAAGTCAAAACGCCCGGTCAGGCCCAGGCCGTGGTGGAGCAGCTGTACCGCAACATGGAGCGGCGGATCGCGTCCAGCCCGCCGGGGCTGTGCCCGGTGGACATGGCGCTGAATTTCCTGAACCTGTGCCAGGCCCAGACCTGCGGCAAGTGCGTGCCCTGCCGTATCGGCCTTGCCCAGCTCTCCAACATGATCCGGGAGGTGCTGGACGGAGAGCCGGACATCAGCATCCTGCCCCGGATCGAAAACACCGCCCAAGTCATTGTGGACACGGCGGACTGCGCCATCGGCATCGACGCCGCCAATCTGGTGCTGATGGGCCTGAAGGGCTTCCGGGACGATTACGAGGAGCACATCCTTCACCACCGCTGCCTGGGAACGCTGAAAAACCCCGTGCCCTGCGTGGCCCTGTGCCCGGCGGGCGTGGACATCCCGGGCTACATCTCCCTGGTGAACGAGGGCCGCTGCGCCGACGCCGTGCGGCTCATCCGGAAGGACAATCCCTTCCCCACCGCCTGCGCCTATATCTGCGAGCACCCCTGCGAGGCCCGCTGCCGCCGGAACATGGTGGATAACGCCCTGAACATCCGGGGACTGAAGCGCTACGCCGTGGACCACGCCGGAGACGTGCCCCAACCCAAAAAGGCCCCGGCCACCGGCAAGTCCGTGGCCATCATCGGCGGTGGCCCCGGCGGCCTCTCCGCCGCCTACTTCCTGGCGCTGATGGGCCATAGAGTCACCGTCTATGAAAAGCAGAACAAGCTGGGCGGCATGATGCGCTACGGCATCCCCAGCTACCGCTTCCCCCGGGAGAAGCTGGACGAGGAGATCGCGTCCATCCTGTCCCTGGGCATCGAGGTACATACCGGCGTGAAGGTCGGGCAGGACGTCTCCTTCGACCAGCTGCGGAAGGAGCATGACTGCCTGTACATCTCCATCGGCGCCCACACCGACAAGAAGACCGGCATCGAGGGCGAGGACAGCGCCGGCGTCATCTCCGCCGTGGAGATGCTGCGCCACATCGGCGACGAGGAGATGCCGGACTTCACCGGCCAGAGCGTGGCGGTCATCGGCGGCGGCAACGTGGCCATGGACGTGACCCGCAGCGCCATCCGCCTGGGGGCCCGGAAGGTCACCTGCGTCTACCGCCGCCGCCAGGAGGACATGACGGCCCAGCGGGAGGAGGTGGAGGGCGCCATCGCGGAGGGCGCCGAGGTCCTGACCCTCCAGGCGCCGCTGCGGATCGAGGCCGACGAGAACGGCCACGTCGCCGCCCTGTGGACCCAGCCCCAGATCATCGGCGAGATCGACAAGGCGGGCCGCCCACGGCCCAACACCGCCTCCGTGGAGCCTCTGCGCATCCCGGCGGATGTGGTCATCGTGGCCATCGGCCAGGGCATTGAGTCCCACGGCTTTGAGCAGAGCGGCATCAGGGTCCAGCGCGGCGGCACCCTGTCCGCCAACACCAGCACCCAGATCCCGGACGTGGAGGGCGTGTTCGCCGGAGGCGACTGCGTCACCGGCCCCGCCACGGTCATCCGCGCCATCGCCGCCGGCAAGGCGGCCGCCGCCAACATCGACGAGTATCTGGGCTTCAACCATGAGATCAAGGCGGACGTCAGGGTGCCCACGCCCCGCTGCACGGACCTGCGGCCCCGGGGCCGCGTCAACGCCACGGAGCGGGACGCCTGCGAGCGCAAGTGCGACTTCCAGTGCATCGAGCGCGGCATGACCGACGAGGAGGCCGCTCAGGAGTCCTCCCGCTGCCTGCGGTGCGACCACTTTGGCTATGGAATCTTCAAGGGAGGACGTGTGGAAACATGGTAACTTTCAAGCTCAACGGCCGGGAGCTGTCCGCTCCCAAGGGCACCACGATCCTGGAGGCCGCCGAAAAGGCCAACATCCCCATCCCCCACCTGTGCTTTCTGAAGGAGATCAACGAGATCGCCGCCTGCCGCATGTGCGTGGTGGAGATCGAGGGGACCGACCGTCTGGTTCCCGCCTGCAACACCGAGGTGCTGGAGGGCATGTCCATCCGGACCAACACGCCCCGGGTCCGGCAGGCCCGGAAGACCAACCTGCGGCTGATCCTCAGTCAGCACAACTCCAGCTGCACCACCTGCATCCGCAGCGGCTTCTGTGAGCTGCAGCGGCTGTCCCACGACCTGAACATCCACTTCCAGCCCTACGATGTCCAGCCGGAACGGACCCGGGTGGACCTGAGCACCCCCATCGTCCGGGAGGCCAGCAAGTGCATCAAGTGTATGCGCTGCGTCCAGGTCTGCGACAAAATCCAGGGCATGCACATCTGGGACGTGGCGGGCACCGGCTCCCGCACCACGGTGGACGTCAGCTACAACCGCCATCTGAAAAACACCGCCTGTACCTTTTGCGGCCAGTGCGTGACCCACTGCCCCACCGGCGCGCTGACCGTCCGGGACGACACCAACCGGGTGCTGCGGGCCCTGGCGGACCCCTCCGTCACCACGGTGGTCCAGGTGGCCCCCGCCGTGCGGGTGGCCTGGGCGGAGGTGTTCGGCACCGTCAACAAGAACAAGCAGGTGCCGGTGGGCAAGCTGGTGGCCGCGCTGAAGCGCGTAGGCTTTGACTACGTGTTCGACACCAACTTCACCGCCGACCTGACCATCATGGAGGAGGGCAGCGAGTTCATTGAGCGCTTCACTCACCGTGGAAAGCACCGCTGGCCCATGTTCACCTCCTGCTGCCCCGGCTGGGTGCGGTTTTTGAAGACTCAGTACCCGGCCTACACCGAGAACCTGTCCACCGCCAAGTCCCCCCAGCAGATGTTCGGCGCGGTGGCCAAGAGCTATTTCGCGGAGAAGATGGGCATCGACCCCCACAAGATGTTTGTGGTGTCCATCATGCCCTGCTCCGCCAAGAAGGCGGAGAGCGAGCTGCCCACCATGCGCGACGCCTGCGGCGACCCCGACGTGGACGCGGTGCTGACCACCCGGGAGATGGTGCGCCTGTTCCGCAGCGACTGTATCGTCCCCTCCGATCTGGAGGAGGAGCCCTTCGACAGCCCCCTGGGCTCCGGCACCGGCGCGGCGGTGATCTTCGGCGCCACCGGCGGCGTCATGGACGCGGCCCTGCGCAGCGCCTATTTCCTGGTGACCGGCAAGAACCCCGACCCCGACGCGTTCAGCCAGGTGCGGGGCAGCAAGCCCTGGAAGGAGGCCGTCTTCACCATCCCCGGCGCCGGCGACGTCCGCGTGGCGGTGGTCAGCGGCCTTGCCAACACTCGGAAGCTGATGGAGGCCGTGGACGGCGGCGAGGCGGACTACGACTTTGTGGAGGTCATGGCCTGTCCCGGCGGCTGCGCCGGAGGCGGCGGCCAGCCCATCCACGAGGGCGTGGAGATGGCGCCGTCCCGGGGGAACCAGCTGTGGAAGCTGGACGCCGGGTCCGACATCCGCTTCTCCCACGAGAACCCGGACATCCAGGAGCTGTACCGCGCCTACCTGAAAAAGCCCCTGGGGGAGAGAGCCCACCACCTGCTCCACACGGACCACGAGGCGTGGGACGCCACCACGCCGGAGAGAGCCTGACGCACAGCAAACGGCCCGCTGCTTT